>JBEULK010000061.1:0-2631 GCA_041287325.1 Pyrobaculum sp. | reverse complement strand
CCATCCTAAACCAGGCTAGACTACCGCCGCCGTAATCAGCATTTAACGTTATTTATATCTTTTACTCACCCAGTGTTTAATTAATTTACATGTAGGTGGTTTTGTGGAGTACATAAGGCTAGGCAGGACTGACATGAGGGCGTCTAGGATTGGGATGGGGGCTTGGCAGCTTTCCGGCGACGCGTGGGGGCCTGTTTCTTACGAACAAGTAAAGGCCGTGGTTGCCAAGGCGTTAGAAGTGGGCATAAACTTTTTCGACACCGCGGCGGTGTATGGCAGGGGAAGGAGCGAGGAGTTCTTGGGCAGGGCTATTAGAGAGCTGGGGGCCAGGGACCGGGTCTACATCGCTACTAAGATACACGGAGATTGGCTGAGACGTGTGGATATACTCACCTCTGTGGAGAACCAGAGGAGGAGGCTAGGCGTCGACGTCATTGACTTATACCAGATCCACTGGCCTGCTTGTTGGCACAACACGCCTATATGTGAGACGATGAAAACTTTAGAAGAGCTCGTAGACAGGGGGTACGTAAGGTACATCGGCGTCAGCAACTTCCCCGTCCAGTTGTTAGACTACGCGCGGAGTTGCTTGTCGCGTGTAGACATAGTCACGTCGCAGAATAGGTACAACCTTATTGAGAGAGAGGCCGACAAAGAGCTACTGCCTTATCTCAGGAGGGAGGGCATTGTCCTTATTGCGTGGAGTCCGCTTGCCAAAGGCGTGCTCACTGGGAAGTACAGCCCTGAGGTCGTTCCTTCTTTTGAAGACGTGAGACGCAACGACCCCCTCTTTACTCAGAAAAACCTCTCCGCCGCGTGGCCTCTGGTGGAAGAGCTGAGGCGTACGGCCTCTGCGTACGGCAAGACGCCTTCGCAAGCGGCTTTAAACTGGCTTATTAGAGACCCCTGGATCTACCCAATACCTGGGGCAAAGACGCCGGAGCAGGTAGCAGAAAACGCCGGCTCAGTTGGTTGGTTGCTGTCAGACGACGACTGGAGGAGGCTGGACAGACTGGGCTGGGATATCTCTCAAAAGTTGGTGTACGTCACTTGGTAGTCCTCGTGTAGGGCTAGTCTTCACAGCTCAGCGCCGAACCTTTCAGTCACTGTGTATTAGTAGGAACATATTTAAAGGAATTTCTACCGTAGGTCTATGTCACAAGCTTTGAGAGAGTTTTTAATGAAGAAGGCTAAGTTGGAAAAAGTCTTTAAGTGGGGGGTTAGGTGGTCTCTGTGGCCCGTCCACCTCGTCACGTCTTGTTGCGGAGTAGAGGTGGCGCACACCTCTGGCCCGGGCTTCGACGCCGAGAGGTGGGGCGTGTTGCCCTTCCACACAATGAGGCAGTCTAATGTAATACTAGTCGAAGGCACAGTTACAAAAAAGATGGCTAAGGTGCTTAAACTAGTGTATGAACAAATGCCTGAGCCTAAGTTCGTCCTCGCCATGGGGGCCTGCGCCGTGAGAGGCGGGCTTTTCTGGAACTCCTATCACGTGGTCCAGGTGGACACTGTCGTGCCTGTAGACGTGTACATATCTGGTTGCCCGCCTACTCCAGAGGCCGTCATTAGGGCCTTTATAATGTTACACAACAAAATCAAGGACAACCCAGGTCCCTACGTAGAGCCTGTCAAGGTGGACCTCACGCCTTACCTGCCGCCTCCGCCGAAGCCAGCTGCAAAGCCAACGGCGCAACCAGCACAGCCTCAGCAGGCGGCTTAGTATGTCGGCGGTAAAGGCCCCCCCGAAGTGCCCGCCGCAGGGCGACCACCCGCTTCTGGGGAAGGTAAAAGACGCTTTGGGCGACGCCTTTCTGTCCCACGGCGTCACGCCCGAGGGCCACCTCTGCGTGATGGTGCCTGCGCAGAAAATCCGCGACGTGGCCACGGCAGTTAAGAAGATGGGCTTCGACCACGTCCTCTCGCTAAGCGCCATAGACTACATCCACGAAAAGAAGTTCGTCGTGATGTACGTCTTCGCCTCATACCTCGCCCCCGAGCTCAAGAACCAGTTACTACACATTAGGACCGAGATACCGCGGGACGACCCCAAAATCGCCTCAATCGCCGACATATTCCCCTCCGCCGACTACGAGGAGAGGGAGTGCCACGAGATGTTCGGCATATGGTTCGACGGAAATCCACACATGGGCAAACGCTTCCTCCTAGACCCAGACTGTTGCATCGACGAGAAGACGGGGAAGCCCCTATACCCACTGCGAAAAGACTTCAAAGTTCCCGACTGGGGTTTAATGGGGTGACGAAGTAGCGACAACGCGGCGATGGCCACAGACAAGTAGCCAAGTATTAACAACAAGGAAACCCCCGCCGTTAGACTCGGCGCGTTGCGTAAGACAAGAGAGGCAATCAAGACCCTGGATGCGCAGACGGCAAACCAAGCTAGGCGTCGGGAAAAATTTAAAAAGATGAGATAACTCACATTACGGCGGCCGTAGCTCAGCGGGAGAGCGCCCGTGGACAAATGTCAAATATATCCTTGACAAATGTCCGGCGAGGCTGAAGACCGGGCGGTCCCGGGTTCAAATCCCGGCGGCCGCACCACTGCTTATTTTTCTGAAGGGGTGGGGTAGACTATCTTAATCTTGGTAGCCTACTGGGGCTTGTGGCGTAGGA
>JBEULK010000060.1:0-20750 GCA_041287325.1 Pyrobaculum sp. | reverse complement strand
CAATTGGCCGAGGGCCGTCGTATGAACGTCGCCCCCCGGCGTGCTCAACTTCTGCCGTCTCCCCTCGGCAAGCGTGGTAAGGCCGATGAGCGATTTGGTAGCCTTTCATATTTACGACGCATGGGGGACAAGCGCCAATTCTCTAAACGCGTGCCCCGCCGATCCGTAAGACACGCATCGATGCCCTCGGCGCGCCCTCCCTCCGTCGCGTGCGGCTTCTTGACAGCCGCCCAGAGGGTAAGCTTAAAATTTAAGACGGAATAAGGCAGTGTGAGGTGTCCTGCAGTTTGTATGCCTCTTCCTAGGCATGTGGCGGAGTGGGGAGGCGTTTTAGCGCTGGAGAGAGTGGTTTCCTTTTTTAGGCGTAAAGAGGCAGGCGGGGTGGAGTCGTTGATGCCTAGAGACGTCGAAGAGGCCTTGATGTGTCTAAGAGAAGCCTGGTCGTTGACGGACTACGGGTTTTCAAGTCTTATTTGGCCACGTAGACGCCGACCCGGAGGCGGCGTTGGAACGCGAGGCGGAGGCCCTCATCCCCAGGTGAAGGCACCCAACTTGGTTGAGGCGGTCGGGCAGTACTATGTCGGCGACGGCCGAAACTACAAAGAACTGGCATACCTAGAGGTGGAGACAGCCGAGGCGGTCTTAGACGTGAAGGCGGCTAGGCGCCTCTTAGAGCAGTACGAGAAAGAGGGGAGACAGATAGACTTGGCAATACCAATTGCCCTGGCGTACCGCGCCGCGAAGATTTATCAACGTCACCAACACAAGACGCTTGGCGAACTGGCCCACGTCGTTGCTGAGATATGCCGCATTTACGGCCTACGTGACCGACGCCTTCAATAAGATGCCGCACACCTGGGGCCGACGCGCAGAGCCGACGCGGGTCGGCCTAGCAAACGAAGGGCGGCGATTAGCAAAGGCCGCGTAGTAAGGCGAGTGGGCCCGCCGGGATTTGAACCCGGGATCGCCCGCGTTCTTAAGCTGTAGCGGGCGTGCCTTGTAAGGCTTAGGCGGCCCGCAGAGGGCCTGGGCATCCTACCGCTAGACTACGGGCCCTAAGTGGGTGTAAGGGCGGGTTTTTATTTTTTATGGGCTTAAGGGTTTTTAGAGGTGGTTAGTCTGGCATTGTGTCTGTCTTCGAGGTGGTAGCGGCTAAGTTTTTGGTGAGGGGGCGTGGTTTTGAATGTGTAGCTTCTATTGGCGACTATCACGTGGCTTTGACCGAGCTCGGCGCTGTGTATACTATGAAATGCGTGGAGGGTGGCGAGTGTAAGGACTGTGCCGAGTTTTCGCTTAATGGGGAGGTGTCTGTCTTTCTGCCTCGTCGTATGTTTAACTGCTTGGCTTGTCTGCTGGCGGAGTTTTACAACTCTGGGCTGTTTAACATATCTCTTGAAGGTTTTGTGGTCACTCAGCGCAGGGCTTATATAGTGCCGCCGATGGCTAAGGAGCGGTCTGACCCTGAGAGGTTTCTTAAACGTGCGAGGGGCATATTAGAAAACTATGTACTGAAGCTTTTAGCTGAGTCTTTTACGCATTGTTGTAAGTTTTAAAATATTGTGTTTACTATTTACTGTGGCAGTTATTCAGGACGTCGCTACGAGGGGGTTTACGGTGGTGTACGGGCCGCCTGGGTCTGGGAAGACTAGCGTGGCGGCGAAGATTGCAGACCGTGTTGCCAATAGGGTTATGTGGATTAGCACAAACGAGCCTCCTGGCGTTTTGAAGGAGGTTTTTATGAGGGTTGGGGCTAGGGCTGACAAGTTTTATGTTTTTGACTTCCCTCGGGCTTTTAGGGGCAACATCGCCAAGTTCGTCGCCGACCATATACACGAGTACGAGGCGTTGGTGGTCGACGCGGTCAACGGCATTGCGCCTAGAGATGAGAAGTTGGAGGAGCTTGTGCACGGCTTTCTTTATCAACTGTCTAAAGACATGCCTATCGTCGCCGTGGGCCGTGCGGAGAAGGTGTTTTACATCGCCGACAATTTGATTAAAGTTGGGTATAAGGAAAACGCCCTGGGCCACACTGTGAGGTATATTAAACTTGTAAAATCGCGCTTTGCCCCTCCCAGTGAGAGATATCTTTTCGACTTTGTAGAGGGCGTGGGGCTTGTCTACATCTACCCGAATAAGAAGCCTATTGTGGCTGAGACGCCGCTTTCTGAAGACGCAGAGCTTCTGGGCGTGGGTGAGTTGTACAAGTCCGGAGTGGTGGGCGTGTTCAGCACGAGTAAGAAGAAGCTTGCGGAGAAGTTGGAGGAGGTGGCGTCTAGGCGCGAGGTCTTCTACCTCTCGCTTTTCCCGCCTACTACTCTGCCAGTGGATTTGGGGGAGGGGAAGATGCGTGTTGCCACTACTTTTAAAGACGTGGTGGAGGTGGTGTATAATATATATTCAGGCCGAGTGAAGCCTAACGTTTTCGTGGTCTCCGGCTTGAGAGACTTGGAGAGGATACTTGGCAACGACGTAGTTGACTACATAACTGCAGTGGGCAGCGTCGCCAGATATGTAGACTACATAATTGACCTAGAGCTGGCAACCGAGGGGGCTTGGCTTACCGAGGCTTTTCTAGACGTGAAAAAAGTGGTTTAGAACACGCCGACCGACGCCAACACGAACTTCTTTTTAGTCTTGTCCATGTGGGGGGAGGGGCAGTGTTTTAAATGGGCTTTGCGTAGGGGGTGGTATTATTTAAATAGTGTAGTTGAATGTGCTGTGCTCGGCGTGTTAGAAGCCGTCGCGGCGCGCCTGTCTCACTTCCTCTTGGAGAGTTTTAAAGCTCGGCGAGGCGTGGAGGTGGTTTTTAGAAAGGAAGATGACGTGACGAGGGAGATAGACATTGCTGTAGAGGACATGGCTTATAAGATGTTAAAAGAGGCGTTTAAAGAAGGCGGGGTTCTCTACGCAGAGGAGAAGGGCTACTACCGCTGGGGGGATGAGCGGTTTCTATTTGTACTAGACCCTCTAGACGGCTCTTATAACTACGCCGTTGGGATTCCTCTGTTTTCTATTTCAATAGCTGGGGGGAGGTACAGGGAGGGGACGCTTAGAGATTTAGAATACGCCGTGGTCTCCGTGCCTCCCACCGGCGAGGTTTACACAGCCTCGCCTGAGCTCGGCGCGCGGAAGAACGGCGCCTCGTTGCGCAGGCTGGGCTTTAAGAGCACGATCGTCTTCGTCGCCGTTAGCAACAACTTTCCTGAGAAGACTTGTGAAGTTGTCAGGAAGTGGGGGCTGAAGGGCAGGAGCTTGGGGAGCTCAGCCGCGGAGCTTTCGTACACAGTAGAAGGCCTGGCCAGAGGCTTTGTGGACCTCCGGGGCAAGTTGAGAATTTTAGACGTGGCGGGGGCCTTAACTGTGGGGCGGTATGTACGCGGTTTTAAATATGTAATATATGGGAAGGAGGACGTGGACTCCCGCATATCTATTATCGCTGGGGATGAGGAGTTTGTAAATGCAGTCGCTTGAGGAGCAGGTCAAGACGTTTCTTATCTCGCTGGCGCGTATCCTGGGGGTTCGTATTGATAAAGTCCTCGACCTCTATTTTTACGTCTCTCCCGAGACTGTTAAGATTATTGAAGTTGTAGAGCGCGGTGGGGAGGTGGTGGGCATGAGGCTTGCTGTGAGGTCTGAGCACAGGCCAGACGTGTGGTACTACGTCTCGGTTGGGGTAAACGGCGCTAAGTGTACTTGCGAGGGGAACACCATAGGGGGCAAGTTGTGTAAACACATTGTTATTGGCGTCATTACGTGGAATATGACTTCGCTTATTAAAAAAGGCAGGGGAATAGACTTGTCGTCTCTTGCCTGGCTGAGGGCCGGGGACAAAGGTTTTTAATTCAGATGTCAAAATAGTTTAGAGTGACGAGAGGCAGAGGGAGATCGGTGATCGAGGATTTGAACGCTGACTACGTCGAGGTGAGGATTTCTCCAAACAGAGTTTTATACATAGAGGGGAGGGGGGTGAGGCTGGGCTCCAGCTCAGTCGTCGGGGCTGTCGAGGTTAGAGAAGACGGGCTGTACGTAGGCGGGAGACAGCTGGTGTTTAGGCAGGCTTTGAGGTGCCCCGTGAGGGTGGGGGGTAACTACTTATGCGGCGGTCCTGCGGAGAGGCCCCGTTTTTTCTACAGAGAGGTCTTTGTCGAGGGGTTAAACAAAGAGCTAAGGCTCGCAGAGTTGTACGCCACTTCCCGCCTCAACGCAGGCGACTGCTTGGCCGAGTATTTATACTGGCTTGTAAAGGGGGCCTCATTTCTCTGGGATATTTACCACAGAAGGCAGCCGGCTCCCCCTCGTCGTTGTGAGTGGTTCTGGAAGTTAGCCACGGCGAGGGGGTTGAGAGAACGTACGCCTTATCTGCCTCCGAGGGCGGAGGGGGTCCTCGGGGCTATGCTGGGTCTTTTAAAGTTCGGCGACGCCTTGCAGTACATAGAGAGGAGCTGGCGCGGCTTCGTCGTGGCGTTGAGATACGGCATTTACAGCGCTTTGACGTGGAGGTTGCCCCCAGGGGAGGAGAGCTGGTATTTATTACTCGGCATATACTCGGCCTTGGACCCCGTGGTGGTGCCGGGCGGCGTGGCTGTCGACTTGGGTATTTTAAGAGCGGTTCCTTACCTAGTGGTGAGGGTCCTGGGGCGCTGGCTTGTGGCTTTTAACGTAGCCGGCTTATACATGGCGGCGGGAAACTTCAACATGATGGTAGACGGCGGGAGGAGGAGGGATAAGTTCGCCGCGTGCGGCGGGGCAAGTTGCGCAGTGGGCAACCTCTTGTTTAATCAATGTGTGGACATGGACTGTGGGGTTGTGAGGACGTGGGATTACGAATTTAAGGGCCCGGTTAAATGCCGGGACTTCGGCTCCGTCTTCACGGCGCTGGAGCCGTGCAAGTGAAAGTTAAAAATACGAAAGTGTGACCCGCCATGGCGAAGATTCCGGTTAAACTAGTTTCTTTCGACGAGATTGTGCAGTGGAGTAGGATGCTTGCTGATAAGATCAGGGCGAGCGGGTGGTTGCCAGACGTAGTTGTGGCCGTGGCCCGCGGCGGCTACGTGCCGGCGAGGTTGTTATGCGACTGGCTTGGCGTGAGCGACTTATTAAGCGTCCAAGTAGTACACTGGCCCGCCGCGGCGCAGGTGGCGGAGAAGGCATACGTCAAATACCCCCTTAACGTAGACCTCTCTGGGAAGAGGGTGTTGATAGTAGACGACATCGTGGACACCGGCGACAGCGTGGAGTTGGCAAAAAAGACAGTGGAGGAGTGTTGTAAGCCTAGGGAGGTGAAAACCGCGGCGCTTCAGGTAATTACCACTGTGACTAAGTACGTGCCGGACTACTACGCAGTAGAGGTGAGGGAGTGGGTCTGGTTTGCTTATCAGTGGAACGCCGTCGAGGACGCCGCCGGGTTTATAATGAAGATCGTGAAAGAGACGGGGAAGACGGAGTGGTGTCTAGACGAGTTGATAAACGCCCACTTGGAGTGGTACGGTAGTGAATATGTAGAGAAGCGGTTTGGGTACATCCTCTACGCCGTGGACCAACTGGCGAAGAAAGGCGTGGTGAAGCTCGCCAAGTGTAGGGCTATTTCTTAAAGTCTCTATACGCCAAGACGGGTACTATATCGCCTTTTTTAACGCCTCCCGGCGGCACGAGGGCGAGGCCGCAAGCCTCAGACTCGGTGAACGTGTGGTGACGTACTTTAATAGGAGTTGCGTACACCCCATCTTCTCCTACTTCAAGTCTCACCCTCACTACCTGCGCCATCTCTCCGTGGACGTCTTGCGTTATCGTTGCGTAGAGCCAGCCCGTGCTCATCGGCCTCGTCGCATTTGCCATGTGGCGCAACACTGGCTCTACGATGCGTACCACGCCGTGTAGGGCGCTGAGAGGGTAGCCCGATAGGCCAAATACAGGCTTTCCGTCTACCACAGCCACGCTGGTCGGTCTACCGGGCTTCATACGAAAGCCTCTGAGGCCTTGGTAGCCTAGTTTATAGAAGTGGTCTATTTCGCTAGGCCCCGCGCCGCCTGTGATAATCACTGCGTCGTACTGCGACAAGAACTTGTCCACATATGCCCTCACTTCCTCGTGCTTATCTCCCGTGACTATCTTTTCTCGAATTTCTACATACGGCATAAAGCTTGTGATGTACCACGCCACTAGCGACGCGGTGGACTCGACTACCTTTCCCCTCATTACTAACTGGCTGGCTACCTCAGGGTCTATGGGAGGGGCAATCAGCTCGTCTCCCGTGGCTATTATGCCTACGGACAGCTTCCGGTAGACATAGACCGAGGTAATGCCGACGTCGAGCAGTCCAACGACGTCAAACGGCGTGAGGACAGTGCCTTGCCTCACAACCACTGCGCCGCGCCGGACGTACGACCCCGGGGGGTCTACGTTGTCGTACATCTGGTATTTTTGCTCTACTACGACGTAGTCGCCTTCTCTTTTCACAGCCTCCTCGGGCACCACGGCGTCGACGCCGCTTGGCAGAAACGCGCCGACGCTGACGTATACAGCCTCTCCTTTGTCTACTTTGACGTCTCCTCTGAGTTGCCCCACTAACACTGTGCCTACTACTTTAAACTTGCCGGGGGTATCGGCCGAGTTTACCGCATACCCGTCATACGTCGCGCGGGGGTACGGGGGGTAATCGTGCTGAGCCACCACGTCTCTGGCGACCACGTGGCCTAGGGCGTCCCAAGTGGCGACTTTTTTAACTTCAGCGATTTTACGCACCTGGGGGATGATGTCAGCTACCTTAGCAACTGGGTTAAGGCTGTGGAGGTATCGCATATACGCATTTCTACATGTGATTAAAAACATTAATAACTGTGTAGGTTACTCCGCGTTAAACTTTTAAACAAGTGCCGCCGTGAGCGGCGGTGATGCCGTCAGGGTTACGGTGAGAGGTGACCGGAGGCGCTACGGCTGACTCATATTTATATAACGTCTCCATGAGTCGGCCATGGGTAGGCGTAGGAAGAGAAGAAAGGTAATCCTAAAGCCGAAGAGGACGTTACCAAAAATCTTCACCTGTCCCCATTGCGGCGCGCAGCTGGTCTCAGTAAAAAAAGTCGAGGGGGGCTACTTGGTGATATGCGGCAACTGCGGCTTGCGTCACCAATTCGAAGAGAGGCCCGGCTGGATGCCCGTGGACTACTACAACGCCTTTGTGGACATGTACCTAGAGGGCAAGATTTCTCCCCCCGTTGAGAGCGACGGGGGTGCTCACCGCCAAGGGGGTTCTGAGGAAGGAGGAGAGGCAGAGGAAGAAGGCGTGGAAGAGGAGTAAAAGTGAATGCAAATAGCCCCCTCTAACGCCTGCGTGCTTGTCCTTCGCGCCTGGCTGTGCCGTTGCCCCGCGGTCGCCTGTCAACGTCGCCAAGGAGGCCTCGAATCGCCGATACGGCGCGTCTAAGAAGTTGCAAAACTGCACGTGACCAGCGCGCGCCTTGTGTAGCCGCCGGATTTGTAAGTCGGCTTTTTCGCCATGTGTTGTTATATACTCATGTTTTGCAAGTTGCGTGCACCTCTGTGTATCAGTGGTTGACCTATACTCCGTGCCGCGCGTCTGCGGCGTGTGGACGGCGGCGGAAGCAGGCGTAGCAGATGGACGGGTTTTTTTAAGAAACCCAGAGAAGAGAGCCGCCAAGTCACATGACGAAGCCTTTAACGAGCTGTTGGCAGACTGCGTCAGCTGGCGTGTGCGGAAACAGCCAGAACAGATGACGCAGGGGGTGCCGAGCGGCTATGGGAGTGCTTGAATACCTCGCCGAGGGGGTAAGACACTTCACTCTCATTGATCCAGACAAGTCGGTGGACTATCTAAAAATTGCGAGGCTGGCGCTTGAGGCAGGTACAGACGGGATTTTAGTGGGCGGCTCGCTTGGCATTAGAGAGCGGCAGATAGAGGAGGTGGTGAAAGAGATTAAGTCAATTGCGCATGTCCCCGTGTTGTTATTCCCAGGTTCTCTCAGCCAGCTCACCGACGCGGCGGACGGGGTGTTGTTCCTAAGCGTGTTGAACTCAGTGGACCCATACTTCATAGTGGGGGCCCAGGTGCAGGGGGCTGTTCTAATTGCAAAACACTTCCCAAGGTTGGAGGTGGTCTCCACCGCCTACATAATAGTGGGGGATGGGGGCGCTGCGGGCTTTGTCTCTATGAGCAAGCCGATTCCCTACACGAGGCCTGACTTAGCCGCGGCGTATGCCCTGGCGGCTCGGTATATCGGGTTTAGTGCAGTATATCTAGAGGCGGGGAGCGGCGCCCCGCAGCCGGTCCCACCTGAAATGGTGAGGGCGGTTAGAAAAGCCTTCCCGAGGATACTAATAGTCGGAGGGGGGATTAGAGGCGGAGAGGCGGCCGCCGCTGTGGCCCGGGAGAGGCCAAACGTAATTGTGACGGGGACTGTGGCCGAGGAGAAGCCAGAAAAGCTTGGCGAAATCGTGAGGGCGATAAAAACGGCTAGGCCTTGAGCTTCTGCCTACGCCAGTGCCTCCTAGCTGGCGACCTAGTCACTCTCCTCTTTGTCTTTGCCACAACCCAGATAGGCGGGTTTCTATTGCTGTTCAGCGCAGCGGCGAGCCTCAGCTTCTTCCCAAGTGGCTTGTTACGTGCCATAGCCACGTGAAAAACCTAGTTTTAAAAACTTAGAGCTTGAAGCGGTACTCCCTCTTGCTTTGGCTGTAGATAGCTTCAAGTATTTTCTTAAGCGTCGCGTCGTCTATTGGCACTTTCACTCTACCAGACGTAGCAAGCGATATGAGATGTTGTTCCAGCGCCTCTACCACCTCAGGCCTCACAAGTCTAATATTATCCAGCCTAGAGAGAGCCTCAGGCGTGAGTATTTTCTTCAACGCGGCTCTCCGCTGAGCGGCTGCTATTTGCGCCTGTCTCTCCAGCTCAGCTTGTTTTTGAAGCTCTTCTAGCTTCTTCCTACGGATTTCCTCCAGCTCTCTGTCTTCAAAGTCGGCTTCTCCCATTACTCCTTTGGTGGGGCGATGTACTTCGCTAACTCAGGCCTAGTCTTTACCAGCTCCTTAGCTAATTTCGCGGCTATTCTGTCTACTAACGACTTGCCCTCAGGCGTGAGCACTCTTCCCTGCTTTGTCTTAGAGACGTACCCAGCCTGTTCTAACTGTTGTAAGATCTTTCTTATAATTGCGCCTCCGGCTTTCCTCGTCCTCTCAGGCCGGGTCTTGTCTCCCACCTTTGCCCTATAGCCATAGGCGCTTCTCAAAGAGCCGAGTCCGACCGGGCCGTAGAGGTATATTTTCCGCAAGAGAGAGGCAGCCCTCACATACCACCAGTCTGGATCCATAGGCGGCCTCTCCTTATTTGCGCCGGTTTTAACAAAAGGCGCCCACACTGGAGGCTTCACCTGTGGCACGTTCTCTTTAATGTATTTTGCAAGTTCTGCAATTAAGACGTCGGCTGGCACGTCTTTTACTGACGTCACACCTCATCTATTACTCCCGTTTATAAGATTTTTGCCTTGAAAAGATTTTAAAGGTAAACGAGACAGGGCGACTGTGAAGTTCTGCCCTAGAGACAAAAGCTTGCTAGTCCCAGTGAAGAGAGGAGATAAGACAGTACTGCGGTGTCCTAAATGCGGCTACGAAGAGGAGGTGTCGCAAGACGTGAAGAACAAGTACCAAAGCAAGACCACTGTGGAAAACAAAAACGTTATAATTGTGGTGGACAATAATACAGTTAACCTGCCCAAGGTGAAGACAAGGGGATGTCCTAAGTGCGGCCACGACGAGGCGTACGTTTGGGTACAACAAACCCGCGCCGCAGACGAGCCTCCGACAAGGTTTTATCGTTGTACAAACTGCGGCCACACGTGGAGAGAGTACGAGTAATACCTAGGGTGGAAGTCCTAATTTTTTAAAAAGTGGGCATTATCTAATACCATGTCTAAGCCAGTGTTAACTTACATGGACGCCAAGGAGTTTGCATATATAGTAGACTCCATCTCGGTGCTAGTAGAAGAAGCCGCCTTCGTGATCAGGCCAGACGGGCTGTTTCTAAGGGCGCTGGACGCGTCGCGCACTGCGATGGTGGACCTCACAATGCCTAAGGAGGCTTTTGAAGAGTTTCCCGAGACGGAGGGGGAGATTAAAATGGGCCTCAGCTTCAAAGACCTTAAAAAACTCCTCAGCAGGGTTAAGAAAGGCGATAAGATAAGTTTTGAAATTGAGGAGTCTAGAGTGAGGATAAAACTAGTGGGCAAATCTGTGAGGTCGGTGACTCTGCCTCTCATCGAGGTTGTGGCTGAGGAAATCCCCACCCCCAAGGTGGTGTACACGGCGCTTGTGAAGACTAGTAGCGACGTCTTGGCCTCCGCCGTGAAAGATGCCGATGCCATAGCCGACGAGGTTAAGTTCGAAGCTAACGAAGAGGCGTTTGTGATAAGCGCCACCAGCGACAAAGGCGAGGTGGAGGTCAGGCTAGACAGAAACAGCGAGTTGGTATACGACTTCGACGTCAAGGAGCCGGCCTCGGCGAGGTACTCTCTGGAATACCTAGTCGACATCGTCAGCAGGACTTCTAAAATAAGCGACATAGTCACTGTGGAGATAGCCACCGCAAAGCCCGTCTTGTTGACATTTGACATACCGCAAGGCGGGAGAATTGCCTACTTCGTCGCTCCGAGAGTGGAGTGATCGTCGAAGTATTTTTTAGAAACTTTTATAGAAACTATGCAAAGTTTGAAGTAGACGCAGTGGAGAAGAGGGAGTTCGCCTTCCAGCCGTTTGGCGACAGAGGAATGATTAGACACAAGGCATTTAAAAACTTAGAGGAGCTTAGGCGGTTTGTCGTAGAAAAGACCCCCCGCCACGTCTACTCCTCCTCCGCCTACTACGAGCGCCCCGGGGAGGAAGACATGGAGAACAAGGGGTGGCTCGGCGCCGACCTCGTATTTGACATAGACGGCGACCACTTAGACACAGAGGCTTGTAAAGAAAGTAAAATGGTGTCTTTGTTCTGCCTAGAAGATGCAAAAGAAGAGGCCAACAAGCTGGTAGACGTCTTGTACGAGGAGCTGGGGCTAAAGCCCACAAAGGTGGTGTTTTCAGGTAACAGAGGCTTTCACATACACGTGGCGGGGGAGGAGGTGGCCACGCTGGGGCAGAAAGAGAGGAGAGAACTTGTAAACTACCTAAAAGCCGCTGGCCTCGATTTGGCAAAGTTTCAAATACGTGTCGGGAGAAGAAAAGTCGTGCTCTACGAAGAGGAGGTCAGGGGCAACCTCCTCCGTATTAGAAAAGGAGTTGACGACCCCAAGGCGCTGATGGTTGAGGTAGACGAGGTCGTGACACAGGACATACACCGCCTTATTAGACTACCCGGCTCGCTGAACGGCAAGACGGGGCTTGTGGCGTTACCTATCTCTGTCCAAGACTTGGGAAAAGAGGTCGAATACATCGTTGACAGAGCCATTGCTTTTAGAAAGGGACAGTTAAAATTTAAGTTTGAGAAGGCGCTAAGCGGCGTGGTGTTGTTTGACAAAGTAGAGGCAGAAGAAGGCGACATCAAGACTTTGCCATCATACCTCGCCATATACCTAGAACTACAAGAGTTTGGGAAGATATATGATTGAAAAACTAAGGCTCTGGCTCCAGGCAGAGGTTAACTCTAGGTTTTTATCAGACCCTCCATTTACCTCTTATGCAGAAGCCGCGGAGCTATTTGTAAAAGAAGCTCAAAACGCGCCTTTGCCGCAGAGCCTATTTGAAAAAACAAAAGAACACGTGGCCGCCGTTTTGTTGACAATTTTAGAAATTAGGACGCGTAAGATTTTCTGGGAGCTCTCCCAGGGAAGGATCCCCGCGAGGCTAACCGCAGAGGAGGAAAGGCTTGTAAGACCGCTTATGAAAATACTAAAGGCGCACCCACAGAAAAAGAAAGAACAGGAATACGTAATCGTCCAGTTCCTAACGCCGTATCCAGTCATCGCGACAGAAGACTTCATCCAGCTCGGGCCTTTCAATAAAGGCGACTTAGCGAAGCTTCCGCTTAGAGACGCCAAAGATTTAGAAGAACAAGGCTTCGTAAGAAGATTAGAGTGGTAAAGTTTATTTTCTACTGCTTTTCAAGCGGCTATGAAGTTTCCAAAGAGCGTAAACATGTATTGTCCACGCTGTAATACACATACGCCACACTCTGTGTCTAGCTACCACGGCGGCCAGAGGAGGGCTTTGGCAGAGGGACAGAGGAGGTATGAACGCAAGCTTAAGGGCTACGGCTCTACGCCTAAGCCTAAGCAAAAAAGATTTGCAAAAGTAAATAAAAAAGTAACTCTAGTATTTACTTGTACAAAATGTGGATATAAAATAATTAAAAGTATTGGAAGAATGAAAAAGGTTGAATTAGTATAATCATGCCGGCGAGATTTAGTAAAGCGCTAATACCACAACCCCGGTCAAAGTTTATAAGAATTAGATGCCCTGACTGTGGAAACGAACAAGTCACTTTTAGCCACGCCTCAATTGTTGTCCGTTGTCTAGTCTGCGGCAGAGTCCTCGCACAGCCCACAGGTGGCAAGGCGAGGGTGTCTGGACACGTTGTAAAAATTTTAGAATAGATAAAACCGGCTAGTCTATGAGACTTGTTAAAAAAGAGTTGCCTGACGTAGGCGAGCTTGTAATAGGCACTGTTAAGAAAATTGCAGAACACGGAGTATACGTCTACCTCGACGAGTACGACCTAGAGGCCTTTGCCCCCACGCAAGAAATTGTACAATCCTGGTTCCACAGCGTCAGAGACTACGTCAAGGAGGGTAACAAGACTGTGTTTAAAGTTATCAGCGTAAACCCCAAGATGAGAGTAGTGGAGGTGTCGCTGAAAAGAGTAAGAGTAGACGAGAAGGAAAAAAAGTTGTTATTGTACAGACACAGAGTCAGAGTCTTGAAGCTCTTAGAAATCGCCATGAAGAAGCTCGGCCGCCAGACGGGGGAGGCGTTAAACGTGTTGTGGTACTTAGAGGAGCAGTACGGCGACCCGTTTAAAGTATTTGAAGACGTGGTAAAGACAGGGCCCCACGTCTTAGACGACTTAGAACTAGACCCCCAGTTAAAAGAGGTTATTGTAGAACTTGCAAGACAGCAAATAGAGATACCGCCGACTAAAATCTCCGGCATCATAAAGGCGGTGAGCGTAGACGGCGACGGCGTGGAGAAGCTAAAGGCGGCCCTTGCCGAGTTGACAAAAACCTTGTCGGAAAAATTCCCGCAAGTATCTACAAAGCTGTACGTAATAGGCCCCCCGAGGTACAGGATAGACCTAGTGGGCCAGGCGCCTAAGCAGGTGGAGGCGGCTTTTTCAGAAGTGGCAAACATCCTACAGACCCTGCAGAAGAAGTATAAAATCATCGCCACCGTGCAAAGACTTGAATGAGGTCGTTGCTAAGACGTTGCGAAAAGTGCGGCGCCTACACCTTGTCTAAAGATAAGTGCCCCCGTTGCGGAGGGCCTTTAAAAGTGCCGCACCCCCCCAAGTTCTCCCCAGAGGACAAGTACCAGAAGTATAGAATTCTGCAAAAACTGGCCACCGGGGCACTCCCAGTTAGAGAAGAGACGAAGGAGAGGATTTTAAAAGACCTTACGTCTCAAACCGATATATCACAACCCACCCAAAAGGCTTAGAAACGTACACCAGCCTAAGAGGCCCCGGCTCCGCAGTGATGTAAGGCACCTCCTCCGACGCGCCGGTCAAGGGGTCGACCACGATCTTCACTCCTCTCGGAGTCCACCCAGCAATTACGTACCTCACGCCGGCGAGTTGGGGAGCATAGCCGGGCAGGTAGACGTTTCCGCCGACCAGCGTGGCGGTTCCGTAGCTCATGCTTCTAAATGGCGTAAAGCCGCTCTGCGTTACAACGCCTTCAAAAACCCAGGGGAGGTACTGGCTGTAGTTTCCAAACATCGGCACCAGCCTAATCTTGCTAAACAACGTGGTGTAAAGCGTCCTGTTGAGATTAATAGGCACTGGGTAGGGTTGCTGAAGTATGGTGAAGTAGGCGTAGTTATCCACCAGCCCGCCGGGGTACGACATGACTTTTGTATAGAAGAAGTTGTCAAAATTCGTAGCGTTGCCTCCTAGTATTTTGCCGGCTCTTTCGGGAAGGTTTTCAAGAGCTATCTTAGCCATCCAGTACGACTTTAAGAAGTCTCCTCCTGGCGGCATTTCGTGTACTAACATAACGAAGGTCTGGCCGGTTGGCAGTGTAAGCGGGTAGGCCGTATACGGCATGATGGCCAACACGTACTTGGTCTTAAACTCCTTGGTGAAGATCGACATGCCTATCTGCGGCGGGGCCATGAGGCCGAGGCCGATCTTGCCGATCTGCGTGGCGTTTATAGTAGAGTTGTCGGCGAGGCTCGTCTTGTTGCCAATTATCGATATCCAGTAGCCGTAGTCCCACCAAGAGGCCACCGGCTCGTATGGGGGAAGCCTTGTCTTAAGCCACATCAACGCGTCGAGGAAGTCGGCGCTGATGGCGCCCACGGCAGACGTGGCGATTTGGGTAGGTTGCCTGGCCACGCCCGCGAAGTGTTGTTCTCTGGGCGTGGCGGCTGGCAACACGGAGAGGAACAGAAAAGTCAAAGAGAGGAAGGCCGCCAACAACATCAACAAGCCCAGCCTCTTACTCTCCAATGCCTTTACCACGCCGACTGCCGCGGCTAGGATTGCCGCGGGTGCCAGCAGTACTAAGAGGCGGACCATCGTGGCGGCGGCGTAGCCAGCGGTGGCTAGGTATGTAAGCACCATGAAGCCGCTTGGCGTGAAGAGGTAAGGCACCGAGGCGACGATGAAAGGCAGTATGGGGCCATACCTAGGCACAATTTGCGTAAAAGTGGTGGTGGTGTGCTCCGCGACGCTGGCGACTATGGCAGACCTGCCGAGGGGCATCAACGTGGCTAAGAACTTGCCGCCTATGGCGCCGGTGGCTAGGGCCGCGGCAAACGCAACTATGCCGACGGCAACGACGCCGACGATGTACCAGATGTAGCGTCTTAAGAGCTCTACTGTTCTTGTGACGCCTAATTTGGCGTCTAACAGCCACGTCACAGCGGCGGCGGCGAGTCCGAAGGTGGGCAGTATGTTAAAGGCGCTTGTCACGGTGTGAACCCCGTACCTCGGAATAGTGGCGACGAAAACTAAATACACCGCGTAGAAGAGGAGGTAAGACAAGAAGAAGTTGCGCGTGTTGAAGGGCAACTCTGCCGGCGGGACCTGGACTCTCCTCCCCTTGGTGGTCGGCCTCGGGGCGGAGGCGAGTTTTAGAAGGTGGTACAGCGGCAGGACCAAGGCGTATAGGCCGACGAGATTCCAGACGTAGAAATGAGCGCCCCAGGTCCAAGCCACGTAGCCCAGCGCCGCCCCCGCGAGGGCGCCCAGCCACGGCCGCCTCAAGCCGTCAAGGAGGAGGGCTAGGCCGAGGGGGATTAGAAACAGGCTTATAGGCTCGTCGTCAAACCACGCCGCGAAGCCGCGTTCAATAAACGCCGGGGATATCGCCGTCATCAAAGCCGCCAGAAGCCCCACCTTCACCCCGCCGTTTGGTATACCCAACTCCTCGCCAACTCTATACCCTAGGTAGAACATGGAGAACACCGCCAGCGAGTTAAAAATGGCGGGGGCGGCTATCACGGCGTGCCACAAGTCTACGCCGAAGGGCGACAAGAGGAAGTATGTAAACAAGCCGTAGAAAGAGGTGCCTGGCAGAAGCACCTTGCCCCAGTCCACCCCGTAGGGGTACCAGAACTGGGTGAAGTGCGCACCGCTCCACCACCACCCCACGCCGTATTGAAGCGTGTATTTAGCCAAGTAGTAGCGGACGTAGGGGTCAAACTCGTCGAGCCACCAGCCCCACAGAAAAACCCTGTACATCCTTAGGTACAGCGCGATAGAGAAGGCGGCTAGCAGAGCTGGGGCAACAAGAAGTATCTTCTCTCTTCGGTCCATGAGGAGGGGGTTAGGAAGGGGTTTTTATTTTTATCTGCGCCTTAGCCCCACTGCTATTTTAATTGGCTTCTTCTCAAGGGGGGAGAGACACTTGGGGCAGACCCCGCCCCACATTCGTAAGACTGCCTCTACGGTCTTAGGCTCTTTGTCGTTGTAGAGCACGAAGCCGCAGGAGTAGCACTTAACTACAAACACCACCACAAACAACGTCTGGCTATTTAAGAGTCTTGGTATAATATTAGCATATGGTCGCCGCCACTCCATCGTGGTATGTGAAAGACAGCGCATCTAGCTCATCTTCGGCGAGCCATGGGTAGCGCCTCCTCAGCCACGCCCTCGACCAGCTGGCGGCGAGCTCGTCCACAAGCCTAACCTCCCGGCACCTCAACAACGAGGCGGCGCGCTTCACGTCTACGAACGGCGACGAGCCCACGTGCACGCGGACTGGGGCGGCCTCTCTGAGCACCTCCTCCACAGTCGGCCAACCCACCACTGCGTGTAGGACAGGCTCGCCGTTCCAGACGTATGCAAGCCCGTTTTTAGACGCCCCAAGGTCGACGCCGAGCCGCCCGCCGCCTAAGAGCCTAGGAAGGGCTGTAAAGAGCTCCCTAGCCACACATAGATAGTCATCGCAGTTAAGCACGACGTCGCCTCTTTCGCGCATCTTTGCGTCCACCACGACGACGTCGCCTTTTTCAAACAACCCGACGTCAAAGACGACTCTTTTCACAACTTCATACACGCTCCTACGCCCGTAGAACCCCAGCCTCAACGCGTATAAGAACTTTTTAAAATTTAAACATTAGCCGGCGTGGTGAAGCTATTAACGGCGCTGACCGCTAAGTTAAGAGGACTCCCCCTAGCCATGTGCGACTCCAACGACGTAGATGGGATAGCCTCGGCGGCGTTGTTCCTAAGGCGTCACCCCAACGGCGTCGTCGTATTGATGGGCCCCTCAGACGTGAAGAAGCGGTGGGTTAAGACAATTACCTGGGACTTTGTGGCAGACCTCCCCTGCCCGGGCAAGGCGAGGGTCAGGGCAGACCACCACAAGACCAACAAGCCCTGCGCCGAGGTTGAGTACTACGACCCAGAAGCCTCCGCGGCGGCGCTGATGGCCGCCAAGGCTCTAGGCCTCGACGAAGACCCCGTCGCCAAAGAGCTCGTAGAAGCGGCGATTCAGACAGACACCGCCAACGTAGTAGACGAGAAAGTGAGGCTACTAGACCTCGCAATCAGACACGGCTTTGAGAAGGAGAAGCTAGAAGCCCTTCCCAAACTAGCTCAGAAGGGGCTTGCGGCGTTAGAAGAAGAGCCGCTAAAGACAATGGCGGCGAGGGGTCTGGAAAAAGAACGCCTAATGTTAAAAATCGCAGACGCCGTCCCCGTCGAGGAGGAGCTGTTCATATACAGCCCAGAGCACCTGGGAATATCCTACCGGGCGCTGGTAATAACCCTAGAGAAAAGGGGGGCCAAGTTCGTAAATGTGCTGGTGCGCAGAGGCAGGCGCAGGTACAGGCTGTACTGCGGCGCCCACAGAGAAGGCCCCTACGACTGCACTAAGGTAGCTACGGCGCTAGGCGGCGGCGGCCACAAATACGCCTCGGGGGCTCAGATAAAGGCCCCAATACTGAGGCCGAGAGAGCCGCTTGAAAAACTTTTAGAAATGCTAAAGCCCTCCGTGGTCTACGTCCTGGGGAGTTGTAAAGACTTGAGGTGGAGTTGTAAAGAGATAAAAATCGACGAGTTGAAAAAGACGTGATGACAAGCGGTTCATGTGACTTGTGAACGGCCTTCAGCGGCGCTGAGACTCCACGGCTTCGTTGTTTTTACCAGCCGCGGCGGTCGCAATGAATATATAACAGAAGGTGTGTAGGTCTGTGTGTGGAATATTTGGCATAGTCTTTGCCGAGCGCCCCCGGAGACCCCTTGGAGAAATCCTCCGCCGCGCCTTAGAGAGGCTTGAGTACCGGGGCTACGACTCGGCGGGTGTGGCCGTCGTGGACAAGGGCCTTGTGGTTAGAAAAGACGCGGGCAAGGTGGCCGAGGTCGCCGCGCGCTACGGCTTCGACGCCCTGCAGGGGGCGTCGGGTCTAGCCCACACAAGGTGGGCCACCCACGGCAAGCCGGACCAGATAAACGCACACCCCCACACAGACTGCCGCGGGGTAATCGCCGTGGTGCACAACGGCATAATTGAAAACTACGCAGAGCTAAGAGAAGAGCTGGTCAAAAAAGGCCACATCTTTAAGTCGGAGACAGACACAGAGGTGCTGGCGCACCTAGTCGAGGAGTACAAGAAACAGGGCTTGGATACGTTCTCGGCGTTTAAAAAGGCGCTGGCGAGGATCAGAGGGGCCTACGCCGTCGCGCTGATAGACGCGGAGGACCCCCAGAGGATTTATTTTGCTAGAAACCTCTCCCCCCTGATAGTAGGGGTGGGGGAGGGCTTTAACATAGTGGCGAGCGACATACCCACAGTCCTCGACCACACGCGGAGAGTGGTAGCGGTGAGAGACGGGGAGTACGGCTACGTAACCCCCTGGGAGGTGTACATAGAACTAGACGGAGTGCCGCAAGACATAGCTCACAGAGTGGAGGAGATCCCCTGGAGCGCCGACATGGCCACCAAGGGCGGGTACCCCCACTTCATGTTAAAAGAAATCTACGAACAGCCGGAGTCTCTAGCCAGCACCATCGCCGGCGTGGAGTGGAGGCAACTGGAGGAGGTGGCCGAGCTGTTTGTCAGAGCTAGGAATGTATACATCGTGGGGGCCGGCTCGTCTTACCACGCGGGGCTGGTCCTGGCCTCTTTCCTCCCGCGGCTGAGGCTGACGCCCATGCCGATAATAGCGTCGGAATACGCCACATACGAGTCCTTGTTCGACCGAGACGACGTGGCGGTGGCCATCTCCCAGTCCGGCGAGACGATAGACACAATCAAGGCTGTGAGGGCCATGAGAGAGAGAGGCGTCAAGGTGGTGGCCGTGACAAACGTGGTGGGTAGCACCCTTTCTAGAGAAAGCGACTTGGTGGTGTACACCAGGGCTGGGCCTGAGATAGGTGTCGCCGCGACGAAGACGTTTACCACGCAAGTGGCCACGCTCTCAGCTTTATACGTCGCCGCCTTGAGGCTAATAGGCGCCGACACGGCGCAGTACGAAAGAGAGCTAAAAGCCCTCCCAGACGCCGTGAGGAAGACAGTGGAAAGCACAGCCGGCGTGGTGAAGGACTTGGCGAAGAAAATTAGGCAGAGGCACAGCGCCTACTACCTAGGCAGAGGGACTGCCGTTCCCGTGGCCATGGAGGGGGCGTTAAAGCTGAAAGAAGTGGCCTACATACACGCAGAGGCGTACCCGGCGGGCGAGTCAAAACACGGCCCCATAGCCCTAGTAGAGGAGGGCTACCCAGTGGTCTTCGTATTCTCCGACCCATCCACGCGGGAGAAGACGTTGAGCAACGTCGCCGAGATGAAGGCCAGGGGCGCCCGCGTAATAGGCGTCGTCCCTGCGAAAAGCGACTTCGCCAAAAAGGTGGACTGGCCGGTAGAAGTCCCCGATGTCGGCGAGCTTGCCGCGCCTGTGGTGTACGTCGTCCCCCTGCAGCTACTCGCCTACTTCGCCGCCGTGGAAAGGGGGTACGACCCAGACAAGCCGAGAAACTTGGCGAAAACCGTCACAGTGGAGTAATATGAAAATCGCCCCCGTGGTGCTGGCAGGCGGCAAGCCGGGCCCCTTTGAAAAAATCACAGGACACTTACCCAAGACCTACGTCAAGGTAGGCGGAAAAAGGCTGTATCAATACTCAGCAGACAGCTTGGCAAAGCTATTTGGCAAAGTCTATGTAGCCACGCCGGCGCCGGAGGAGAAGCCGTATACCTACATAGAAGAGCCCGGCAGAGGCGTAGAACAAGCGCTGGCGGTTGCGGAGTCGTACCTAGGGGCCGAGACGCACATATTAGTGGCCTACGGTGACGTCTACGTAGAAGAAGGAGCCTACAGGGCGGTGGTCGAAAGCACAGTCGCCGCAGGCGCAGACGGCGCCCTGCTGGCAGTGCCTATGAGAGCCACCAAGGGATACGGCGTTGTGGAGACAAAAGCTGGCGGCCTTTTGGCAAGAATAGGCGGCGAAGGACAGTGGATCTTTGGCGGAGTGGCGCTCCTCCCCAGAGGCTTGCTTAAAAACGCGGCGTCGCTCTACGACGCCCTCAACGAAGCCGCTCAGAAGATGAAAATTGTAGTAGTCCCATGGGGCGGGGTCTGGCACGACGTAAACCACCCAGAAGACCTTCTACAACTCCTCGAACACGTGGCGCCTAGGCGTACGTACATAGCAGAGGCCAAGATAAGCCCCACGGCGGTTGTAGAAGGCCCCGTAGTTGTTGAAGAAGGCGCCGAGATAGACCACTACGCAGTAGTAAAAGGCCCTGCATACGTGGGACGCAACGTCTTCATAGGAAGCCACGCCCTAATTCGCAACTACACGTACATAGAGGAAGGTAGCGTGGTGGGAAGCTCCGCCGAAGTCAGCCACAGCCTAATCTGCGAAAAAGCCACAGTAGGCAGAGCCGCCTTCATCTCCTACAGCGTAGTCGGGCCAGAAGCCGTAGTAGAGCCAAACGTAGTAACCATGTCAGTCCTCAGAGAAGGACGTGAAAGACTAGAACCCATAGAAGTAAGAGGCAAGAAATTTTACAAACTAGGCACGCTCATCCCCCGCAACACGAGGATACCAGCAGGCACAATACTACCACCAGGCCACGGATGGTAGC
>JBEULK010000059.1:0-21409 GCA_041287325.1 Pyrobaculum sp. | reverse complement strand
CGCCCGGAGAAAGTTGTGTTAGCCGTCTACGTGGCGCTGGTGTTGGCCGTGTTCGCCAGCGCCCAGACTGCCACAGCTGGTAGCCCCACGAAGACGGGCGTCACTTCTACTGGCTTTTGGAGGGGCGTGGCTACGAACGTCGTGACGTTACATGCGGGTCAGAGACGACTACGAAAAAGGAGGCCATATGGCAGGCAGTAAGGACGCTGGGCGTCGACGGGCTTAAAAAAGTAAGAGGACTGCTGGCAAATCTCAAGCTCTGGGTGGAGGCGGCTGGGACAAACGTGTTGGAGAAGGTGCTAGGCGAGAAAATCGAGTTGAGAGACCTGGCGGAGATCTTGTCACACTCTTAGAAGACCTGTGCAAAATAGCAGACGCAATGACCCTCCCGGCAGGTCTGCTGGGTCTCGTGCTGGGAGACGGCTCGCTCAGTCACGACCGCGTAAAGATTGTAGTACAGAGGGGGTACGAAGACGCCGTTGATACGCTTTTGAAATACTCGCTGAGGGCCGTGGAAACGCCCAAGACAAGGCGGCGGCGGAAGAGGCGGTGGAACTACCTGGCGACACGAGGGCCGCCGCGGAGGAGTTGACAAAAATAAGAGCGGCGCCTCTATTAGATCTCTCGACGCTCTACACTGCGGGCAAGACGCCTGAGCTCCACAAGTGGATTAGGCTGAGGCTCCTCGCAGGCTTTGAAGAGGCGAAGAAGGCGTACTGGCTCTTCAAGGGGCTGTGGCCCCCGCCAGAGCCGTTACAAAAAGGCAGTCTGATAAAGGCGACGGTAGGCGGGCTGGAGGTGTATATAAAGAAGTGGGACGCAGAGGGGGTCGAGCTAGCCGTCAGAGGAGGCGGAGGCCTTTTAAAGATCAAGCGCACGTCTGGCAGAACGCTGGTAAGCGACTTAGAGCTGGCAAGAAGCCTCGGCTTAAACTCAAGCGATGCAGTAGACAGCTTAATCAAAGAAGCCGTCCGGGCAAGCCACGTCGCCGCCAGGGAAGAGGTAGCGGCGGCGCCGAAGCCCGCGGCGGGGAGCCTGCCTAAGGCGGCTGTAGGAGGCGCGTTGCTTTACAAAAACGACGTGGTTGAGGTGAGACTAGCTGGCTTAGACGAGGAGAGAAGGCCGATTTTTATAATACGACACGCCGCATGGAGCTCCCCGGCCTTGGCAAAGCCCTCGCAGTGGGGCGGCCAGCTGAGGTGGACGCTATATCCTCCACACGCCGCGCCTCCCGAGACGCTGGGCGAGGTGGAAGAGGCGTTGGAAAAAATAGGCGCACCGACACGGAAGCAGACTAGAGTTCGGCCCCCAGGCGGCCGAGGTGCTTTTAATACAAGAGGAAAAAGCCGCAGAGGCGTTGGGCCGCGTCTTACTGTGGCGCGAAGACGTCAGGATCGTAGAAGCAGAAGACAGAGAAGACGCCGCCAAATACATACTCGCCTTTAAACAAGGCGAGATGTGGCGGCTCTACACGCTGAGGTTTAGAAAAAGAGGAGACAAGCGGGAAGGCGAGCTCAACACGCCGGCGGCCGAGGCCGAGGAAGCGGCCGGCAGACTCGCGGCGTTGTTAAAAGAACTGTCGAGAGGAACCCCCTACGAACAGCAGGCCGAGCAGTACCAGCCGAGGCTTGGAAGAGGCGCAAGAACTCAGAGGATATACGTAGGCGGCTGGGCCAGAGAGCTGTTGCGAAGCCTACGCGGCAAAAACTTATAAACCAGCCAAAACTGTTACAATGGGAGGGGGCCGGTCATGCGCAGGGCTGTAGGTTAGCCCCACGGGGGACACCTATCCACACAACCCCGTGGACGGTGGAAACCGGGCGGTCCCGGGTTCGAATCCCGGCGGGCCGATCGTAACGCCGGCCTGCTCTTTAGTGGATAATGTCGTTTCGTCTGACTTGGGGAGTGTGTTGTATAGCTGTGTTGTTCGGGGGTCCATGTTTCCGACGGCGTTGCGATGGGTGAATCCTATGTGCTGTGCGTTTGGTGTGCGACTTGGCTGCTTGTAGCTCGCCGGGCTGTTTCAGCTATTCAGCAGGCCTAGAGGTCGGCGAGCTGTATACTGCGCATCGCGTGGGGGTTGCCGCGGCTCTGGGGGTTTCGCCGGCCCCTCGTTTTGCACGTAGGTTGCTGGCTAGTCCAGATGGGCGGCGGAACGTGGGCTGGTCGGCGCTCAGCCGCTTTGCTACTCGCCGTTTAGACCCGCTGGTGGTGCCTGCCGCCTTTTGACTTGGTCTCCGGGGCAAGTTCCCCGGTTGGCGTTGCTTCCAGACGCATGTGCCGCCGCGGCGGCGACGGTTGCAAGGCGACTGCGTGCCGGGCTCGTTTATAAGCGCAACTCTCCTCACGGGTCTGAGCGAGGGACCTATGTAGACGTGAGCAGGTGGTGTGGATGTATGCGGGGACGCGGCCCGGCGTGTGGCACTGGTACGCCTCGGGTGTGGGGCATGTCTTCTTGGGCTTTGGTGGGCTTAGAGGGATTCATGGGCACGGCGGTTTTTGTAGGGGCGACTTTGCAGGTTTTAGGCGCCGAACCTGCCGCAACGTCGTCTAGCTTCGTTTAGAAGGTTTGCAATTAGGCGGCGTCGCTCATGACTATTAGTTGCGTCTAGAAGCACGGTGGTGTTTCTTAAAAGGAGTTATTATCTAATAGTGTGCTGTGCATAGGCGTCGAGTTCGGCGTTGACCTTTATTTATGCTAGTGGTGTTGACGTTGCCTTTGCAGTGGGGGGCCAGTCGGCGATGTTGAAAGGGTGTGTTTAGCCGTGTCGGTGCGCGTAGTATAACGTTGAGATGTGGGCATGGCTAATCGCCACGTCTTTAAGGGGGGCGCCGGGTCTAGCTGTGCCGTCGTGAGGCTGTGGTTGGGTGGCGACTGGCTGTGTGTCCACTTTCCTTGGGGTGGACAGAGGGGCGGCGTGCTCTAGGGCTTCTGATTTGCCTTTGGTGGGTCCCGACGGGGCGGCGTGTGTCTTGCGCAGCTCGTCTCCGTTGGCCGTGGCTTGAGTTTTTGGGCGGTCGGTGTCGAGGTTTTGAAAACGTGGGAGGCGTGAGGCGTCTTCGCAGAGGTGCCGGTTTTCATATGCTGAGCTTACCTGAGTCTACCTCTTATTCATATTACCAACGTAGTTTTCATGACATGTGTCATGAAATGGTTTGCAGTTCTGTAATATGAATAAGAATTATGTGAAGAGACTTTTGTCTGCCCATGGGCTGGGTAAAAATCTCCGTCCCGGCGTTGCTGGGACTGGTGGTGATGGCAATGGTAGCGACGGCGATAGTAGCGATGGTGTTAGGCCTATCTCAAGGTCAGGTCCAGGCGGGTGCAGATCTCGCGCCGCCGCAGTTTGGCGGGTCGACTCCGCATGCATCATCCACACAGTTTCAGGCTGCGAGAGATTCACAGGGCCTCAAGGTCATACTAATTAGCATCGACGCGTTGAGGGGCGTCGACGTGGTGCAACTCGCTAAGAACGGGACTTTAAAGAATTTTGCAAAGTTTATACAAGATGGCATATACGGTTGGAGCGCTCCGGTGTTTCCTGCCGAGACTTCTCCGAACCACGCGGCCATGCTCACCGGGGCGCCCACCGGCGTGCACGGCGTCATTGGTAACTCGGTGTACCTCAAATCTCCGTTCGAGGGGGGGAAGACCGAAGTCGGATACCTGGGAAGGGTTTTGATGGCGGAGACTCTGTGGGAGGCTGCCGACAGGGCGGGGATGAGAGTGGTGGTGAGCAACTTCATTCACGGATTCGTGCCTACGTGGGCTAACAGGCTGAGCGACAGAGCGGTGATGATGTATCTTACCAAGCAGTACTCATCTGGCGTCCCCGAGCTACAGAGGGCGTATGTGTACACCAAGCCCAGCTTCTTTGTCACTCCTCCGCAGGGTGCGTCGTACGCCGCTGTCTTCTACCTTGGCAACACGTCTTTGACCTTCGTGGTGTACGACCAGGGCGGAAAGAGGCGGGCGGAGATTCTGTCCAACGAGAAGAAGATAGGGGAGGTTTCAGAGGGCCAGTGGGCAATCATCACACTCGACGTCTTGTACAAAGACACCTCCTACAAGACGAGTTTTATGTTAAAGGCCTTGAACCTCACGCGGGAAGGTCTTAA
The DNA here is from genome assembly GCA_041287325.1 of Pyrobaculum sp. GTDB lineage: Archaea > Thermoproteota > Thermoprotei > Thermoproteales > Thermoproteaceae > Pyrobaculum. The sequence continues at coordinate 17,290 of JBEULK010000059.1, read as the reverse complement.
GCTTCTCAAGGGCAATGCAATAATTTACAACGCCCCCGTGGCCTGGTTCAAAGGACCTGAACAGCTGAAGCAGAAGTACTGGGACGAGGTGGTGACCAAGAACGGCTACATAGACATCTACTTCTTCGGAGGATCGTTGCTGTCCCAGCTGGACTTTACGACGATAAGCGAGATCATTAACAAGACTGTGGACTGGTACTGGTCCACCAACCTGTTTATGTTCGACAACACTAACTTCGATCTCTTTACAGGTTACGATGTGACGCCGGACCCCGTGGAGCACCTAGTCCTAGGCTTGTTCAACCCCAACGAGCCTTACAGCGACCCGCAGATCGCCCAGTGGGCCAAGCGGACCTACGTGGGGATGTTGCAGAGGATAGACTACTACCTCGGCCAGCTAATGAAGAGGCTCGGCCCCAGAGACGTCTTAATGATCACAGGCGACCACGGGCAGTGGGAGATCAAAGGAAACGTCCGTATTAACGTAGCCTTGAGAAAGGCTGGGCTACTTTATCTAAAGAGCGACGGGAGCGTGGATCTTCAGAGGTCCGCGGCGTACTACTACGGTGCCTACGTCTACATTAACCCCAAGTACAAGGCGGACCCCGCCATGTACAACGCCGTGGTCAACAAGGTGGTGGACACGCTCATGAGTATCAGAGACCCCAGGAACGGTGAGAACGTGATCGCCGCCGTGTTCGCGAGGCGGGGCGACGCGTACGAGCCTCTAGCCCCCCTGTCTGGAAACGAATTAGCCGCCGTATACCTAGACGGCCCCGCCGCCTCCAGAATACCAGACGTAGTTGTCGCAGTCAAGGCCGGGTACTGCACTTACGACAAAGACGCCACGGGTGAAGACGTTGTGTTAGTGCCGAGCCTCTTTGGTACAGTGGGGTGCCACGACGGACTGGGGCCGTGGAAGGAGCTTAGGGCGTTTTTCGGCATCTACGCCGGGTCTGCCGTAAAGCTTAGGCCGCTCAAGGATATACAAATATTCATGCCGCAGATCGGATCCACCGCCGCCGCTTTGCTGGGCATCAGGTTGAGAAACGCCACTTTCCCGCCCATCTGGGTGCTACAGTAGCTTTTCCAAACCCTCCCCAACTTTTTTACCCTTTCTAAAAAGCCTTTTCTCAACACCCCCAGCCTAGTAACGCGTCGTAGGCGGAGTCAGGCCGACGCCACCAGCCACTTGGTCGCCTCTGTGGGCTCGACTTCGCCGAGGCCCTCCACCTCTTCGATCGGTCTTTAACGAACAGCCGCTCTAAAATTTCGCGTTGGGGGCTCTACTATACGACTACGCTATTTCTCGGCAGTCTTGGGGCATATCAGTTTCTAGGTTTTTCTGTCTTGGCTGATCCATAGGGATTCTGCCAGGCGGTACGCCTCTTCTATTTGTCTCGTGTTGTTTCCACATGTCTGTATTGTGCCGTTTTCCATGACGCATATTGTGTCTGCTATGTACATCGCTTCGAATGGGTCGTGTGTGACGTATAGCGTGGGCACGCCTAGTTTCTTAACTATGTCGTTGAAGGCTTTTTTGTTTATCCAGTCGAGGTGCGAGGTGGGCTCGTCCATGAGGAAGGCGCACGGCCTTGCGAGGAGGGCCGCCGCCAGGTTTACCAGCTGTTTCTGGCCGGTGGAGAGCCCCCCGCTTCTGCCGAGGAGATGTCTTATCCCGAGGGCCTCCGCCACCTCTTCCACCTGGTCTTCGGTGCCGTGGAGCCTCGCCACCGTTTTTAAAAACTTGTCTACCCTCCCGGGGGGGTCCACCGGCACTGCCTGGACGTAGGCGAGGCCTCGCCTGTGTGGGGGGAGCTGGGAGACGTCTCTTCCGCAGGCCGCGACGCGGCCGCGCGCTTTTATGAACCCGGCCACTGCGTCTAGCAACGTGGTCTTGCCGGAGCCGTTCCGCCCGACTACCACCACGACAGAGTTTACCTCCAGCCGTTGTACGTAGACTCGGAAGCGGCCTCTGTAGGCCTCTAGCTGTTCTATCTGTAGAGCCATCTCCTGGCGAGGTACGCCGCCGCCGTCACCACGGCCGCTGTTATAAGCGAGGCGCTCACCGCGGGGCCTACTCCGTATATGAGCCAGGCGTTGTATATGTATATCGAGGCGGTGGGCGGGTAGGAGGCGAACACCAACAGTACCCCCAGCTCGCCGAAGCTCCTCACCCAGGAGAATAGAAAGGCCGAGGCCGTGGCCGGCCTAAGCGACTTCATGAGTAGGTAGACGAGCCCCGGGCCCGAGAAGCCGAGGCTGCGGAGGTACGCCTCGGCCCTCTCCTCTTTCAACGCTCCGTCGTAAATAGAGAAGGTCACCGGCAATGCCATCACCGTCATGGCTATGTACACCCCCAGGGGGTGGTTAATCACGTGGCCCAGGCTGAGCTCTGCTAACGGGCACAGCGCCTCTGCGCCTAGCTGGCAGAGGGCCCGGGGGTAGGAGAAAGTGGCCAGCAACAACACGCCGACGGCGGTTGGGGGCAACACGGCGGGTACATACAAGACCTGCGCCGCGGCTCCCAGGCGCCCCCCTCTGCGTGCGGCCATGGCGGCGGCCATGCCAGGCACGAGGGATGTGGCAGACGCGGCGGCGCCGAAGGCGGCGGTCAGCAAGAGGGCCTCTGCGAGTCCGGGAGGAGGCGCGGCGGCGTACGCCAGAGGCACCGCCATGAGGACTGCCGCCAGGAGGCCCGCCGTGACGGCTACTACGGCCTTAGCGAATAAGTCCATACTTCGCCAGGTCCATTCTGCGCAGGGCCTCAACGACGCAGTCGCCCCTCTCGGTGAAGGAGGCCACGAAGGCTTCGAAGTGGCCTACGCGTATAGTCTTCACCACCCTGCCGGCGGGGTCTACGAAGTTGGCGTATATCACTTGTGGCGGATCCTGGGCGAAGTCGTAGGGGGGCTTGAAGACGTATATGTAGAGGCGCCCCTTGGTGTAGTTGGCGACGTAGACGTCCCAGATCTTCTCCTCCCCCGCCTTCGCCATGCTGAGCCTAGGCGCCACGTATGCCGTGTAGGTGAAGACGCAGTCCGCGGCGCCTGTCTCAAGCTTCGTCCAGGTGGCGTCTAGGTTGGGGGCCACAAGCGTCTTCTCAGTGGGCGGGAGGGTCGTGGGCACCGTTATGTTCACGCCGCTGGGCGTCTCGACGAAGCGTATGCCCAGCGCCTCGTACTTCTTTAATAGGTCCGCCTCGCCTGCCTTATAGAGCATCCAAGCCAGGGCCAGCTCTCTGTACCCTATGGGCGCCTTGTTGGGGTCCGCAAGGGCGGTGGTGAGGTTGGCGACGTCTCTCACGTGGTTCACAAGCCTCATACATGCTAGAGCTATCTTGAACCTGCCTAGGCTGTACACCGACCTGGTCAGCCCGGTCTTTTTCACGTCTCCCTCAAGCTCTATGTCTACGCTGGCGAACACGTCCGGGACGCTTCCCTGCTGGATACGCCTCAGCCCCTCTACGCTTCCGACGGACTGTATGGCGTCTGGCGACATGTGGGCCGCCACTACGGCGTCTTTCACAACTGGCACCAAGGTCGGCGCCACGTACCCAAGGGGGGAGCCAGAACATGCGGGCTTAGGCGTGGTCTGGGACGCCGTAGACTTGTTGACTGGGCTCTGAGTTTGTGTAGAAGGCGGCGCGCCTGGCCTCTGTACTGCGAGGTATGTAACTAAGGCCGCGACGGCCAACACAGCTATAATTAAGAGGGCTGACCTGCCCATGAGAATTTGGAAAGAGGTTGCCTATAAGCATTTCTTAAAAAAATTATATAAAATATAAAATATTTAATTAATATATTCGCTTTTATAAACATTATTTATTGTTTTTTAGAGTAAAGAAAGGGGCGTGGAGTTTAAAAATACTGGCGGTATGAGAGCTGTGCGGAGGCTTATCGTGTATTCTAGGGAGTGGAGGGGTGACGTGTACGGCTTGTATAAGGCTATGTCCGTGCTTTTGCAGAGGCACAGGACCTATGTCGTGGAGAAGGTTTTGGAGCTTTCGCCGAGTCGGGTGCTGGTTTTTACATTTCCTTGCGGATGGCATGGCGATGTGCTCTTCCTCGCCCCGTACGTCGTGGCGGTGGGCCCCTTCGACCACGACGATCTTGTGGACAAGATCGCCGCCATGCCGGACAGAGTGGCTTTGACTGTCTTAGAGGGGGAGTGGAGCATGGAAGACGTCTTCACCGAGTTCGGCCCCTTCGACGTGGGGGTGGCCTGCCAGGGGCCGCCTACGCCGGAGGTGAGGCGCTACGTGTGGAAGCTCGTCGTGGCGAAGATAGGCGGCCCCTTGGGCCAGGTCTTGGAGGCTGTTTACAAGCCCTCCGAAGTCGAGGCAGATGTGCAACTCAAAATAGATTAAAACACAAAACGAGGAGGCGGCGTGGAGTGTGTAGAATACGCGTTGGACATGTTTAAGAGGCTGTTCGGCGCAGAGGCTGTGGTAGAGGTCGAGGCAAGAGGCCCAGACGTGGCAGTGGCCCGCTTCTCGGGCAACATGTGCTACACATGTGGGACATACGACTACTTCGAAGACTTTGCCTACGCCCTCTCAGACTGCGCAGGTGAGGAGTGGGGAGTGGAGGAGTATGAGCAACTCCCAGATGGCGACTACCGCGTTGTTTTTAAGCCCAGGAGGCTAATGACGAAAAAGACCCGCCACGTGAAGATCGTCCTCGGCGACGAGGCCTTCGACTTGTACCTAAGCCAGTAGCCAGCGGCGGCGTAGCCCCACTCGCCAAGACGCGAGGGGCCCCTTAGAGCCTCACCGCGGCCGCCACTACGTGTTTCGACAGTGCGGAGAGGACCGCCGTAAGAACTCGTGGCGGGCCCGATGGGATTCGAACCCACGACCTACGGCTTAGAAGGCCGCCGCTGTGAACCGGGTCGACCCCGTCTATCCAGGCTGAGCTACGGGCCCTCTGTCTGTCTATTCTAGGAGGTTTTTTAAGTTTTCCCAGCAGAGGTTTATCGCTCATGTTATCCACACCCTGGCTCTGCGGAGGACTTCTACAAAGTCTTCGAGATCTAGGCCGGATATTTTCTGTGCAAGTCTTAAATCTCCTGTTTCGATGAACAGCTTCACGGCGCCTCTTACAGGCGGCGGGAGGCTTTCTATAAACGCCCAGTCGGCCTCTTTTCTTCTCAATTCGCGTAGTTCCGCCTCTCTTTCTAGTAGCCACTCTGGGATGCTCATAAGCCAAGTTTTTGTAAGTCCCGTCTTGAAAATCTGTGATGTGCCTCCTCTTGATATTTTAAAACATCTTCTCTTGACAGCTTTCCTCTTTTTACTAATTCATACAATACTTCAAATGCCCGCCAAACTTTGGCCCTTGTGAATAAGTACTGCGCCGCGTATGCGCCGCCGTTTTCTGAAAGCACCACGTGACCCCTTGACTCGGCCAGCGCTATGCAGTACGCCTCGGGGTAGTCCAGCCCCCGGACGGGAAATCTTCTGCTCATTGCTATCAGCCTCAAAGCGGCCTCCCTGTATTCGGGGAACTCCGGTAGGTACGCCATTTTGCCCGAGGCAATTGACTGCGCCACCCACTCTAACGCGGAGGCAGACTTTATCTCAGACAACACGGGCTCTGGTATCCATACCAAGTCAAAAAGTTCGTATATTAACTCGCGTTTCGAATACCTTGCCCAGTCTATTAAGAATGAGGTGTCTACCACGGCTTCAGTTGACATGGGGTATTCTGGCCTTGATCCTGAGTTCGTTAAATTCATCTGTCGTCAACCCCGCTATCTTAGCCGCCATGTACAAGTCGCCGGTTTCTACGTAGAACTCAAGCGCAATTCTGATCTTGGGGGGCTGGCTTCTGATAAACTCCCAATCGGCCTCCCTCCTCCTGATCTCTCTGGCCTCCTTTTCTCTTTCCAAAAGCTCTTGCAAGTCCACAGATCTCACGACTTGCCAGTTTAAATATTAAGATGGTATGTCCAGCGGGCCGCGGCCTATGACACAACTGTCGAGACTGCGGCGGTGAGGCTTGCGTGGATAATGAAGGCCTTTGCCAGGGGGCACACGTTATGAGGGCGGTGGGCACTGCGCCTAACGGCTACGGACGCCGCCGACGCCGGGCATCGGGCCGCTGGGCTCTCCAGCCTCTTGGCCCGGCCATTTTTTCACCGATTTGAGAACTTTTCCGACTTGTTTAACAGCTCTTAAGCGGTTCCGTAGAGCCCCAGGGCTCTCCAAGCAGCTGGAAAGGCGCCCGCGGGGTCGGCGCCTACTGCCGCCAAGTCGGCGGGAGCCAGCAAGAAGGGGGTGGAGCCGCGTGGGGCTGTCTCACAAGCTACGGCGTGGACCGACGACAACGCCGTGTGAAAGTAGCCTCGCCGCCGCACCTCGTTGGGTATTTTATGCTTCTACAGATATATACCTATGTAGTAACTACATAGGTATGGTGTTTCTGGACAGACCTGCCGAGTCGGTGGAAGAATTGTTTGACAGAGAGCGGGAGGTGGCGCAGTTGACTTCTGCGGCTAGGGACAGAGCCGCCGTGTTGGTAGTGGGGTTTAGGAGGGTGGGCAAGACGTCGCTAGTTAAAGCCGCGACGAGTAAGTCGCTTAGGGTATACGTCGACGTTAGGGCTTTTGAGGATAGGGGCTACGTGACTTACGACGACTTTCTCTCGTTGTTGTCTAAGTCGCTTGCCCCGCTCCTCCCGAGGTATAAGAGGCTGGGCGAATTGTTGAAGTCTGTGCGCGGCGTAAGCGTAGCTGGCGTAAGCGTAGAGTTTGAAAGAGGGAGAAACGCCCCGAGGCTTGCGGAATTGCTAGAGGCTTTGGACAGGCTGGGCGAGGAGAGGGGGGAGAGGGTGGTGCTTATTCTCGACGAGGCGCAGGAGCTGGCGAAGATGAGGGGGAGGACCATCCTCCCCGTTCTGGCCTACGCCTACGACAACTTGCGCCACTTGTCGATAGTCTACACGGGGTTGGGTCTTCTCTCCAGATTTTTAAGACTCGGCGACCCTGAGTCGCCTCTCTTTGGCAGATATCTGGAGAGGATCGAGGTAGCGCCGTTTTCCCGCGACCTCTCCTTAAGGTACTTAGAGGAGGGGTTCGCCGCCGCCGGGGCGAAAATTGAGAGGAAGATGCTAGAGGAGGCCGTGGAGGTCTTCGACGGGTTGTGGGGTGGCTCTCCTACTTTGGGCTGAGGGCGTTACGCAGCCCCCAGACGGCTGTTCAGGAGGCTTTGTCCTACGCCGTCCGTGTGGCGGAGGCCGAGTTCTGCAGGTTTGTGGAGTACACGGGTAGCCAGAGGTACGTGCACGTGGTCAAAATCGCGGCGCATGGCGCCAGGTGGTCTGAGGTGAAGCGGTACCTCGCCGCGGTGGAGGGGCGGAGTGTCACCGACGTGGAGGTGACTAAGTTGTTGAAGAACTTAGTGGACTACGGGTTTTTAGAAAAGAGAGGCGATTTATACGTCGTGGCTGACCCCGTGTTGAGGCGCGCGGCGGCGGAGCTGAGGTGCCGCGCGGCGCATCTGCAGTAACTCGGCGTTAACTCCCCTGAGTTAAAGGCGATATTTCAACTCTCCTCCGTTTACACGCGTCGAGGTAGTTGAAATATTACAGGTTAACTCCGGCCGTGCCAGCCCGGCGTGTTTCAACGCAGTGTTAGCTCGGGCAACCTAACACGCTTTACAAACATAAAATGGCAAAAACACAAGCCTAAACACCTATTCTGGTAACCAGATTAAACATAAAACAAAATAATATGTAAATACTATATAATTTTAGAAAGGTAATTGTATAGTTGTGAAAGAGGGTGTGCCTTTATTGAATATTTAGTTTTTTCTCATACTACTACTTTTTCAGATATACTCTTCTTATTAGTCACCATTTATGTGGCTCCGCCTCGCCGGCGGCGGCTATTTTTAGCCTCTCCACGCCGCCTATTTGTTTAATTATGGCGGCCACCGACTGGGGGACGAGCTCCTCCCACCGGGGGTCTCCTCGTAGGATTAACTCTCTCACCCTGGTTGAGCTGTACTTCTCTCTTTGGTACATGGGCTGTTGCCTAACCTCGTAGCCTGCTTCTTTGAAGAGCGTGGCTACGAAGGGGTTTCCCGTGTAGACCACTTGGAAGGGCGGGGCGTAGGACTTCACCCTCCCTAGCCACTCCCAGTTGTTTTCTACGTTTGGTATGGGGATTGCGACTACTCTGGAGAGGTCTGCTCCTGCTTCTCTCAGCGCCTCGCGGAGCATCCAAATCCTCTCGCCGGCGGTGAAGGGGTCTTTGACTATGTAGTTGAACTGGGCCGACCCAACTGCGATGACTAACTCGTCGACTTCTTTTAGGATTTCCTTAATGGCGTAGACGTGGCCCCAGTGAGGCGGCTGGAAGCGGCCGGGGAACAGCGCCCTGGTCATGCCAGTCCGAGGTAGAGCCTTCCCAGCTCTCTGTTTGACAAGAGGTCTCTTGTGCCTCCTTGGTGAGAGACTCTGTTGGAAACTAACAGATAGGCGTAGTTTAATTCGAGTATCTTTTTGGCGTTTTGTTTAGCCAGCACCACTGCGTAGTCTGTATGTCTCTTTTTTATTTATTATGAGAGCCAGCGCCTCTGATGTAAACTCAGACGATAGTTGCGCCGTGGGTTTGTCGATTTCGCGTCTCTTATCAATGTCGTTGTCACCGTCTCTCCCCGCTTGTCTCAGAGAGTAAAAGAAAAGCCTCTTGACCCGATCTGCAATCTGTAGTGGGCCCACTTGGCGTAGTACTCCTTCAGCTTCCCCAAGTCTTTTGTAAAGAGGTCTCTAATGTCGTCTATTCCGAGGAGAATCATGGCTACTCTGTCTAGGCCCCAGCCCCACGCCAAGACGCGGCTGTTCTTCACGCCGAGGGGCTCCGTGACCTCTGGCCTAAAGACGCCGGCGCCTCCGAACTCTACCCAGCCCAGGGTGGGGTGCTCGGCGTATACCTCCACAGAGGGAGAGGTAAATGGAAAGTAGGCGGGTCTAAACCTCACTCTCCTCATTCCGAGGGCTCTGGCTATCTCCTCCAGCTGGCCGAGGAGGTGTTTAAAAGTAAGCCCCGGGCCGACGACTATTCCGTCTAGTTGGTGAAACTCCATGCTGTGTTTGGGGTCTAGCTTCTCTGGACGGAAGACTCTGCCAATTGTAAACACTTTGTAAGTCCCCTCCCCCCTCTCCGCCAGCGCTCTGATGGTGGTGGCCGTAGTCTGCGTCCTTAACACAAGGTTAAGCGCCTTCTCTACCGACCACTTGTACTGCCAGCGCTCTTCGTGCATCTTGCCCACTGCCTCTAGTAGGCGGGCAGGCGGCGCCTCTCTAGGGCCGTCCCACTCCACGTAAAAAGTGTCGTGTACCTCTCTGGCGGGGTGGTCCTGGGCTTGGAACAAGGCGTCGAAGTTCCAAAACTCCACCTCCAACACTGGGCCCCTCACTTCTTCAAAGCCCAGCCCTACCATTACCTCTCTCACGTAGTTGAGGAACTCGTTGAAGAAGTGCGGCACCGGGAAGGGGTGCTCCGGGGGCTCCGCGGAGAGGTCGAAGGGCTTAAGCACGTACTCCCTCCACCTCCCCGTGGCTATGTCTTGACTAGTCAACGCCGTTTTGACTTCTGCAGACTTCACTGCGTCCAGCGGCACAGCCGCCTTTACGTATATTAAAGTCTTTTCTAATTTACGTATAAGCTTACGCCTTAAGAATTCTTGAATAAGCTCCGGAGGCGCCGTCTCCAGCGATGCCAGGGCCTTCTGCTTCTCCTCGACAATTCTCAAAAGCTTGCGGTATTCCTCTTCGGAGAGCTCCAGCTCTCTTCCCCTGGGCCTGACCCCGAGTTTTGCCAAGTTGGCGAGGGCGATGGGGGCCTCTGGGCGGCTTAGCTCAACGACGCACCTCCCCCCCTGGCACACCGCGCCTTTGAGTAGCACGTACTCGGGAAGGCCCTCCCTGGCCCTGGCCCTGCCCTCCTCGGTGAGCTCGTAGGCGACTGCGGCGCGTTTCTCCACCTGGAGCACCCCCCTGGCCCTGCCCTCTTCGACATAGCGCATTAAGCTCTCTGGAGTAGTTCCAAGCTCCTTGGCGACGTCGTCTAGAAGCCTCCACTCTACTGCCCTCTTTAAAATTTCGTAAAGAGTAGGGGGCAAAACGAGCATGTTGGCTAAAAATACGGGTGTTAAATCTATTACCTACCCCTCAACAGGGGGAGAGGTAGCTCCTCCTCTTTCTCCTCCTCTCTCGGCCTTGTCTTAAAAACTTCTTTATATAACAAGTCGCGGAGAGCCGCCCTAATGGCCTCGCTCCGGTTGGGGAATATGCCTCTTCTCACGAGCTCGTCTAGCTCCTCCAGCATTTTCTTTGGCACGTGTACAGATATCAGCGACATCTTGTCCTGGCTCTTGCTCCTAGGCATGAATTAGAGATCTTCCTTTTATTAAAAGGTCTCTTCCGTGTATTATCCCGGTACTATGCCCTTGCCTTCGCCTCTACAGAGTAGAGCGCCTTGACCAAAAGCTCTAGGACTGTGTAGTTTGGAAGAGTGGACAGCCTCTTAGCCAGGTTCTTAAGTCTCTTGGCGTCTTCCTCGGTTATAGACCTGGACTTGCCGTCTCCCCCGTACACGGTCCACCTCCCCTTCTCGAACACATAGCCTACGTCTTCTACGTACACCTCGGCGTAGAGGCCTCTCTTCCCCACCTCTGCGAACACCACCACGCCGTTCATCTCAAGCTCCATGAAGGAGTTCCTCAAAACAAGCCTCAGAAACGGCGCCCTGAGCCTCACATTCAAGGCATCGTCTCCATTTAAAAAGTTATCTTTTACGCCGCAGCTTCAAAAGGCTGGCCCACCCCCACGGTGTTCCCTACGCCTATTAGTAGAAGAGATTCGCCTGGCTGCACGTTGTTTAAGATGAAGTCTATCACCCTCTTAGTGGTCTGCTGGACTGCGTTGTATATATCGCTCGTCATTGTGGTCAGCGCCTCGGACTGCCTCATTTTTATCAAAAATGCGTAGAGCGGCACTTGGTACTTCGTGGCGTAGTTCTCGATGTTAAACTTCTCCACGCCAATACCCCCCATGGCCACGCCGATGCCCTCCGCCACCTCTCCCGTTTTTTCTCCCTCCAGGCGTAGTGCGGCGTCTACGGTTACTATGTACTTTGGCCTTGCCTTCAACGTGTTGAAGACGTACTCCACCGCCTCGTCTAGCTTCCCCACGGTACTGCCAGGCCCCTTGGCCTTCATGACGTACAGCCTCCTGCCTTGTAAGTCGCACTCGGCTATGGCCGTGTCCTTAACGGCGTTGTGGTACACCACGCCGCCGCACTGCGTTAATATGTTGTAGGCCACCATGGGCCCTGCGCTGTCGCCAATCGGCAAGCCTTTTATAAACGAGCTGACAGCCTCGTTCACTGTATCGGTAAGCTCTTTTAAAAGCGGCAACAACATGGTGAGCTGTATGACGAGGTAAAACGCCTTGTACTTCTTAGCCGTCTTATAGTAGTGATCAACCACCTTGTATATGAAGTTCATATAGCGGAGGGCCTCCACTGCCGTGGACATGTTCTTTACGGCGACGCCGTCTTCAACAATCCTACGTATCTCCCCCTCGTAGGTATCCACGTACGTGTTTAGAATGTGTTTAAACTTAGGCACTATCCCGTTGGGGTCTAAGGCTGTGGGCTCAATAACTGCGAAGTCCATTAACCTCCTCAACGTGGTCTCCAGCTCCGACTTCTGCACATCCTTTCTCTTAGCCTTCTCTAAGGCGGCTAGTACGTTCAACGACGCTGTGTTTATCAACTGGCCGAGGTATGACAAGAAGCCGCTTACCTGATTTAAGTAGCGCCACATTTGAAAGTCTTGTAGCATGAATATCATGGCGAACCAAATCAACATCGACATTATATAGTATACCCACGCGTCCTGGCCTGTGGGCGTTGTCTGTATAAGCATTGGAATAACCTAGTATTGACTTAAAAAAGTTATTCACTAAACCTCCACCACGTCGGCCCCCCCGGCCTCTTTTTCTACACGTCTCTTCCTGAAGAGAGACGCGGCAACTCCTCCGACCGTGGCGGCGGCGGCCGCTATTTTTAAAAAGCTGGCTGTGGTCAAGGTGGGCACCCTCACCTCAGAGCTCAGCTTTACGAGGTATTTAGCCCCCCTCACCTCCACAGCGGCGACGTCGCTTACGGGGACTACTAAGGCCTCGCCTCTTGTGCCGTAGAACTTTAGCTTGTCTACATATACGACAAAGGAATCCACAGGTGTGCCCAGGACATCTACGACTCTAATCGTCTTGAAATACGCCGTCGTGTTTAACTTTATGAGCGGAGCCGCCTTCCTCTCCACCTTGGCGACCAGAGTGTCGTTGACGTACAGCCTAATTGTGACGTTGTCTCCAGTCCTCGCCGCAGGCGGGCTCACCACGGCTCTAAAAGGCGGACTTACCTCAACTCTAGGCTCCACAATGTCTGTACGCGCTTCTAAAACACCTGCGTTTACAGAGGCGGCGTAGCGGTACGACGTGCCGTTTAGCCTCACCACGACGTAGTAGTGCAGGCCTTGGACTAGACAGGTCCCGACTGGGTAGCCCTCGTCGGTCTCTACGCCGTAGACCGGGAGCTCAGCCCCGTCGAGGGTGGTGGCCACTGCCTTTTGAAAACGCCAAGTGGATATATTCGCCGGTATGTAGTAAAACGACAATGTGTACTCCTCCCCGGTGTAAAGCTTGACGTATACAGTCAGCGGCCTCTGCACAGGGTTGACCACATATGCGACGCCGGGACACTCGCCGACGACGGGTATCGAGATTTGTTCTACCACGAGCCGCGGCTTGCCCACCACGGCTGACTGGTTGGGCCCAAACCACAGAGTCAAGTCGGGTGCCCAGTCCCTGACCCCCTCCACCTTCACCCCCGGCGTGGGGATGTACACGTAGTAGTCGGGCCTGGCATCGCTGAGATTTATGTAGGTAATATTTGCGATGCCATAAGCAGCGAACTGGGCCCTTCCATACACCACGTACTCCTCGACATACACCCCCTCTACCACGGAGGAATACGTCTTGTAAACAAAGTCGCCAGCCACCTGCGGCTTTGTAAAAGACTTGATCTTCACAACGGCGGTCTTGTTTATCCCTACTGGAATTTCTCCGTATAAGAAGGCCGAATCTTGGCCCGAGACAGACACCGGCACTAGGGGGCCGACGCCCATCCACTTGTCTACTCTAATCGACAGAAAGTTTCCGCAGGCAACGCCTTGGATAAACTTGGGGGTGGGGTAAGGCTTCAGCTGCGGCCAGTCGAGCTGGCCTGTGTTAGACACGACGTACACAGAGGCAATTCCCCAAGGCGACAGCGGGTCGAGGTAGGCCGAGAAATTGACGCAACCGCCGAGCGGGGCTGTGTACACAAAGGGAATTGACGTAATAGGAACAGCCAGTGCCGTGGCGTTGAGCACCAGGTATAAAAAGCCTAACATGTACAAAGCGGCAAGTCTTTTTTTATAGGCAAGGTTGAAAACCCAACTCTTAAATACATCTCTCTTTACCAACGACGTGCGTTGGGCCTTATACGCAATCCTATACCTCATAGGGGTGCTTACACTAGGCCTCTTACTACTAGAGGCGGAAAAGATGGTCGCGGCGGCGCTGGACGTGGTTTTTCTAATAATTGCCGTCGTGCTCTTCAGACTTGCCTTTAGAGACGTGGCGGCGGCGCTGGACATTGCGGCAGATGAAAGAGAAAGAGCCGAACTCAGGATGTTCCAAATCCTCCTCGTAGTCGTGTTCATAATCTCAGCGGGGGTCCTGGGATACGCCCTGCTAAAGACCTTATTCCCGTTCGTCGCCTAGACAGCCGCTTAGGCAATTCCTCTCTGGCAGACCCCACGACTACCACGCTACCGAGGCTACTGGCCTTCTTTGCAAAGAGGCGCTTCGCCGAGCTGTTATAAGTCAGAAGGGAGAGCAAAAGGCGCTCTCATGAGAGGGCGGAGCGCCTTGGGGCCGTTGAGGCTTACACGACGCGACGCGTGTCGGATGTTCAATTTACTTATTCTCCTTTAGCTGGCTTTTACATTCTTCTAGTTGGGCCTTTAGTTGCGACAACATGGCCTCGCGTAGTAGTAGGCTACGGTAGAAGGCGAGGACTTCTCTTTCTTGTTCTAGAAGCCGACGCTCCCATTCGTTGAGCCTCTGCTCTTCTTCGATGAGCCTCTTGGCAAATCTGCCTAGGTTGTCCAACAGCTCCACCTCCTTCGCCCTGATGGCATCTTCAAGTTTTTTCAACTCTTCCTGCTTCTTAGAGGTGGCGTCTTCAAACATCTTGTACTTAGCCACGAGCTCCTCTAACTCGGCCTTCTTTTTCTCCAGGGCTTGCTGGACCTCCGCCAGCTCCTTCTCTCTCTGTGCAAGCTCCGCCAGCCTCTTCTCCACCTCGGCCGCCTGGGCAACCAGCGACTTAGCCCTTTCCTCCTGCTCGGCAAGTTGTTTCTGCTTGACGGCAAGTTCTTGTTCCATCTTCTTCAGCTCAAACTCTTTTTTCAACAGCTCCTCTCTCAGAGCCTTCACCTCCTCCTCCTTCCTAGCCACCTCCTGTTGCCTAGAGGCGAGGATAGACAGCGTCTTCTTCAACTCGTCTAAGGCCGACTTAGTGGGGTCTGACAGCTCGGCCGTCTTCCTCACGTTCTCCACGAGGAGGGCTAGCTCCCCTTCTCTCTTCCTCAGGGCCTCTTCCCTCGTCCTCAGCTCCGCCTCTTTGTAGGCAAATTGCCTCATCTTGTTTTCATATTCTTGCATCTTGGCCCCGAAGTCTTTCATCAGCTCCAACATCGCCGAGGCGACGTTGCGAATCTGCTCCCCCTGGGCCCTTATGGCATTCAGCTGCTCCGCAAGGCCCTCCACTCTCGACGTGACGGACTCCAGCTTCTCCGCCAGCGAGATGAACTGGTTGGTGGCGTCTACCACAGCCTTGGCAGAGGCGTTCAGCCTATCGGCCACCGCCGATATTTCAGAAAGCTTGTCTACAGTTGCGTCTAGTTGAGCCAAGGCCTTGTTCAACTGGGCGGCGCCCTCTACTAAGTCTTTAGAAACTCTGCTTAGAAGAGAGGCGAGGCCCTCCACAGACTTCTTAAGGTCAAGAGAAGAGGCCTTTACCTCCGCCACTACGACGTTTTTAGCCTCGTCGATCTTGTTAGACAGGCTGTTTACATCTGTTGACAATTTTAAGAGGACTTCATCTACCTTCTTACCAGCGTCCTCACGTCTAAACATAGCCTCATCTCTGCCTAGTTATAAATTTCTTACTTTTGGTACAACGCCATTAACTTCTCTAACAAAGCCATACATGCCTCGTCTCTCTTTAGTTTATCCTCAGAGAGGAGGGCTCTTATGAGGGCCGCGTTCTCCGCGACGCTCTGTGCCACTGCGTTTAGCCTCTCCACGCCTTCTTTAATCTGTGCGGCGACGGCGTCGACGTCGGAGACTTGGACCTCTCGCCTAGACTCCACCTTCTTAGCCAGCTCAGACACTTGTTGCCGCAGAAGAGCAAGCTCTCTCTTCAGCTCCCTAAGCTCGTTTAAAATCTCTACAACGTACTCAGAGTAGCCGAATTCCTCAGCCACGTAGAGGCCAAGCGCCTAGTTTAAAAATATATCAGCCGCCTGTCTCGTATGCCACGCGCTTTTTTAAATAGTCCTCGGCCTTGCCGATGACCCTAGCCGGCACACCCGCCACCACCGTCCCCGGCGGCACGTCTTTTGTAACCACCGCGCCGGCCGCCACCACTGCGCCTTCTCCTATCTCAACGCCTGCGACCAGCGTCGAGTTGGCCCCTACCACAGCGCCTTTTCTAATAACCACGGGGGCAAGCCTTTTGCTGGGCGGGTACTTGTCGTTGGTAATCACGGCGTTGGGGCCTATGAACACGTCTTCCTCCACCACGGTGCCATTAGGCAGGTACACCATCGACTGTATCCACGCCCGGTCGCCGATCTTCACCTCTCTCTCCACCATAGCCTGCGTCCCAATCCTCACGCCCCTGCCGATTTTAGAAAATTCGCGTATCAACACGTTGTGGCCCAGCTCTGTGCCGTCTCCAATCTCCACGTTTTCGTAGATCACACAGCCGCTACGCACAATCACGCCCTCTCCGACGCGGGCGCCCTCGCTCACTTCGTCGAAAGAAGAAAACCCCTTCAAAATCTTCGCCCTAGTGGGGTAGCCGATGATAGAGGCGTCGATAAAGCTGTCTCTCCCCACCACAGAGGGGCCGTATATAAAGGCGTCTGGAGAGACGTACTTGGCATAGACCTTCGCCTTTGGCGATATATAGCCCATGGCCCCGCCAATGCTCTAAAGTTCTTCTGCCAACGCCACGAGCAACTCCACCGTCTGTCTTAAATCGTCTTTATGGGCCATCTCAACGGGGGAGTGGCCATACTTAGTCAAAATGCCGATGGCTACTGCGGGCACCCCAGATACGAAAAACGCCGCCGCGTCTGTTCCCCCTCCGCCTGCGCCTATTTGTATCGGGATCCCCCTCTTCTTAGCCGCTTCTAACACCTTTTTGGCAAGCTTGTTGTTATACGCGCCGTAGTTGTCAAACAGCCTCAGCACAGGCCCCTGCCCTGGCTTCACGTTGCCGGTGTAGTTGGGATGGCAACAAGCCATGGTGTCTACCACCACGACGAGCTTCCCCTCGAAGTTTTTAGCAAGCGCCCTGGCGCCCATAAGCCCCACCTCCTCCTGGACGGTCCACACGTAGGTGGCGTCTACGCCCCTTCTGTACGCCTCGATTAGCGCCCAGCACCCGGCCCTGTCGTCAAGCGCAGTGGCCGATACGAAGCGGCCCAGCTCTGCGTACCGCTTGGCAAACGCGACCGGCGTCAAAGGCCCGATGCCCATGGCCTCTACCTCCTGCCGCGAGGAGGCGCCTACGTCTATGTAAAGGTCTTGCCACGACAGCTGGCTTTGTTGTTGCTGGAAGTGCGGAGGCGCTATGCCTATTACCCCCTCCACCCTCGCCCCCTCGTTGTACAACACGACGGAAGTGCCAGGGAGTATCCTGTCGTCCACGCCCCCCACCTTCCTAAACTTGAGACGGCCGTCCTCTTCGACAGATGTGACCAACAAGCCGACCTCGTCCATGTGGGCCACGAACACCACCCTCGACTTCCCCCTCTTCACGACATTGCCAAACTCGTCCACCTCGCCCCCGCCCACTGCGTCTAGTACCACTCGCCGAACCTCTTCCTCAAAGCCAGACACCCCCAGGGCCTTTGTAAGTGAGGACAAGTCCATGG
>JBEULK010000058.1:0-22742 GCA_041287325.1 Pyrobaculum sp. | reverse complement strand
CCCTTGCCATGTTTTAATCTTTTTTACTCTATTTAAGAGTTGGGGACGTGAGAGAGGCCCCTCTTTTTGACAAGCAGCTGGGGATGTGGTACTACGCCACTGATACCTGTCCTGCAGGCGGCTTGGTTAAAGAACAGCCAGAGGACTTTGTAGTAGAAGAGGTCTTAGCCGACGGAACCGTAATTGCACTTGACGGAGTTGAGCTTAAGCCCAGGGTGGGGGGCTGGACGTGGATCCACGTCGTCAAGAAAAACGTAGACACTATCAAGCTTTTACTACTACTTGAGAAAAGTCTTGGCCTTGGGAGGGATGAAGTATCGGTTGGGGGGATAAAAGACACCAGGGCCGTGGCTTCGCACATCATTTCTGTAAAGGGCTCTGTGTCGCATCTGCCTAAGATTCCAAACGTGGAGTTCCGCGCCTTCTGGCCCATGGATAAGCCAATTATGCCGTCTCAAATATTCGGCAACCGTTTTACAATAGTCCTTAGGCGAGTGGAGCGTGTGGACTGCGCGTTGGAGGCTCTTGAGAGCTTAAAGTCAGTCGCCGTGCCTAATTACTACGGTTATCAACGCTTCGGCACAATACGACCGGTAGGCCACTTGCTGGGTCTTGCCTTGTTGAAAAAAGACGCGGAGGAGTTCTTCCAGACGATGTTTTGCAGAGTCTTTCCCTACGAGTCGGAGGCCGCCAAGAAGGCGAGAGAGCTTGCCTGCAGGGGGGAGTACGCCAAGGCTCTGGAGGCCTTTCCCAGGAGGTTTTTAGAAGAGAGGGCCTTTTTAAAAAAGCTGTCCGCCGGGTCCGACCTCTGGAATGCCGCCATGGCCATACCGTTGCAGATACTTAGGATGTACGTAGAGGCGGCGCAGTCCTACCTCTTTAACCTGTTCCTCTCTAGGCGCATGGAGCTCGGCTCCCTCGATGCCCCCGTGGACGGCGACTTGGTGGAGCTCAACGGACAGGTGGTGTACTGCGTAGAGGGGCTGAGGGGCGACGTGGTTCTGCCAGTCATAGGCGCCGGCGTTAAAATGCCTAGAGGCAAGGTGGGGGAGGAGCTTGTCAAAGTCTTGAAAGAAACGGGCGTGGACACGTCTTCTTTTTTAAAAATGCCCAAGGGGCTGAGGGCGTACGGAAGCTACCGCAGGGCCAGGCTGGAGGTGTTTAAATTCGAGTACACACAGTCTGGAGGCGACGTGAGGTTGCGTTTTGTGTTGCCCAGGGGGAGTTACGCCACTGTTTTGTTGAGAGAGGTAGTTAAGCCGGCGGATCCCGCCGGCCACGGGTTCTAGAAATATTTATTTTTGTGAAGGTTCTACGACGTGGTAAAGGCACAGCCGGCAGACTCGCCGATTGAATTGCCTAAGAAAGACGCCTTGATTGTACTGGCGGTGCACAGCTACATCCCATCTCAAGCTAACCCCAGGGCCGAGTTCTTAGAAGCCATCCTCCAAGCGTTGGAAGGCCGCGAGGTTTCTATTACTTTTTCTATGCCTAAGTCGTATTTTGAAAAGGCAGTTAAGATAATGGGTCTTGAGAAACTTGCTGGGAAGTACGGCGCCAAGATCGTGCAACCTCATCTAAACGCTACGTATAGGCTTGAGCTACAGTCGCCTAGGGGCAATAAGTTTACGGTGAGGGCGCTGGAGGCTGCCTTCGACCCGTCTCTGCTTAAAATTGTCGTGGCGATACCGGTAAGCCACCCGCAGACAATTTTATACCTGACGACGCCCACGGCGGCGTTGCAAGTCCTGGAGCCGAAAGACTCGCAAAACCTCTACGAAGGCTTCAGGGCGCTTTATAAGTACATAGCCGACATCTACAGACAAGTGAAGAACACCGTCTGCATCACAGACGGCAAGTTCGTCATAGAGGGCGACGGTCCTATAAAAGGCTTTCAGAGGTACTGGGGGGTTCAGGTAGTTGGAGAAAACTGCGCAGAGGTGGACTACGTGGTTGCCAACGGCGTAGGCGTCAACCCAGAGGACTTGGGATACCTCTACTTTTACTACGGCGGCGTTTGGCCTCGGTTAGAAATACCGCAGTTCGTAGAAAAGAATAAAATACAAGTCAAGCTGACAAGCAACGTGGGGATTCTGCTTAGCTGGAAGAAGGGGTGATGAATGCGTTGGTGTATGACGTGTGAATGGCGACGGACGGGCTGAACAAGTCTAGCAGATCCGCCACTGCGCCTTCTAGAGGCTTTGCGAAGATATGGAGCAAGCCGTCGGCGCTGGGTAGGCTTAAAACTTAAATATTATTGCAAATAGGGGGCCTATGGCAAAACGCGGTGGCAAGAGGACTGTCGGCGTCCCTTATAGGTTTCACGTCACGCCTGGCATATTTATAAACAGCTTAGTCCCCGTGACCGACAACTCCGGGGCTAAGGTTGTGAGAGTGATAGGAGTGGTTGGCCACTACTCCAAGACTGTGCACAGGAGGATTCCCGGCGCCGGCGTGGGAGACATGGTGGTAGTAGTCGTGAGGGAAGGCAAGCCGGAGTTGAGAAAGCAAATTTTTAGAGCAATTGTAGTCAGACAGAGAAGGCCTTTTAGAAGACCAGACGGCACGTGGGTGGCGTTTGAGGACAACGCAGTTGTGCTGACCACGCCGGAGGGCGATCCAAAGGGCTCTGAAATACACGGCCCCGTGGCGATGGAAGCCACGCTACGCTGGCCAACAATCGCCAACTTAGCCTCTATTATTGTATAGTTTCAGTAAACACTCTACCCCCTCCTTTGTAACTACTGATTATTTATACCGAGGAGTGCGCATCAACGTGGCAGTGGCTAGGCTGGAGGCGTTGTTGCCAAGGCTTAGCAAGCTCCCCCCGCGTAAAAAGGCTGAGCTGTTATATAAGCTTAGGGGGGAGCTAGACGAGGACTCTTTTAGACACTTCGCCACACTGCTCGCAGTAGATCTGTCTAGGGCGGAGAACCCCAGAAGGTGGGCCGTGGCGGAGCTAGAAGAAGAGGTGGAGGACTCGGCGGAGTTTGTCGAAGAGTTTTTCGAAGACTTGCCCGAACCAGAGGTCTTAGAAGAGGATCAGTACGTGGGGCAGAGAGTAGTTGAGAGACTATGGAAGTCGAGTATTTGATCGAAAAGCTCGGCCCCTACCTAGGAGGCATCGACGTGGGTAGGATAAAGAAGATGCTAGAGGACAGACAGCCCAGCGCCGTCTCTAGAATCCTAGGCGTAGAAGCCGTTGAGGAGGTCTACGAGCTGGAGTGTGTAAGACTAGCCGCCTTTCTAGAGAGGTACGTAGAGGAGGAGAAGAGGCTGAGGCAACTCTTAGTTGAGTTGAGAACAATGGGGGTGTCTCCCAGCGACTTGGTTAGTCTAAAGAGGAGGATTAAGGCCGTTAGGAAGAATATACGCATCTACAAAGAGATGTATAACAGGTGTCATCGCAGGTCAATGTCGTCACGAGTCGGGCCCCAGGGTTTCAATCACTGATGGAAGATTGAACGGGTTTTTTTAAGAATAGGCTTCCCAGTCCCGGGGCCTCAGCTTAACAAATCCACGCTACGATCCATCGCTCCGCCGTATAAAATTTCATCAAACTCAAGCAAGCCCGACCTAGGCATGTACGTGTGTTTCTAAGTATTTAAAAACGTAGGTATTTACAGGCCAATGGAGTCGCGTGTAAAAGACCTCTCTTTGGCGCCGAGAGGCAGGGAGCAGTTGTACTGGGCTGAGCGCAACATGCCGGTGCTTCTCGAAATACGGAAAAGGTTTGAAAAGGAAAAGCCGCTACAGGGGCAGACCATCGCCGCGTGTCTCCACGTGACTAAGGAGACGGGCGTGTTGATAAGGACGTTGGCCGCAGGCGGAGCCCGCGTGGTTTTAATCCCCTCTAACCCCCTCTCTACACAAGACGACGTAGCGGCGGCCTTAGCAGAGGAGGGCGTGTACGTATACGCGTGGCGCGGCATGACGGAAAGAGAATACTACAACGCCATAGGCTTTGCAATTTCTTTCAGCCCAACGATTACGCTGGACGACGGGGCTGACCTAACCGCCACCATACACAAGATTAGACACGGCATAAAAGACCAGGCAATAGAACACGTCGCAGAAACAGCCGGCACGTTAGACGGAGACCGCCTATTGTCTGGGCTGAGAGGCGGCACAGAGGAGACGACCACAGGCGTCATTAGGCTCAGGGCGTTGAAAAAAGCTGGGAAGCTCCTCTACCCAATAATTGCAGTCAACGAGTCGTATACAAAGTTTTTGTTTGACAACAGATATGGAACAGGCCAATCTACGTGGGACGGAGTGATGAGGGCCACAAATCTGTTAATCGCCGGCAAGGTGGTAGTGGTGGCCGGCTACGGATGGGTCGGCCGCGGAGTTGCCACAAGAGCCAAGGGGCTAGGCGCCCGAAGAGTAATTGTAGTAGAAGCAGACCCCATAAGAGCGCTTGAGGCCTTGTTCGACGGGTTCGAGGTAATGCCAATGGACAAAGCCGCACACGAGGGCGACATATTCATCACAGCCACTGGCAACATAAGAGCAATAAACCTAGGCCACATCTTTAAAATGAAAGACGGCGCAGTGCTCGCAAACGCAGGACACTTCAACGTAGAAATAGACGTAGCGGGGCTGGAACGAGTGTCAGTCGCCAAGAGGACTATTAGGCCATACCTAGAAGAGTACACGTTGCCAAACGGCAAGAGGGTGTATCTAATCGGCGAGGGGAGGCTGGTCAACTTAGTAGCCGCGGAGGGACACCCCTCTGAGGTGATGGACTTGTCTTTTGCAAACCAGGCCCTGGCCGCCGAGCACTTAGTCAAAAACAACCTGCCAGTAGACGTCTACAAGCTCCCAGACGAGTTAGACCGCGAAGTGGCGAGGCTCAAGTTAAAAACCATGGGCGTCGAGATAGAGGAACTGACAGAAGAGCAGAGAAGGTACATCTCGTCATGGGAGTTAGGAACTTAGAAAACAGCTCTTAAAACCAGGTTTTTTGTTACACATGGTCGTAATAGTCAACGAGGTGAGAGACAAAGGCGTCCAGGTGGCTTACGACGTTGTGACTGGTATCAACAACCGCGAGTATCCGCCTGAGCTGGAAGAGGAGATAAAAAACGCCGTGGAGGAGGCGAAGAAAACGCTTTCTTTAGACGTCTTAAAAGACCACCCCATCATCAGAGCGTACCGCGACTTCTATTGGAGGGTGCTTAAGATAGATCCTACGAAACAGAGGCCGGCACAAGAGGCGCTCTTAAGAAGGGTGTTAAGAGGAGAGCCTCTGCCTCGCATAAGTCCTGCCGTGGATGCGGGAAACGCGGCGTCGGTTAAGTACATGGTGCCCATCGGCCTATACGACTTGGCAAAAATCAAAGGTGACGTACTACGTATTAGAATGTCTAGGCGCGGGGAGGTGTTTCGCCCCATCGGCGGCGCCCCCATGGAACTAGACGAGCAGATAGTACTTGCGTCAGATACGCAGATACTACACGTCTACCCCTATAGAGATAGCGTAGACACCAAGGTGGAAGAGGTTACGAAAGACTTGTTAGTAGTCGTCGCAGGCGTGCCCGGCGTCGACGCCAACAGGCTTGTGGAGACGGCGTTGTATTTAAGACGTTTGTTCGCAATTCTCGGAGGCCGCCCCCTCGGCGAAGTGGTAGTTACTTGACGCGTTCTAAAAAGGCGTCTACGAGCTCTTTAATAGACGGCCCCTCTAACACTTTTAACCTCCAGCTGACTCTAGCCACAGGCTTGTCGGTACGTATCGCCTTTTCTAACCTGGCGGGCGAGGCCACTAAGACGAGGTCGGCGTCTATGCGCTTAATAGTCTCTTCTAAGTCCCTCTTTTGCTCTGGGGTGTAGCCCAGGCTCGGCAGAACTGGCCCTGTGCCGTACTCTTCGTACACCTTTTTAATTACTCCAACTGCGTACGGCCTGGGGTCTACTACAACGGCTCCATACTTCAACGCGGCGACGTACCCAGCGGCGTAGGGCAAGCCGCCGTGAGTTACAGTAGGCGCGTCCTCCACGACGACGACTCTCTTTCCAGTTATGTCTTTATCAACATAGACTTCTAAATCGGCTTTTGTAACCGTGGCCTTGGGGTTTGTTCTTTTCACATTGTTCAACACTTTCTCGACAGCTTCTTTGGGGGCGTTGCTGACTTTTGTAATAACAACTGCGTCCGCCATTCTCAAGTTCACCTCTCCGGGGAATGAGCCCACCTCGTGGCTTGGCCTAAGGGCGTCTGTGACTACTATCATGAAGTTTGGCTTAAAAAATGGAAAGTCGTTGTTGCCGCCGTCCCACAGCAAGACGTCGCCTAGCTTCTCGGCCTCTCTTAACACCTGTCCGTAATCCACACCAGCCAGCACGGGGATGCCCATCTCTACGTACTGTTCATACTCCTCCCTCTCCTCAAAGGTGAGTTTGTCTAAGTCCTCCGGCCTCCGGTACACCTCTACCACGCCTTCTTCTAAATCTCTGTAAGGCATTGGATGTCTTACTGCCACGACTCTCAGCCCCCTGGCCCCCAGCTCTTTTACAACCTCGCGCGAGACTGAGGACTTCCCTGCGCCAGTCCTGGTGGCGGTTACTGCGACTACGGGCTTTATAGAGTCAAGGTACGTGTCGTTTGGCCCATGTATTTTAAAAGTGGCGCCGGCCGCCAACACTGCCGAAATTACGTGGCCGACGTCTTCGTACAACAAGTCGCTAAACGCCAACACCGCCTCGTCTACACGTAGCTCTCTTAGATACCGCGTCAGCTCCTCATAAGTCCTCCAAGTGTAGATGGGAATGCCGTCTGAGTTCGCCGCCAGACTCGGCGGATATCTCCGGTTTGGGATTGGTATCTGAGTCATTAAAAACGCCACTACCTTGTAGTCGTGCGACCCTCTATACACCGTGTTGTAGACGTGGAAGTCGCGCCCAGCCGCCCCTATTATGGCAACTCTACGCATAGAGCTAAGAACTAATTGGTATATATATATTACTATAGAGTATGTTTTTTATAAGTACACCCTGGTTACGCCACGTGTTGATATTCGGCGACGTCCACATAGGGTCGCGCCACGCCAGGATACAAGAGCTCAGAGCTTGCCTAAAAGGACTTAGCGACGACGAGGTCGTCATTACAGGAGACCTCTTCGACGATCAGCACAGAGTGGTCGGGAGAGATGAGGCGGCGGCTTTGATAAGAAGTGCGATGAAGTTGTTGCAAATTAAGCCTAAGAGGCTTTACATCGCCTTCAGCTCCTCGTCTCACGATCCCCTACTCGCCCAGCCGCTTATAGAAAAGATCGAGGGAGTAGAAGTGTTTGCGTACAACGGAGAGTTATTAGTCGAGACTGAAAAGATAAGAATCGTGGTGACTCATGGAGATAAGGCGGTGAAAGACGGCGTAGCGGCGTACTTCCTAGACCTCGTAAAAAAAGGTGCCGTGGGCAGGGCCTTGAGACGCAGATTAAAAGTTAGCGGAGATCTGTGGCTTGCGTATGGCCACAGCCACGTCCCGTTTCTAAGCGTAGAGGAGAAGATCATGAACCCAGGCGCTTGGAAGATCTACGGGTTTAGAAGAATTAGAGGCACCGTCTACGAACTACCTTCTGCCAAGCCTCTCTGCTAGCCAAGTCTCAAGCCTCTCTAAAGCCTCTGGCAACGCTCCGAGCTCTACCACCTCCTGGCCGTACCTGTTGCCTAGTAGGCATCTACGCCAAGGCGCTTGAAATCCTATGTTCCCCAAGGCGACTCTCTTGACGTTTTCTATTGTCAACTCCTCGGTGTTTATAGAAACGCCAGGCCCTGCATACGCCACGCGGTGGGCGTAGCCGACGTAGACAAGCTCTCCCGTTGCGTGGGACAAAATCTTAGAAATAGTAGGTTGCCTACACGTAGACATGTTTAAAACACGAGTGCGGTACCCCATTTTTGCAATTAATGCTCCGAAGACAGCAAATTGGTAAGAAGAGCCGGGCGGCGGAGGGACGACGGTGACTTGCCCCAGGGGGTTTGAGACGTCGAAGAGGAGGTATGTGTAGTAGTCGCGTAGTTGGTACCTGCCGACAGACTCGCCTAGTATCATAATGCAGATAGGGCATCCAGCAGTTCGGTGGCTGTCATGTAGCCGAAGTGCACGTAGCCTCGGTTTTTCGCAAAGTCGTATAAGAGGATTGTGGGAGTCCCGTATACGCCTATCCGCTCCGCCAGCTCTTCACAAATCTTTAAGTCGTCGGCCTGGCAGGCGCTTGTCTCCACTCTTCTGCCGCTGTACACCTCTTTGATAAACTTAAGCCTCTCGTCGGAGTTTAGACACCTAAGCGACTTGTGAAGAGGCTCTACGTCTTTGTGAACTACGTAGTCGCACATGGCATATGTCACAAGGCCCCTTCTAGCCATTTCCAGTAGCACCTCCTCAGTTTCGTTAAAAAACCTGGCGCAGAACGGGCATTTGAGGTCGAAAAACACCACCACAGCCCTGTTCCCATTCCCAACTCTTACTGCGGCCAGTTCTAACAGCTTTTTAACCACGTCAGTGTTAGCAACTGGGGTCAGCTTAGGTTTGCCCCTCTTAAATATCACGCGCGTAGACATATATCCACTTAAAAACTTTAAACTGTGATGACGTTGGTCTTTACAGAGGTGTGAAGAGGGGAACGAAAACTGATTTAAAAAACAAGAAAGAAGCTGGCGATGATAAGCATCGTGCTACACCATACGTGTAAGTCGTCATATACGCTGTACAAAGCCCTAAAAGGAACGCCTGGAGTCGAGTTTAAAATGGCCACGACGCCGTACTTCTCATATCTAAGCCGCTACGTATTAAGCGTCCCCGCGGTGTTTAAAAACGGCGAACTAGTCCTACTAGACCCCGTGGAGCCCAGCGACGTACAAGCTCTGCTGAGGGGAGACACGGAAAAAGACCTAGACGCAGACGAGGCGGTGGAGAACTTCGCCAGGGGGGTGATGGCAAGCCAAGCCCTCTTAAGCGTAGTAATGCTCTACAAGTCGCTCAAACCAGTCCTAGACCCAGTCGTCGTGTCGGTCCTCACCAGGGCGAGATACCACAAACAAGAAGACAAGACGCCGCAGTTTCTAAACGCCTTAAAGACAAGAGACGAAGAAATAGTGAGAGAACACTGGGAGCACTTCGTCAAGATTTTAACCTTCGGAATGGTGAGAGAAATGTACTGGCTCGGCGTCGACATTGACGACGTTGAAAAGTCCCATGTCAAGATGTGGATCCTGGCAAAAGCCACGGCGGGGAGGCTCGGCCTGCCACACCCCAAGCCAGACGTGCCACAAGCCGTCGTAGACGCCGTCTACACAAAGCTAAAAGAATCTGGAAGGAGGTACATGGACAAAGTAATCGAAGAACAGTCCACAATCATGGGAGACAGCGAGTTTATGTCGCTAATACAGGAGTAAATACGTTTGCCCAACTCTCTCCCCCTCGGCCGTTTTCAATACAGAATATTTTAATAGATAGGATGTATGATACATGAATACAGTTTACAAGCTCAACGGCTCTTCGGAGTCCTTCTCACAGGAGAAGCTTAAGGCGTCGA
Source organism: Pyrobaculum sp. (assembly GCA_041287325.1). Lineage (GTDB taxonomy): Archaea > Thermoproteota > Thermoprotei > Thermoproteales > Thermoproteaceae > Pyrobaculum. The sequence goes on along the minus strand of JBEULK010000058.1, from coordinate 13,203 downwards.
TTGAGCGCGCGGCGGCGGACGTAGGCGTGCACGTAGACGGTGAGGTGTCCGTGGCGGTTAACAGAGACGTGTGGTCTTGGGAGATTTCCGACATGGTCCAGCTGGAGCTTTTGAAGAAGGCCATAGACAGGCCCGAGTTAGCCGCCGTCGCCAAGTCCCACCTGCTCGGCAGGGTGTACAAGGAGGCGTTTGGGAGGGACTTCCTCAAGTCTAAGACCCCAGAGGAGTACAAGAGGCGCGCCGCCGCGGCGTTTGAAAAAATGGCAGAGGCGGGCGTGATTAAGAAAGAGGCGCTGGCGTTTTTAAGGGAGCTGGACCTTGAGCCGAGTTTCGACTGGTCTCTTTCGTACAACGCCCTGCGGCTTTTCACAAACGGCAACTACGCCTTGAGGGGGCCCGACTTCAGAATTGCGGAGACCCCCGCCATGGCCGCCGCCAGGGTCGCCACCGCCGTGGCCAGAGACGCGGAGGCGGCGAGGAGGTACTACCGCTACATCACGCAGTTGAGGATAGTGCCAGCGTCGCCCTTCTGGTTCAACGCCTGGACTAGGAAGGAGATGTTCGCCTCATGCTTCACGCTAGAGGTAGAGGACTGCCTATCCTCGCTGACGCACCCAGGCAGGCAGTGCATCTACGACGCGCTTGCCTACTCCGGCATAATCCAACAGCTGGGAGGCGGCGTGGGCTACGACTTCTCTCTGCTGAGGCCTGAGGGCGACGTGGTCAGAGGAAGCGTCGGTGTGGCGTCGGGACCCATCTCCTTCATGAAGCTCTTCGACGCCAATGTGGACGTCATAAAGCAGGGCGGGAAGAGGAGGGGGGCCCAGATGGGGACGCTGCACGTCTGGCACCCCGACGTGCGCAAGTTCATAAAGGCGAAGACCGGCGAGCTGAAAGACGCCCACCTCCAGAACTTCAACATCTCGGTGTTCGTAGACGACGCCTTTATGGAAAAAGCCCTGGGCGTAGACAAAGACACGCAATACGCCTTGGTCAACCCAAGGGCGTTTTACGACAAGACAGGCGCAAAGCCCACAGAGCTTTTAGAGATACACAAAGAAGTCCAAATCCCCAAAGATGATGTCTGGGGCCACGTAGACGCCAGGGAGCTCTTCCGCGAAGTGGCAGACGGCGCATGGGACTCCGGCGACCCAGGCCTTATATACAAGTCTAACCTAAACGCCTCCAACCCCATGCTGTACGCCGAGGTGGAGGTCGCCGACTATAAGTTCAGATACGTCTGGAGGTCCGTCAACCCCTGTGTCACAGGAGATACGAGAGTTCTCACGATGGAGGGTTACTTGAAGATATCTGAGGTGTATAAAAGGGCCAGGGAAAGAGGAGAGGTATTCTTGTTCTCAGAGGGCGTCGAAAAAGACGGCGATCCGAGAGGGTTTGCCACAGAAGTATTAGTCCCCGTCCTCTTAACTACCGTCGACGGCAAAACTACCCACGGGTATAAGGTAGTTAAGTCGGGCGTTATTAGAGTCGGCACTAAGCATGTGTATAAAGTATCTACAAGAGAAGGCTTTGAAATAAAGGCCACGGGAGATCACAAGCTGTTGGTAGTAAACCCAATAGGCGAGTACGAGTGGAGACGCGTCGACGAGTTAAAGCCAGGAGATAAATTGGTGATATCTATCGCTGATGTGAGTAGTGAGGAATTTGGAGAGGACACAATGCCGACCAGCGTGGCGTATTTGTTGGGCAGAGTTGTGGGAGACGGCTCTATCGCTGTCGACAGGCATAACAGACAGCATATATACATATACTTCGCCAAAGATGAATTCGACGAAGCCGTTTCGCTAATAGACATGTTGAAGATCGAATATGGGCCCGACTTCTCCTTTACGCTAAGCGAGACGAGGTCCGAGCTTAAGTTAGAGCTGATCGGGACGTTTGCGCGTGCAGTAGCGTCTATAGTGCCCGAGCTAATTCATGCAAAAAGCAAGGACAGAAAAGTGCCGGAGGTCGTGTTTAGAAGCAAGCCGCGTATAATTGCCGCGTTTCTGCGCGGACTATTCGACGCAGATGGTACAGTAGACAAGGACTCGGCTATAAGGCTTACCTCTGCGTCGAGAGAATTGTTAAGAGATGTTCAACAACTCTTATTACTATTCGGAATATACTCTGTAGTATACGAAAGGAAGAGGAAGACAGATGGTTTTGAGTATATCACAAAGAGCGGCGAGAGAAAGGTATACAAATCGTCTGAGAAATACTACGAGTTGGTCATAAGGAACGAATCTAGATGTAAATTCGTAGAGAGGATAGGCCTCTCGCCTAGGAAGGTTGCCAAGATCTCTTTGAAAAAATGTAAAAAGGAAAAGCCATATGCTACTGTTTCAAAGGTGGAGTATCTGGGCAGAGACGTGGTGTATGACTTCGGCGTCCCTGAATACCACAGGTACATTGCCGAGGGAATTGTAAGCCATAATTGCGCCGAGACTGTACAAAACCCATTTGAAGTTTGTAACCTCACTCACATAAACTTGGTGAAGTTTGTAAAGCCGGGTTGCAGCGGCCATACCTTCGAGGAGAAGCTTGGGTGTATCGACTGGGAGGGTCTTGCCGAGGCGGCTAGGGTGGGGACTAGGTTCCTTGAAGATGCGATTGAGCGTAGCAGGACGGGCATTCGCATCATAGATGAGATGAACTTGGCGACTAGGAAGAACGGGCTCGGCATCATGGGCTTTGCGGAGTTGTTGATTAGGCTTGAAATCCCCTACGCCTCTTGGGAGGCGGTGGAGCTGATCAACCGCATAATGGGGTGGATATATGTCAACGCCCTCGACGAGTCTGCAAACCTCGCGAGGGAGAGGGGTCCGTTTAAGTACTTCGACAAGTCGGTATACGCCAGGGGAGAGCTCCCAGTCCTCAAGTTCCAAGACTACGTGTGGTCTAGGTGGGAGCGCGTGAAAAACGTCTACCCGCCTGAGCTGAGGGAGGCGGGGGACCGCCTCAGAGACATCACAATGCGCACTAGGCAGTGGCTGGCGCCATACCTAGACGCGCTTAGGGAGAAGGTGAAGGGCGGGGTCAGGAACTCCGTGGTCTTGTCCATAGCGCCCACTGGCCGCACTAGCATACTGGCTGGCACCACCAGCGGCGTGGAGCCCGTCTTCGCCTTGGCCTTCCTCCGCAACGTCACCGTGGGCACCTTGGTAGAGTACTACGAGCCTGGCATAGAGTACCTAAAGGCGAGGGGGCTCTGGACGCCCGAGGTGAGGAGAGTCGTGGAGGACTCGGGCATGCTCCGCGACGCGCCCGTGCCCGAGGACGTGAAACACATATTAGCCACCGCCATGGAGATAGGCTGGCTGTGGCACGTCCTTATGCAGGCAAGCGCCCAGCAGTGGGTAGACCAGGGCATATCTAAGACGATAAATCTGCCCGCCAACGCCCCCAAGGAGGACGTGTACTGGGCCTTCGCCTTGGCGTGGGCCCTCGGCGTCAAGGGCATCACAGTGTACAGAGACAAGTCTAAGTCGGTGCAGGTGATATACACTGGGCTCAAGCAGGAGATTAAGAAAAAGCTGGCAGACACGAAGATAGTGGTAAGGCCCATGGCGCTAGACGCCTCAATTGAAGAAGCCGCCGAGGAGGCCAAGCTCAAGGCGCTGGAGGAGGGCAAAGACCCCTACTGCAAGACGGGGGAGTGCGGCTGATTTTTTAATCGCTGGGTTAATATACCTGGGCCTGCTGTCTAATATGCTTGACATTATTTCGAGGTCTGTAAAAGTGGGCCTTGTGTTCGTCATTTTCAGCGTCTTGTATACTCTTTTCAATGTGTGGTGGGCGGGATTGCTCGACGTATATCCACTGCTGGCGGGGGTCTACTTGATGACTTTTATCTCGGTGCTCCCCTACGTAGTTGTCAACGTGGCCACTGCCTTGAGAAATAGAGGCGATGGGAGGTGGATAATTACCGTCGGCCTCTCTGCGGCTTTAACGTCTTCGTTAATTGCCGCCTCGGTTAAGCTGGGGCATTTGAGGTCGTCTATATCGCCGTTTGTTATAAGTCAATTGAGATTTGACAGCACGTTGGCCCTCTCGCTGGCCCTGCTGGGGCTTTCCGCGTTGGTCTACCTGGGGACTGTGTTGCCTGAGGGCAGGAAGTTGGCTAAGGTGGTTTATTTCAGTGTCGTTGAAGGTGGGGGGGACGACGAAGTAGAGACCATTTAAATAGGCTGTAGTGATGAGATGTGGATATTTTGCTTGTTAGAGAGTTCGAGGCTGGGTATGAGCTAGTGGATATTCTGCGGTTTGAGCGAGGCCGCCGTTATATATACCGCCTAGTGGGGGATAGGGAGTATTTCATACACGTCGTGGCTATGAAGGAGGCGACGTATGTCGAGTTTTGGCATCCTAACTACGCGGTCCCACTTCTTGTGTTTAAAATAGGTAGCGGAGAGGAGCTGTCTAGAGTGTTTGTTCTGCTTAAAGCGCTTGTGGGCAGGTAAACGTTTAATATTTCCCTCACCCTCTCCCATATGTCATACAGCGTGTTAGAGGCGCTGAGGCACGACCCTGACCGCGTTAGGAAGGTCCTTGACGCGAGGAGGATGGACCCCTCTCTAGTTGACAAATTTCTAGAAGTAGACAACAAGTGGAGACAGTTGAAGAAAGAAGTAGATGAGCTCCGCCACCTTTATAACCAGCTGTCTAGAGAGGGCGCAAAAGCCCCTCCTGAGAGGCGGAGAGAAGTCGTAGAGAGGGCTAAGGAGCTGGCCTCGAGGCTTGAAAAAATTGAGAAGGAAATCGAAGAGGTAGAAAGACAAAGAGAGGAGTTGCTTTACAGCTTCCCCAATTTAATACACGACTCAGTGCCCATATGTCCCGAAGGCGTTGACTCCGTCCCGGTGAGGCATTGGGGCGTGGTGAAGGTTGCGAAAGACGCCGCCGCGTCTCTCGACCCCGGCGTAGAATACGTGGTGGTGGAGAAGGCCCCAATAGGACATGCGGACATGGCTGAGCAAGTGCTGAGAATGGTAGACACGCTGAAGGCTGGCGAGGTGGCTGGGAGCCGTTTTTACTACCTCTTCGACGACCTAGTCTGGCTAGACTTTGCTATGTCTATGTATGCGTTGGACTACCTGGCGCAGAGGGGGTTTAGGCCAGTGATGCCCCCCTATATGTTAAAATTTGATGTTATTAGAAGAGTGTTGGACTTCGACACGTTCAAGGACGCCATATATAAAATCGAAGGCGAAGACCTCTACTTAATAGCCACGGCAGAGCACGGAATTGCGGCGTATCTCTACAAGCGGGAGTTGGTAGAAGAGGAGTTGCCGCAGTTGTACGTGGGCTGGTCTCCGTGTTTTAGAAAAGAGGCAGGCGCGGGGAGTAGAGACATCAAGGGCATATTCCGCGTCCACGTGTTTCATAAAGTTGAGCAGTTCGTCTACTCGCTTCCGGAGGATTCGTGGCGGTGGCACGAGGAGATTACCAAAAACACAGAGGAGTTAATCAAAGGGCTTGGGCTACCCTACAGAGTGGTCAACATCTGCGCCCACGACTTGGGCGCCCCCGCCGCCAAGAAGTACGACATAGAGGTGTGGTACCCGGCGCAGGGCAAGTACAGAGAGCTAGCCAGTTGCTCTAATGTCACAGATTGGCAGTCGTATAGGCTGGGCATTAGAGTGACGCGTAAGGGGATGAAGAAAGAGTTTGTACACACTTTAAACTGCACCGGGCTTGCCACTACGCGGACTATTACAGCCGTACTAGAAAACTTCCAGAGAGAAGACGGCGTCGTAGAGATTCCAAAGGTCTTAAGGCCTTATCTAGAGCCCATAAAGGCGGCGCCTAAGGACTACATCTATCCGAAGAAGACGGCGTAGGAGTCGGCGCTTAGATCCATCTTCATGCCTCTGCCAGCCTGTTTTCGTCACTGTACTACAACGGATAACTGTTTATATACATAGTGCTTCTTCAAAGCCGTGGCTCAAGACGTCGTAGTTAAGATTGTAGAAGAAGCCGTCTTAGACTTCGTCAGCCGATTATGCGAATGCGAGAGACTTAAACAACTACATGTAAAAGACGTAGAATTAGCCAAGGTGGCAGACGAGGTCACAAAGGCCATTGCCGAGTTTAAGGAAGGCGATTACGGCCCGGTGAGTATTAGAGTCCAGAAAAAATTCTTGGGGCGTAAAGAGGTAAAGGTCTTACTCTTCGGCCAAGAAGTTGACCCCAATCAGCTACTTTCTGAAATCTCTAAGGCGAGGTCGAGAGCCGCCTGGATTTCTTCGGATTGTTCGCAACAAGCCCTTGTCGAGACGTTGTATAAGTACGAAGACCGTTACCTAGTCGAGGTGGCTATGCGTAATTTCGACGTTTTTAAAAACCTCTGCGCGGGCGAGCGGCCTAAGGTGGAGTTCGGCGACGCGCCTTCCCACGTAATCGAGGGCGTGTTAAGAGGAATAGAGGCTTTTTTGGCGCGTCATGAGAGTCGTGCTTAAGCTATCTGGGCGGGTTTTTGAAGACGAGGGCTTGGTATACGCATATGCGAAGATTGTAAAAAACTACGGGGGTAAAATAGCCGTCGTTGTAGGCGGCGGGGAGGTCGCTAGGAGGTATATAGCTGTTGCAAGAGGCGGGGGGGCGTCGAACACGTTTCAAGACCTCCTCGGGATATACGCCAGCCGCCTAAACGCGTTATTATTTTTATCGCTGCTTGGAGACGAGGCGTATCCAAAAGTCCCCGTAAATCTCGAAGAGTTTCTAGACGCGTGGCGGAGATATAAGTACATAGTAACGGGAGGCTTTCAGCCAGGCCAGTCCACTGCAACTGTGGCGGCGTTAGTGGCAGAGGCCGCCGGCGCGTCTACGTTATTAAATGCAGCCAACATAGACGCCGTATACGACGACGATCCCAGGAAAAATCCCAACGCCAGGAGGCTGTCGGAGTTGACGTACGACGAGCTAGAAGCCTTAGTTAAGTCCAGCGTCCTCCCCGGCGGCTACGAGTTGCTAGATATGTGGAGTATCTCTATCCTAAAGAGAAATTGCGTCACCATGTACATATTCAACGGCAGGAAGCCGGACTACTTAGGCGCAGTTTTAAGAGGAGAAAACCCTGGCAGCAGGGTGACGTGTACAAAAAACCGGTGATTTTGTATATGCAGAGCTTGAAGTTGTGTAGCGACCCCGCGGCAGGGAGCTTTTTCATAGACGCCCCAAGCGGGCATGCTCGAAGCTCCCCACCCAGCTTCTTAGGGAGAACGTATTAAAATACTTTATTTGACGTGGCGTAATGGAATGTATCTTTTGTAAAATAGCTAGGGGGGAGGCCCCTGCTTGGAGAGTTTACGAAGATGACGACTTTTTAGTAATTCTTGATAAATATCCAGCGTCGTACGGTCATTTGCTAGTAATACCAAAAGAACATTTTACAAATGTAATAGATGCCCCCGTGGAGAAGGCAAAAAGAGGTTTTGAAATAGCCACAAGGCTCGCCAAGGCTTGGGCTAAGCTAGGCGCAAGGGGGGTTAACATCGTCACAAACGCAGGCCGCGAGGCGGGGCAAGTGGTGTTTCACTTCCACATCCACGTAATACCGCGTTGGGGAGGGCCGCTGGCTTGGCACGGCAGAGAGGAGATTAAAGAAAGCGAGGCCAGAGAGGTCGTGGACAAGCTTACAAGTATATTACACGAATATTTCAAATAGTCATTAATACCGCCGCCGCCAAATATGTCGGTGAGACTTACAGACACCGAGAGGAAAGTAGCCGAGCTTTACTCTAAGGGCATAAGGCCGAGGGAAATAGCAGAGAGGCTGGGCATTTCTATAAACACTGTATACAAAGCCTTGTCTAAGGCTAGGAAAGCCGGCGATGTTGTAGAAGAACAGCTAGTAGCAAGTCACTTCACATTTGCGATGCCTTTATACAGCTACGCCTTCCAGGCGCAGCAACACGTCGAGGTAAACAGTAGGGTCGTGGTAGTTTACGAACATGACGCCGTGTTGAAAAAACTTGACGAGATAATATCCCTCTTAAAGGCGCAGAGACCAGACTTGAAGACCCAGAGGATGCCAGAGACGCGTGGAGAAGGCTCAAGGCCGAGGGAGGTAAAAGACGTGGAGACGCCCGTAAATGGAGACGGCCGCTTGCCCGACGTTTTAAAAAGAAACGTGTGGGTTGGGATAATTAGGAGTAGGACTACCTAGCAAGTATTTTTAATATCAAGCCGTGGGTCACCGGCTCGTCTGCGGCTAGCCTCTTCCCAGTTCTTACGTCTATCGCGGCGACGAAGCGCTCTCCCAAGTCTGTATGAATGACATAGGCTACGTCTCTCGCCGTGTACGTGTGGGGGACTAGCAGTAGGTCTGGCAAGACGTTTCCAGCCCTGTCGCTTAGCCTTTTCTCGTCTTCCACCGGGTACACCGTCACATACTTCAAGGCGTCGAAGACGGCCGAGTTTACGGCCTTAACGACGCCTGTGGAGCCCCACTTTTTTAACAAGTCTTCTATCTTCTCCAACACGGCTCTCTGTTGCGGACTTAGTTGGCCTACTACTTCAAAGCTACCGTCTCCCGGCTTGTACTTAATAAGCCCCCTCGCCGCCGCCCTGCGGAGGGCGAGCTCCGCCTCTGCGGACGTTGGTACTACAACACGTTCTGGGTACGCCTCTCTTATTTTCTTAAACCCCTCCTCGCCCTCGGGGACGTCTATCTTATTCGCCGCAATTACTATAGGCTTGCTCAGAGCCCTCGCCGCGTAGCTAAACTTGTACAAATCCTCGTCGCTCCACTTACTAGGCGGCTTTTTCACGAGGTCTGCGACCTCTAATGCCTTTTCCACGTGGGCTCTAGACACGCCGAGGCCTGCTAGTTTGTCCAATAGCACTTCTACGATGTTTTTCTTGCTAAACTCCACTAGCCTCACCACCTTGTCCCAGTCCCGTTTTAATATCGACGCAATCCACATGTCTACCTCTTTTTCTAAAAACTCCACGTCTCTTACCGGGTCGTGCGTGCCCGGCTTAACTAGCCTGCCCTCCTCGTCTGTCCCCCCCGAGGCGTCGACTACGTGTATTAACACGGGCGCCCTCCTGAGGTGGTCTAAGAACTGGTTGCCGAGCCCCCTCCCTTGCCACGCGCCGGGCACTAGGCCCGCCACGTCGATTAGCTCCACCGGGGCGAAACAAACGCCGTCGACCACCGAGTAGCTCACAGGCCTGCATGGAAGCTTGTCACAGGGGCAGTCGTCAATTCTTGCGTACCCGACGCCTATGTTGGGGTCAATTGTGGTAAAAGGGGTGGGGGATATTTTCACATCTTTAAGCGTCGCTGCGGCGAAGAAAGTAGACTTCCCCGCGTTGGGCTTGCCCACTACGCCGATCTGGACCCGCGCTACGGCTACCACATGTTATTTTAAGACGCGTATTATAAACAATGCGACGCGTTGCATTGCTGGCGGCCTTCGCGGCTCTGATGTTGATAAACCCGCTTGTGGGGGCGTTGGCCGCGGCGTTGTATATAACACGTCGTCACTTACACCTCTACTTACTGCTGTGGGCCCGTCTATTAAAATGTGAAAAACTCACTGTATTAACAGCGATAGGCGCCGCCGCGGCGGCCTCGGCCTACCCGCACGCCGGCGTAGACAAGTTCTTGTTGCTAACGCTAGGCGCTTTCTCGCTTTACGCGGCTCCTATTTCTACGAGGTTTTCAAGATTTCTATCAGTTGCCACGGTGTTATTAGCACTTCCGCCTCCTCTAAAGCCCGCGTTGCTGGCGCCGGGGCTGGCGCTGGCGTATCTCTACGCATTTAGGCTAAGCACCTGCGGCTACGTCTGCCAGAAGTGGAACCCCCTAGAGGTGGCGGGAGACGTGGGCTTTGTCCCAGACCTGGGCGTCGTATGCTTCTACGAGAAGGGAGGCGGCGAGTTTAGAAAAATACTGCTCAGAGTCGGAGGAGCGTACGCCAGGTGCGACCTACTCCTCTGCCGCGTGTTGCGAAAAGAGGATTTCGCCGTGGGATTCGCCGAATACCTACCCCCCGCCACCGGGGAGGAGTTTAGAGAAGTAGTGGCGACCACAGCCTCTTTAGACAAGCTTCTACAACTTCTTAGAAAACTCTACCAGACTGTGGTAGTTACCATAGACGCAGACGGCGTCTATAAGACGCGTCTCGTATCGTTGCTCAAGGCAGACCCCGGCGTGGTGAAGACCGTGTTTGAAGAGTTGTTTAAACTAGACGCCGAGAAGTCGTCTATAGTAGAGAAGTTGTTAAGACGTGGTTCTATAGAAGAAATTAAGACGTGGTCTCTCCGCCACCCCTGGCTTGCGCCTCTGGCGGAGCTAGCCGCCGACGGAGAGTCGCCTGCCGGCGTTGTGAAAAGCTCCGCCCCAGGCAAGCTTGGAGTCGCCGAGTCGGTGATATATGCATTTATAAAGAAGGCGCCGGTAGTTACTGACAGCAAAGACGTGGCTCTCTTGGCAAGCCGCCTTGGGCTAACAGTGTTTATGTTAAACAGCCCCGCTGGGCAGAGCCTCCTCGTCATAGGGCCCGCCTCTTTAAAAACGCCCTACGGGGAGGTCGTCGTTGGGTCTGGTAAATACGTCGCGCACATCGACGGGGTTTGGTACGGAGGGGAGGCTTAATTTTTAAAAGTTAGACACTACAAGATATGTGTTGAAGAAAGAAGAGGTAGAAAAAGTGGTTCAGAAGGAAACGCCTCAGTATGTTAGAGACGTGGTGGAGCACCCCCCGTTTAGAGTTACTGAAAACACCACGTTAGAAACCCTGGCCGCCTATCTTAGGAAGTTTCCCATCGACGTGGTCCCAGTGTTTAAATCGGCGTTTTCAGAACAAGTGATAGGCGTGGTATACCCGCACACCGCCTTGCTTATTAAAAACAAGAAGTTAGACATGCGGATAAAAGAGTTTGTTAATCCCCCCCTCCTAGTAAAAGACAGTTGGAAAATAGACAACGTGTTAGAGATTCTTGTAAGCGAGAAGAGATGGGGCGCGGTAGTGGTAGACGAAGAGGGGAATTTCGCGGGAATAGTGTCTCTAAGAGGCCTGCTACACGCCTTGCTCTTGAGAGAGCCCAAGGCGAAGTCCGTGGCTGCTGTGTATACGCAAGCTGAGGAGAAGAAGTCAAGGGCTGGGTTTGTAAAAGCAGTAGAAAGAATAAGCAAGGTGTTTAAAAAGCTGGTAGGCGGCGAGGTAGACGGCTACGTGGTTTTAGATAAAGAAGGCGGGGTGGTTGGCGTATTAACTGTATGGAATTTTATAAGAACTAGGAGGTGGTTTAAGGGGTCCGGAGAGTCGAGGCCTATATTTGGGACTAGAGTTACGAGAGGGGAGAGCAAACGCGTAGGCGACGCTAGAGCGTGGCGGGTTATGTCAAGAGGAGTTGCCGTGGCTACGCCCGACACTCCGTTAGAGGAGGTCGCCCGTTACATGGCGGCCTCGGGGCTGTACGTAGTGCCCGTGGTTAACAAAGAGGGGAGGGCAATAGGAGCGGTGACTATATGGGATGTAATACATGGATATCTATACGGCCCCAAGGAGGGTAGAGAAGACGTAGAGGTGAAAAGAGCCGTCGAGGTGCTGGTCTCTAAACCGGCTTTAGAGGCTGTTATAAGAGTAAGGCCTGTTAAACACGTCACAGGGCTCAGAGCTCGCGACGTTATGTCCACAGACATACCTACTGTACACATGAGAGATACGTTGTCTAGGATTAGGAAAGTCTTTCTTAAAAACGGAAGTGGCATACTCGCCGTAGTAGACGACGAGGGGAAGGTAGTCGGTTTTATAACTAGGAGAGACTACATTACATACATAGCGGAGAAGTCGCTTGGGTATTGGAAGAGGCAGAGAGGCAAGTTGTTGGTGTTAAAAGAAGAGGTGGCCCCCGGCGAGAGGGCCAGAGTCTTAGTGGAGGAGGGCACGGCGGGGGAGTTGATGAAGTCTCAATACCCCACCGCCAAGGCGGACGCCACCGTGGAGGAGATTGCGTACAAAATGCTGGCGGCTGGCACAGACTATGTTGTGATAGTAGACGAGGACAACCGTCCCACGGGCGTCGTGACGAAAGACGAGTTACTAAAAGCGTATAAACAACGCGGCAGAGATGTCAAAGTGGCGGAGTTGATGACGCCAGCAGATATTGCAACTGTGTCTCCGTTTACGAGTCTCGCCTCTACTATTAAGAGAATAAACGCTTATGAACTAGACGGCGCCGTCGTAGTGGAGGGCAACGACTTAATGGGTGTAGAAACAGTGGACGACTTAGCCCTAAGACCAATTGAGGAGACTTTAAGAGGAGAGAAGCTAGTGTTCTTTACTAAATCTGGTCGGCGTAAGGAGTCCAAGTTTTCTAAACTCCGCTACTCAAAGGCAGGCACGCTGACAGCCATAGACGTGTCTCAACAAATAACACACACAGTCAAAGTAGATGAAAGTGTTAAAGACGTTATTGACAAGCTGGTGGAACAAGGCGTGTTGCCTATAGTAGATGACCAGGGGAGGCTGTTGGGCGTTTTAAACAAAATGGACGTAGTGAAAGACTTAGCCAGGGTTTACGTCACCTACGCCTCTCCGGAGAAGGCGGCCGAGCTGGAAAGGGCAGAGGCAAGGACTAAGTAAGCCTTTATTTCGAAAGTTTTTATATTCTAGAAGGTGGGTCTTTATCATGTCTGAGGTCATTCTTAAAGTTGCTGAGGCTAGGTCTCGCGACGTTGGGAGAAGCATTGTGAGAATACCTGTGCGCATAATGAAGCGCCTCGGCATAGAGCCAGGGGATTACGTCGAGATAGTAGGCAGAAAGTCGGCCTATGCCCAAGTGTGGCCGGCGTATCCAGAAGATGAGGATAAGGACGTGGTTCGCATGGACGGCATAATTAGACAAAACGCAGGCGTTGGCATCGGCGACACTGTAAAAGTCAAGAAGGCACAGCTAAGGCCTGCGCAGAGAGTCGTGCTGGCGCCGACAGAGCCAGTCCGCGTAGACCCCGAGTACTTGAAAAAACAAATCTTGTTAGGCAAGCCAGTTGCCAGGGGGCAGGCAATAGACGTTCCCTTCTACGGCGGCGCCATCAGATTCGTCGTGGTGCAAGTACAGCCTGGGCCCGCCGCATATGTGTCAATAGACACAGACGTCACTGTACGCGAAGAGCCCGTCAAGGAGGCGGAGTTAACCATCCCAAGAGTGACTTGGGAGGATATTGGTGATTTGGAGGATGCTAAG
>JBEULK010000006.1:1841-8537 GCA_041287325.1 Pyrobaculum sp. | reverse complement strand
CTGGCCAGTATCTGGCTCTGACTTCTTCCCTTTCCCCGTCTTTCGGCGTCTACTGGCGGGGCTCCGCCTCTGGCTGCGTCTACGGGCTGAACCCGCCTCCGGCTGCGGCGAGGTGGGTGGAGCTTAGGCCTCTTTCCGGCCTCGGCGACGTGATTGTGAGAGATGCCTACGGCGCCGTCTTGGCGAGGTATGGATGCCAAAACCCGCCGGCGCCGACCTACATCGGCTTTAAGACAGCCCCCGGCGAGTTGTTAAAAGTATACTTGCTAGAGGCGTGGGGATGACCTCGGCAGGTGGGGCTCAGAGGGTGGAGCAGGCGGAGGTGGAGGAGCGCCGTCCGCCTGTTGTTGTGATTGTGCTGGGCGTGTTGACGGCTTTGTTGTTCTTCGCCGCGGGGGGCTTCGGCGGGGGATTGTCGGCGTTGCCTGCGCCGCACAGCGGCGTGGGGGGCGGGGAGCTTCCCTTTGCCGTGTGGGTGGGGTGGAACGGGACTCAGCGGTTTGACCTCGTGGTGCCTCGTGGGTCTTTTGTCTACCGCGACGTCTTAATTTGTAACGTGGGGGGGTGGCCCGCGTATGTGGAGGCCCGTGTGGTAGAGGCGCCGCGGGAGGTTAGGGTTTTCGCCTTCTGGCTCGACGGCGAGTGGTTCGGGGTGCGGTGGGGGAACTCCACCGCGCTGAGGAGGGTCTTCGGCGTGGGGGAGTGTACGAGGGCCAGGGCGGAGATAGTCGTGGATGCCTTGGCTGGGAACGGTACATATGTCGTGGTTGTGGACTTCACCTCGCGCCGTCTGGGCTAGGCGCCAGGTGGACGTGCCTCGCCGGAAGTCCCGTACCTCGTGTAGGCGGGGACGCCCAGCCGGGGCCTCTGAGCGGCTTTACACACGCATTGGCGTGCGCCTCTTCGCGCCGCTTCGTCGTGATGGGGCATAGGCGCGTGGGCGGGGCCGCCTGAGGAGGGGTTTTGTGGTCTGTGTAGGCGGCTGAGGAGGCGCTGGCGAGGGGGTGTGTCTGGGCTTGTCTTGTTTTGAAAAGTAAAAGGTGGACTGCGGAGCCTTTTTCTAAGCCGACGTGCAGATAGGCGCCACTATTTCGCCGCTGGGCGTGGCCCTACTTCGTCCTCAACCAACGGCCTCGCAGACCCCCCGGCGCAGGCCCCAAGTTGCTTCTAACTGAATCCACCCACGCGTGTGCTCAGTTTATCCTCGGCGCTTTGTAGAAGCTCGACCTCAAGCGCCACAGCAACGTGGCCTGGTGCCTCGGCCCGTCAACACTTGCCGTTCCTCCGACCTCGCCGATGTCTCGGTAATGACCCTGCCGTTGTCGCCTCCATACTTCGTGTCTTATGTAGAGTCACGACGTAGTTAAGGCGCTTGACCCCGCCGCTGCCGTCGGCGGTGTGCCGAAGCCCAGAGCCTTGGTGCTCAGCCTAGGGGGCTTTCGTAGTAGTAGGGGCATATGCGCCGGGGGCTCCGCGGCGTATGTGTAGGCGACTCGAGCTGGCGAAGGAGCTTATCAAGACTGAGGTAGAGATGCCTCTGAAGATGGCGTTTCGCGTTCCTTTTCTCTGAGGATTCCTCGCATCATGGCGATGAACATCCTCAACTTGGGGTAGTAGCTTAACAAGTCCTCTCTCCCCGTCTCGTAGTACTCCTTCAGTATCAGCTCAGATATGCGGTCTAGCTCCTCCACATCTTGCCAAGTGAAGTCGTCTATGTCTTTGTTTAAGATGGCGAGGAGCCTCTCTCTCACCTCGGGTGTGTAGTACTTGCTCTTGGCCGTGGGGGTCAGCTGGCTCAGCCTTCCTTTTAAAAGCACGGCCTCGGACCTCGATACCACGCCCTTCACCTCTAAAAACTCTATAAAGGTTTCTTGGAAGTCCACCACCGCCTTAGTAAACGACATGAACTCTCTTTTCATTTCTCGCAGTTCGTTTTCAACGTTTTGCACGGAGCCTTCAAGCTTTTCTACCTCTTCTTCAAGGTTCTGGACTCTATCTTCGATTTTTTCGATTCGTTTTTCGATTTTTTCAACTCTTTCTTCTACTTTTTCTATTTTTGTGTTTAGTTTTTCTATTTTTTTGTCAAGTGAGTAGTACAGCACTGTCAGCGCGACGGCTAGCAACGGGGCCTGGGCCGCGATGTTGTTTATCACGGCTGTTGGGTCTATCACGTAGACTACGGGTTACGTCTTTTTATTTTTTGTGTGTAGGTAATGTTATAAATCTGTGTCTGTTGTGGCTTATGTTTCCGCCGTCTTTTGAGTACGTGAGGGCTTCTTCTCTGGAGGAGGCTGTGCGTATTCTCTCCGGCGTGGAGGGGGCTAAGGCCTTGGCGGGGGGTCAGAGTCTTATTCCTCTTTTGAAGCTGAGGCTCTTGGCGCCGCCTTTGGTTGTGGACATCGGGAGGCTGAGGGGGCTTGACTACGTGGAGTACGGGGAGTGGGTGAGGATTGGCGCGTTGGCGAGGCACTATCAGCTTGAGGATTCTCCGTGTAGGCTTTTAAAAGAGACGGCTAGGCGTATAGGCGATCCGCAGATAAGGAGCTTAGGCACGGTGGGGGGGTCGGTGGCTCATGCAGACCCCTACGGCGACTGGCCCGCCGTCTTTCTGGCAGCGGATGCCGTGTTTGAAGTTAGAGGCCCTTCTGGGGTGCGGGAGGCGGCGGCTGAGGACTTCTTCAAGGGGCCTTACGAGACTGCGCTGGCCCAGGGGGAGTTGGTCACAGAGATTAGGCTTAGGTGTCCTCCCAGGGGGGCGTATGTTAAGTTTTCGAGGAGGCATAACGACTTTGCGCTGGCCGCGGTGGCCGTGGCCGCCGAGGTGAAAGACGGACACGTGGTCTGGGCTAGGGTGGCGGCGCTGGGGGCCGGGGAGGGGCCGAGGCGTTTGAAAAAGACGGAGGCCTTTCTCGAGGGTGCTCCCCTTACTCGAGACGTGGTTGCCGAGGCGGGGGACGTCGCCGCCAAGGAGGCGGAGCCGCCTAGCGACGTCAGGGCGTCGGCGGAGCACAGGAGGGCTCTTATAAAGGCCGGGGTGAGGCGGGCGCTGGCGGGGCTGTGAAGATCTCGCTGACTGTAAACGGGGTGAGGCACGAGGTGGAGGTGGAGCCGAGGACTCTGCTGGTCCACGTGTTGAGGAGGCTTGGCTACACCTCTGTGCGGGTTGGATGCGACACTGCTACGTGCGGCGCCTGTACTGTGATCATGAACGGGAGGCCTGTGAAGAGTTGTAACGTCTTGGCGGTGCAGGCAGACGGCGCCGAGATCGTCACGGCTGAGCACAGCGACGAGACGTTGGAGAGGCTGAGAGAGGCGTTTAAGAAGAGGCACGCCCTCCAGTGCGGCTACTGCACCTCCGGCATGTTGATGGCGGCTTACCACTTGGCAAAGAGGGGGGCTAAGAGCGATGAGGAGATTGCAGAGGGGATCAGCGGCGTGCTCTGTCGCTGTACTGGGTATCAGAACATAGTAGAGGCGGTCAAGGAGGCGTTATGAAGTACGTGGGCAGGCCTCTGCCTAGGGTTGAGGACGACGTTATTTTAAGAGGCGGGGCGCGGTACGTAGACGACATAGAGCTCCCCGGCATGTTATACGCAGGCTTTGTGCGTTCTCCCTACCCCCACGCCAGGGTGAGGGGGGTGGACCTCTCAGAGGCGAGGTCTGCCAAGGGCGTCGTCACAGTCTTCGGGCCGGAGTTCGGCTTCGCGCCGGGGGGCAAGGTGAGGTACCAGGGGGAGGCTGTGGCTATGGTGGTTGCGAATGACCGCTACCTTTTGTACGACGCCTTAGAGAAGGCGGCTGTGGAGTACGAGCCTCTGCCCGCCGTCGTGGACGTATTTGAGGCTTTGAAGCCGGGGGCTCCTCTCGTCGACGAGTCCCTAGGCTCAAACGTTACCAGCGACGAGATTTATGAAGGCGGCGACGTGGAGGCGGATTTTAAGAGGGCGGACCACGTGGTGGAGGGCCGCTTTTCTATTCAGAGGGTTGTGCCCGCCGCGATGGAGCCTAGGGGAGTCGTGGCGATGTACGACGGCGCGACGCTCACGGTCTGGAGCTCTACTCAAGTGCCCTTCGACGTCAAGAAAGAAGTGGCGAAGGCCCTCGGCCTGCCTCTGTCTTCTGTAAGGGCCATACAGCCCTGGGTCGGCGGCGCCTTTGGCTCAAAACTGTTGGTCTACCCCGAGGAGGTCGCTGTGGCAAAAGCTGCGTATCTGCTACGCAGACCTGTGAAGTGGGCGGCCACGAGGAGCGAGGACTTCAAAGCCACTACCCACGGCAGGGGGCTCCACCTTGAGTACAAGGTGGGCTTTACGTCAAGAGGCGAGGTCTTGGCCGTGGAGGGCGCAGTATACGCAGACGCGGGGGCGTACTACTGGGGGGAGGGCTTGGCGGACACCGCGGCTAAGATGCTCCCAGGCCCCTACAAGATTAGAAGCGCAAGGGTGAGGGCCGTGGCGGTGCTTACGAACAAGACTCCTCTGAGCGCCTACAGAGGGGCCGGGAGGCCCGAGGCCACTTTATTTATTGAGAGGATTATGGACAGAGTAGCTGACGAGCTGGGGCTAGACCCCGTGGAGGTTAGGAGGAGGAACTTGGTGGACAAGCTCCCCCACACAAACCCCCTGGGAGTGACCTACGACACGGGCGACTACCCTGCCACGTTTGAGAGAGGCCTCGAGAGGCTTGGCTACTACCAGCTGAGGAGGTGGGCAGAGGAGGAGTGGGCGAAGAAGAGAAGGCTCGTGGGAGTGGGCTTTTCCGTATACGTGGAGATCACCACCTTCGGCTACGAGACGGTGGTCATGAGGGCGGAGAGAGACGGCAGCGTCACTGTCTACACAGCGCTTACGCCTCACGGACAGGGCCTCGCCACTGCTCTTGCGCAGATAGTGGCGGAGGAGTTGGAGTTGCCTATCGAAAAGGTGCGGGTCTACTGGGGGGACACCGCGTACGTCCCCGACGGGATAGGCACAATGGGTAGCCGCTCAATTACGGCGGGAGGCTCCGCGGCCATTTTGGCGGCGAGGAGGCTGAGAGAGGAGTTGTCAAAGGCGGCGGCTCAGCTTCTCGGCTGCGAGCCGCAGTACTCAGAGGGGAGGTTTAAATGCGACGGGAAGGAGGCCGACATAGCCGAGGTGGTGAAGGCAGTGCTGAGAGGGAAGGCGCAGGCACAGCTCACTGTTGAGGCTGTCTACCACGCCGACCCCACCTTCCCATTCGGCGTCCACGTCGCCGTGGTGGAGGTAGACCCAGAGACTGGGTTTGTCAAGCCTTTGTTATACAAGTCGTACGACGACGTGGGGCGGGTGGTGAACCCAATGCTAGCCGAGGGGCAGGTACACGGAGGAGCCCTACAAGGAATAGCCCAGGCCCTGTACGAAGAGGCGGTGTACGACAGAGAGGGGAACCTCCTCACGCCTAACCTCGCCTTCTACCTCGTCCCCACGGCGGCAGAGGCGCCGAGGTTCGAGGTCTACTTCGCCGAGGAGCCGCACTTCTCAAAACACCCAACTGGGACTAAGGGGATTGGGGAAGCCGCCACAATCGCCTCGACACCGGCGGTGGTCGACGCAGTGGAAGACGCCGTCAGGCGCATAAACCCGAAGGCTAGGTTTGACAAAACTCCCATAACCCCGGAGGATGTGCTTAAGGCCCTCGGCGCCATTTAACGACGTAGCGGACGAAGCCGCCCTCGGCGACTCTCTCCACAAGGCCTTCTCTCATCAAGACATAGAGGTGCCACTGCACAGAGCCCAGAGAGGCGCCCGTCGTCCGCGAAATCTGTACGTCTGACATGGGCCCCACTTCTTCTAACAGTTTTAAAATCCTTAGACGCAGCGGGTGCGTGCCTGCCTTAGCACACTTAGCTCTTGCCATGTGCGCCTATTTGAAAAAACATGCGTAGTAGCGTATTATGTGCGTGGGGGTGGTCCTCGCCGCCGGCGTCTCCACGAGGTTTCCCGGGAACAAGCTCCTGGCGCCGCTCCGGGGCCGGCCTCTGGTGTGGTGGGCTGTGGAGACAGTGAGAGAGGCCCTCGGCGAGGTGTACGTCGTTGTGGGCCACATGGCCGAGGAGGTGAGGAGGGCGTCTGGCGCAGACGGGGCGGTGTACAACCCGTGGTGGGCTTTGGGCCTTTCTACAAGCGTGAAGGCGGCGGTGGCCGCGTTTGTAGACGCCCGCTGTCTCTTATTTATGCCAGGCGACATGCCGCTGGTTAGGCCAGACACGGTTAGGGAAGTGGCTCGTTGCGAAGGCGGGTTGACCGTGCCTACATACCACGGAGTTAGGGGAAACCCCGTGGCGCTGTGCCGTCAGGCGTACGCCACGGCGTTGACAGAGGTGTCGGGAGACGTGGGCCTCAGAGTTCTAATAGGCAAAGTCCCCGTGCGCTACGTCGAAGTCGACGACCCGGGGGTTTTAATAGACGTAGACACGCCGCAGGACCTAGGGCGTATCGAAAGACTTAAATAAACACGCCGCCATGTAGATGTAATTGACCTCGCCGCCGTGATGAATAATTTAGTGGCCCAAGCGCCTCTACTCGTCCTGTATTACAAACTTTATAAGAAAATTGACATGTTTGAAAAGAGGTTAGGAAATGAAAATACGTTGCTTTTAAAAGGTCATCTTAGCTAAAACTCAACGAGGTCCTCCTTCTTCATCTCATAGTACTCTTTAAGAATCAACTTAGCAAT
>JBEULK010000006.1:0-1741 GCA_041287325.1 Pyrobaculum sp. | reverse complement strand
GCGGCAGTTAGAGACAGGACAGCGCTTTGTAAAATTTTTCATAAGCCTCGTCTGGGCTGGCGAGGGGCTTTGGAGTCCTCTTGTCGACTAGCGCTTTTATGAACTGGTCCAGGGGGGCCTTTTCTGCGTATCGCCACGCGTTTGGGTCTTTGAGTAGCGAAAAGGCGTAGGTAGATAGGTATTTAAAAGACGTGCCGCCGTATTTAAATACCTCCTCGCCGAGCTCTTCGTAAAGCCGCGCCAGAGCAAGCCCTACGGCGTAGTTTAGCGCAATTGTAACGCCGACGTAGCGGTCGTGGTTTTTAAAATCTGCCCACTGGACTTCGGCGCCTAGCTCCTGCCAAAAACGAAACGCCTTCTCCGCGCCTCTCCTCCCCGGCACCTCCATCACCAACACCTTCTGGCCCCTCAGAGAGGGGGCGCCGGGGCCGAACATGGGGTGCACCGAGGCGGCCTCGGCGTCTGGGGGAAACGAGGCATAGGCCTCTTCAAGCCCCTCTTTGAAAGTGGCTATGTCCATGACTAGCCTACCCCTGGCGTAGTTGCCTATCTGGCGCAATACGTCGGCGGCGAGCCAGAAGGGAACTGCGACTATGACCACCTCGGCCCATTTCGTCAACTCTTCTAGCGACTCTGCGTCGCTCTTCGCCGGGTCTACGTCGTATACCTTCGCCTCGTGTAGTTTAGAGATCTCCTTCTTAAGCCAGTTGCCCATCGCGCCGCCGCCGACGATCCCAACGCGCATCTACGCCCTGCCCAGCGCCTTCGCCAAAGCCCTCGCCTTGTTCATCAGTTCTTCAAACTGTTCAAAAGTCAGTTGTTGCTTCGCGTCGCTCCAGGCCTTGTCTGGGTTGGGGTGCACCTCTACTATCAGCCCGTCGGCGCCTGCGGCTAAGAGGGCCAGCGCCAGGGGTATCACGTACCTCCTGTCGCCAGCTGGGTGGGAGGGGTCGCCTATCACTGGGAGGTGGGTGTGTTGCTTGACGTATGCAACGGCGCCGACGTCTAGGGTAAAGCGGAGGGTCTTGTCAAAAGTCCTTATGCCCCTCTCAACAAATACCACATCTCCGTTTCCGTGGAGGGCCACGTATTCGCCGGCGAGTAGCCACTCGTCCACAGTGTTGCCGAAGCCTCTCTTCAAAAGCACCGGCTTCCCAGCCCTCCCTAGTTTTTTCAACAGAGTGAAGTTTTGCATGTTCCTAGCGCCGACTTGTATGGCGTCGGCGTATTTAGCCACAAGAGGCAAGTCCTCGGGGTCCATGAGCTCTGTGGTGACGGGGAGCCCCGTGGCCTCCCTCGCCTTTGCCAACAGCTTGAGCCCCTCCTCTCCCAGCCCCTGGAAGGTGTACGGACTTGTCCTGGGCTTAAAAGCCCCTCCGCGTAGGGCGTCCGCGCCTGCTCTCTTAACCGCCAGCGCGGTGGAGATGATCTGCTCCTCAGTCTCCACAGAACAAGGGCCTGCAACGACGAAAAGACCGCCCTCCCTTACTTCTCTGTCTCCAATCCGTACCGGGGTGGGGTCCCTCTTCCACTCCCTAGACACGAGCTGGTAGTCGGTCTTGAGCTCCACCACTGCCTTCACCGGGGTTTTCAACTCGCCCACCTTTGCCCCGGGGGGAGCGGCCACTATGTAGTG
Organism: Pyrobaculum sp.; assembly: GCA_041287325.1. Classification (GTDB taxonomy): domain Archaea; phylum Thermoproteota; class Thermoprotei; order Thermoproteales; family Thermoproteaceae; genus Pyrobaculum. The sequence goes on along the minus strand of JBEULK010000006.1, from coordinate 105 downwards.
CCCCCACAGCTCTACATACCAGGCGGGCACCCCCTTGGCCTCCACCTCGTCTTTCAACGCTTTGCCAAGCTCCCGGCTTCCCACTATATAGAGCATGTGGCCAAG
>JBEULK010000057.1:0-2920 GCA_041287325.1 Pyrobaculum sp. | reverse complement strand
CAAAGCCCAATTGTGCAGAGGCTGAGACGGATCTTCACAAGCGGCCTCAACGAGTTTAGAGACAAAATGTCTTCACATTTAGAGCTTTCACACCAGTCCTTCCAGATCTTAATGAGCTTGATAGAACGCCGCGACGTAGGCAAGAGTGAGGTAGACGAGGCTGTGAGGAAAATCACGGCGCTTGAGAGAGAAGGAGACGAACTTGTAAGAGACATGGTTGACGAAGTGGCACAAGGCGCCGTGGTGCCGACGATTACAAACGTGGTGCTAATCTTCCTCGACAACGTAGACAACATCTTAGACATGGTGTACTTCTGTGCCAAGGAGATTAAAAGAGGGTTCCACCTCTGGCAAAAAGACTACGTCTACAACATTATTTCAAACGAAGTAAAAGAAATATTAAACCTCTCAAAGACCATGCTTGAATATCTACAAAAAATGATTAAAATGAAAAATGAAGAAGAGTTAAGACACTATGCAAGAATTATCGGCACCCTAGAGGAAGAAATAGACGAAATCAAGGAAAACAGTCTCGACAAGATATACGGACTAGACCTAGGCGCCGTGGAGTTCAACCACCTAATAACGCTGATATACACCGCTGACAAAATCGCTGACAACATCCAAGACGCCGCCTACCACCTGGTCACTATCGTTGCCTCCGTCTAATGGACATATACGCCGCCGTCCTAGCCCTGCTGTTGGTGTACAACAACTCCATAGTGCTGCTAGGCCCCTCTGCCTGGGGCGCGGGGCTCGGCTTTAGGAAGGCGTATTTCATAACGCTAGCCGGGATAACGCTAGGCGCGGCGACGAGCCCCCTAAGGCCCATACAGGTGGGGCCCGCCGAGTTCCTCTACCTAACAGCCCTATACTTGTTGTTAACATTAGTTAAGATAAGCATACCGCTGGCCGTTGCCGCGTATTCAATCACGGGGCTTTCCACACCTTCGGCGCTTCTGTGGCTGACGTCGCCGATGTTCGCTGTGCTCACATACCCGCTGTGTAGGTTGCTCAAAGGAGGAGGGGGGCTCACGGCCCCTTCGCTGTTTTTAATAGCCTACTTATTCGGCCTAAACAACGTGGCCCTCTTTACCACAGACCTCTCCACGACCTTCATAGCAACAGCTATAGGCGTCTACCTTGGTATCAGCCTCTCCAAGTGGGTCCTAGACCTAGTTGCGATAAGGCCTAGGACGGCGCTGGTCACAAACATCACAGTGGCCATTGCGGCGCTGGCAGGCGCTTCGATACATGTGCCGATTTCATTTACATTAGTAGCCTACTCGTCCTTGCTGGCGGCGGCGTCGGCTTATAAGATAAGGATTATAAAAATAGAAAAATTTGTAAAAGCATATTTGGGGATCGTCGCCGCTCTAGTCTCCGCGCTTATATTTCCCTTTCTAAAATCACAACTTCTACACCTGGCTTCACCAGCCGGCTAAACTCCTCAGCCTCCCTCCTAGAAGCAACTATAGAGCCGTAGTGCATCGGGATAGCCACCTTTGGCATTATAGTATTTATAAAATCCGCAGCCTCCTGCGGCGTCATTACATAAACTCCCGACACGGGGACAAGCACAACGTCAGCCCTCACCTCTCGAAACTCAGGCACAAAGTCGCTGTCGCCGGCGTGGAAAATCCGGACCCCGCCCCACTCCAACAAATACGCCACCCGCCCATCCTCCCTCGGGTGAAAAACAACGCCCCTCGCAGGGTCTCTAAACTTATTCAAATTATAAGCGGGATAGGCCGTAATCTTCAGCTCCCCCAAAGTCAACACCTGCCCCGGCGCCACCTCAACCACGCTCTGCACTGCCCTAGCCACACACTGCCTAGCAACCCTAGGGGCGACAACCTGGGTAGACGGCTTAGCAATCTTCTGTATAGAAGGAGGGTCGCAGTGGTCAAAGTGTTCGTGAGTCACCAGTATTACATCGGCCTTAGGCTCAGAGACTTGCAACTGGTAAGGGTCGATATAGACGACGACGCCCCCCTTCACAATTCTAAAAGAGTCGTGACCGAGCCAGGAGATGTGGACGTCTCCGAAGACATAAGGCATAGAAAGAGAGGGGAGAAAAAATATTTGTATTTTTCCTTACTTCTTCTTGCCTAACAGTCTGTATACTTTGATGCCTGTGTACGGCGACTTGGCGACTGCAAACATCATCGGGCCGCGCGCAGTCTGCTTCTCAACAACCTCGTACTGATCAGTCTCAAACGCCTGCTTCGCCTTAATGTCATAGAACTTCAGTTTCTGCTTCTTGGACATGTGCCTCTCAAACACTTTGATATTTATAAAGAACGGTTAAAATAACGAGAGAAAAACTTTAAAACAGCCCCCGTCAATGGGCATAGCGGCGGTAGTCTAGCCTGGTTTAGGATGGCGAGGGCCAGCCCCCACATGCCTGCCAAGCCGTTGATCCCGGGTTCAAATCCCGGCCGCCGCACTCCGGTTTTGTCTCCTTGTAACACTTGTGAAATACGACGCTCGTAGCGGCGTTTTGCCACATCTTGACGTTTTGGAGAGCCGCTGGCGCCTTGAGAGCTTCTAGAGCCACCTGGCCTCTTCCAGCGCGGGGGCCGCGTAGGGCGGCTCTTCGCAGTGTAAGACGTAAGAAGCCCGCCGTTTTAAGCCCCCCGGCGGCACTTATCCAACGAGGCCACTCGTCGCGGCCCCAGCGGAGATCAACGCCTCTACGCCGCGCCAGCCGCGTAGGAGTTGCGGTGCCAGAGAGGCCGGCGGCCCCACAGCTGGCAGATTCGCCGTGGGTGGACGCAGAGGGAGGATGGTCAGATGCCTTGCGGCGGGGAGAGGCGCACGCCCTGATGGGCGCCCTCGTGGCGCCGCTTGCCGAGGTCTACAACGCGTTAAAAGGGAGCAGAGAGGAGCTGAAGACGGCGCTGGCCAAGCTACTCCT
>JBEULK010000056.1:0-24181 GCA_041287325.1 Pyrobaculum sp. | reverse complement strand
CCCTTACGGGCTTGCGGGGACCTATGTTTTTGCTAAACAGTCAGGTCCCCCTTGTCACTGCGACCTGCGGCCCCGGGGGTGTACCCCAAGACCGCAGGCACCCCTTCTCCCGAAGTTACGGGGCTAATTTGCCGAGTTCCCTGGCCCGAGGTCACCCGAGCCGCCTTGGGCTTCTCACCCAGGAGCACCTGCGTCGGTTCTCGGTACGGGCGCGGGGGCTCGTTCCCCGTCTCCTTTTCACGGGCCCCAGGAATCGGGCGGACCGGGGAAACCCCCGGCTATTCCCGCCTTCAGCCGGTTCTCGCCGTTACGGCACTCCCCGGCCTTCGACGGTTAAGCGGGACGGCGGTCCCGCCCGCCCTATCCCGAGGCGTCGGAGACGGGGCCTGCGTTGCCGCAGAGCCTACCCCCGCGGCACGGGAATATTAACCCGTTTCCCTTTCGGCGGGTGCCTACTAGGCCCCGCCTTAGGACCGGCTAACTCCTGGCCTATTGAAGTTGCCAGGAAGCCCTGGTCTTTTCCGGCGGAGGGGCTTCTCACCCCTCTTCGCTGCTACTACCGCCGGGATCTTCGTCGACCGCGGGTCCACCGGACCTCACGGCCCGGCTTCTGCCCCACGGCCGCGCCCCCCTACCGCACTCCGGCCAACGGCCGGAGGCCCGGGGTCTCGGCGGCGGGCTTAGTCCCTGTACATCTTCGGGGCCCCCCGCCTCGGCGGGTCCGCTGTTACGCGTTGCTTAGCCGATGGCTGCTGTTAGGCCCACGGCCCCGCTGTCTTGGGCGGGGGACGCCCTTTGAGATTGACACTAAGCCCGCACTTGGGGGCCTTAACCCCGGTCTCGGTTATTCCCGTCTCGGAGCGGAGGCTTACCCCGCCGCCCCCGCCTCCCCCCTTCTACGGCGCCTGCGGGTTCGGAGTTTGACCGGGGGCCGGAGCCTTTCGGCTCCCGCACCCCCGATCAGTGCTCTACCCCGCCGGCCGCCTCCGGGGAGGCCGGGCTGGGACCCGCTTCGGGGGGAACCAGCTATCACCGGGCTTGGTTGGTCTTTTGCCCCTAGCCCCAGGTCATGGGAACGATTTGTACATCAGAACCCCTTCGGGCCTCCACGGGGCTTTCGCCCCGCTTCGCCCTGCCCAGGGCTAGATCGCCCGGTTTCTGGTCTCACGGCCGTGACTACGGGCCCTTTGAGACCCCGCCCCTCGCGGGTTTCCCCGCTGCGGGCTGTCGGTTTCCCTACGCCTCCGGGGTTGAACCCCTTAGGCTCGCCACGGCCGTGAACTCCCCGGCCCGTGTTTCTAGACGTAAGGGCAGACCCTGGACCCCCTCCTTCGTACTCCCCCGTCGCCGGGGTTTCCTTCAGGAGGGGGCATCCTTTCGGGCCTGCCCCACTGTAGCCGCCCGGTTTCAGGCTCTTTTCACCCCCCTTCCGGGGTTCTTTTCAGCTTTCCCTCACGGTACTAGTACGCTATCGGACTCGGGACGTGCTTAGCCTTGCCGGCCAGTGGCCGGCGTGTTCCCCCGCCAAAACTAAGGCGGAGTACTCCGGGGCCCCGGGACTCCGCCACGGGCGGTTTCGCCTACGGGGCTGTCACCCTCTTCGGCGGGGCTTTCCAGCCCACTTCGGCTACCGCCCGCCGGCGGTTGCCCGGGCCCTTGCCCCACATCTCCCCGCGGTTTTCCCGTGGGGATTTGGTTTGGGCTCTCCCCCTTTCGGTCGCCCCTACTCAGGGGGTCCCTTTTGGCTTCTCTTCCTGCGGGTACTAAGATGTTTCCGTTCCCCGCGTTCCCGCCCCTTACGGGGCGCCGGGGCTTGTTCAGCCCCGGCAGGAGGCCCCATTCGGGGATCCCGGGTTCTAAGCCTGCCTGCGGCTACCCCGGGCTTATCGCAGCTTGCCACGCCCTTCTTCGGTGCCCGAGCCGAGCCATCCACCGGACGGCTTTGCCGTGCGGAGCGGCGGCTTGCGGGGCCGAGGAGAAGCCCTTTGGACTACCCACCCCCGGGTGGAGGTGATCCAGCCGCAGGTTCCCCTACGGCTACCTTGTTACGACTTCACCCCCCTTGGGAGCCCCCTGCTCGTCCCCCCACCTTTCGGCAAGGGGCCTCGCAGAGGGCTCCCTCGGGTGGTGCGACGGGCGGTGTGTGCAAGGGGCAGGGACGTATTCACCGCGCGTTGGTGACACGCGGTTACTAGGGATTCCACGTTCACGAGGGCGAGTTGCAGCCCTCGATCCCTACTGGGGCGGGGTTTACGGGATTGCCTCCCCCTTTCGGGGTCGGTTCCCGCTGTCCCCGCCATTGCAGCTCGCGTGCAGCCCCGGGGTCTCCCGGCCGTGGCCCCAGGCTATGATGAAGATAATCTGTCGTCGGCTATTCGGGAGGCCCTTTCCCTGTGGTAGGGGTTGAGCAGAAGGCTTGCTATCAGCCACGCCTCGGCTCGGTCTATGTGTATTTCGTATCCGTCTTTTTTGTCTGCCTTATTGGTCTTTATTCCTCTGCTTTCTAAGACTTGGCACATCCAGTCTCGTAGCTCTCGGCTTTTTGTCTTTACGCCTATTCTTAAATAGTAGGCCTTGTGTCTTGTCGTTTTGACTACTTGTTCTACCCAGCCGTCGCCGTCTATAAAGCCTACGATGTACCAGAGAGCGGATTCGCCTTCTAGTTTTGGAGGTAAAATTCGTTCTGCCTTCTTACCAGGAGGTATTCCGTTGGCTATTACGTAGTTGTAAAGGCCGGCGTCTTTTATTTTAATTTTCCACACGCCTGCCTTGGCGTCGTAAAACACAGACCTTACGTCTAACCCCGCGTTCTTCATCAAAGCTACTAACAAGTCGACGTAGCGCTTGTCTTTTTGCGCTATTGTAATCTCTCCTTTAGATACGTGCCCGTCAGCTGCAATTAGGCCGCAGAGGTAGGCCATGATGTCCACAGCCGTAGGGGCCTCCCTGGTTTAAATACACATGCCTGGGGGCCACGGCTTTCGGGGCTTCAGCGGGGTCCTCCAGAAGAGGGACCCCTATACTGACCTGCCGTGGCCCCCTCCTTCCTCCGGCTTACGCCGGCAGTCCCCCTAGTGTGCCCCCCGCCCCGTAGAGCGGGGTAGCAACTAGGGGTGGGGGTCTCGCTCGTTGCCGGACTTAACCGGACACCTCACGGCACGAGCTGACGACGGCCATGCACCTCCTCTCAGCTCGTCCGGCAAGGTCGTTAGCCTGGCCTTCATCCTGCTGTCGCCCCGGGTGAGGTTTCCGGCGTTGACTCCAATTAAGCCGCAAGCTTCACCCCTTGTGGTGCCCCCCCGCCAATTCCTTTAAGTTTCAGCCTTGCGGCCGTACTCCCCAGGCGGCGGGCTTAACGGTTTCCCTTTGCCACCGGCCGGGCCCTAAGCCCAGCCGACAGCTAGCCCGCATCGTTTACGGCCGGGACTACAGGGGTATCTAATCCCCTTTGAGCCCGGGCCGGCCGTGGTGTAGTAAAGATAATCATCTAGAAAAAGGGGTCTAGTACGGAGGGGTCTTTGTAGGATTTTATAATCAGAGGACTTCGGGCTAGTTCGTTGTCTGCGTAATAGGGGTGTAGACTAATAGGGCAGTCTTTGTGTTTTTTACATGTAAGGCCTGGCATTGCGGTAATTAGACATTCAACATAGCGGCGGCCTCTTAGCTTCACTACATAGCCGTGGCGCTTAATGACGTATCCCCCATAGCCGAATGCCTCAAGGGCTACGCGTCTTTCTATCAGCGCTATGTCTGTGCTTGTAAAATAGATTTCTCTGCGGTAAATACCGCCGTCTGTTAGGATGAAGGGTATTATCCGATAAATGGACGCGGCATTGCATTCCATGACCCCTCCTACTTGTTTAAGTTCTACGGCCTGGCCCGGTTTGCTCCCCCGGCTTTCGCCCCTCACCGTCGGGCGCGTTCTGGCCGCCCGCTTTCGCCACTGGTGGTCCTCCGGGGATTAACGGATTTCGCCCCTACCCCCGGAGTACCGGCGGCCTCTCCCGCCCCCTAGCCCGGCAGTATCGCCCCCCGCCCCCGGGTTGGGCCCGGGGATTTCAGGAGCGACTTGCCGGGCCGGCTACGGGCGCTTTAAGCCCAGTAAACACCCCGACCACTCGCGGAGCTGGTATTACCGCGGCGGCTGACACCAGACTTGCCCCCCGCTTATTCGCCCGGCTTTTTAGACCGGGCAAAAGCCGGGCTCTTCGCCCGGCACTCGGGGTAGCCCCGTCGCGGTTGCCCGCATTCCGCTGGGGGGTCCCTGGGTGTGCTGAGTGGGAGAACGATGATTAGAGTAAAGTGGGCTTGGGCTCGGCTGAGGCCGAGCTTCTTGCTTAGTTCTTCCCTGGGAGCCCCCCATTTGCGGAGTATTCGCGCCTGCTGCACCCCGTAGGGCCTGGGCCCTTGTCTCAGTGCCCATCTCGGGGCTCGCGGCTCTCACCGCCCCTACCCGTCTTCGGCTTGGCGGGCCTTTAACCCGCCAACTACCTGATGGGCCGTGCCCCCATCCTCGGGCGGGCGGCGGCGGATCGGCCGCCGTCCTTTTCGGGGAAGGGGCCTTCCAGCGCCCTTCCCCTATGGGGGATTGGCCCCAGTTTCCCGGGGGTGTCCCCCTCCCGAGGGTAGGTTGGGCACGTGTTACTGAGCCGTGCGCCGCTCCCGGGCGCCCCCGGGCGCGCGACTCGCATGGCTTAGCCCTACCCCGATAGCGGTCGGGTCCGGCAGGATCAACCGGTTTCGGACGGCCGCAAGGCCGCCCGGGGGGTGGGTTTGTCCGGGCTTCTCCTCGGCGGCGGCGTGGGGTTTTCTCCCCGGCGCCCCGGCCTGGGTATGCCAGGGGGGGACGTCCGGGGAACATGAAGATTACATCGGCCGGGCTTTTGCCCGGCTCTCATAAGAGTGCGTCTTCTTGAGAACGCACGTGTTTAAAAGTTTTTTCCTCCTCTTCTCCCGGGGTTGTGTTTTTATACCGGGGGTTTGGCTTCTTTGTGGAGCCTGGGGAGGTTAGGAGGCGTATTTTGGAGTTTTTGAAATCCACCGGTGGGGCTTCTATCTACCAGATTGCTAAGAACTTGGGTCTTTCGTATGGGGCGGCTCAGTGGCATGTCTTTGTCTTGGAGCGGGAGGGGCTTGTGATGACCGTGGTGCACGGGAGGCGTAGGGTTGCTATTCCTAGGGATACTTTCGACGCGTATCTCAGCTCTCTTAAGGTTAAGGACTTTTTTAGAGACCTCTGGCAGTTGCTGAGGGGGTTTGGGATCGAGGGGGATACTCCCTTCGTGTCGGCGTTGAGGGTTTTGCAGGAGGAGAGGAGGGGGGTGGCCGCCTGTCTTTTAGATATTGCGAAGAATTTGTACGAGGCGGGGAGGAGCGGCGGGGAGGAGGGGCAAAGTTTATAAAATTCTACAGAACAACTTCTACATGGAAGTTAATTCTACGTCGAACTTAGTTCAAGTGGCTAGGGAGGCGGCGTTGGACGAGTATAAGGACTACCTCGTCTACCGCCTGTTGGCGAGGGTGGAGCGTAATGCGTCTCGCAGAGCCGTCTTGTCGGCGCTGGCTGAGGAGGAGCTTAGCCACTTCCGCTTCTGGTCTCGCTTCGTGTCGGTGTCTCCGCCGTGGTGGTTTAGGCTTTATGCGTGGGCTTTGGCGTTTTTCCGGCTGTTGATGGGGGCTACTTTCGTGGCTAAGTTTTTGGAGAGGGGGGAGGCAGACGCCGTCCGGCGCTACAAGTCTGTGGAGCCTCTTCTCTCGGGGAGCGATGCGGAGGAGCTTAGGCGTATTATCGAGGACGAAGAGAGGCACGAGCAGGCTCTCATCGCACAGCTTGACGAAACAATTGTGAAGTACATGGGGGCTCTTGTCCTGGGCCTTGCCGACGCTATTATTGAGATCACGGGGGCGCACGCGGGGGCTTTGGGCACTACTAACAGCACCGTCGTGGCTGGCGTCATCGGCCTCATTGTGGGGATTGGGGCGTCTATCGCGATGTCGTCTGCGTCTTTTCTGCAGACTAAGCACGAGGTGGGTAGGTCTCCCGTGGTGGCGGCGCTTGTCACGGGGGTGGGGTACATGGTGGCGGTTGTCCTCATGTCTCTGCCTTACTTCCTCACGCATGACATCTACCACGCCTTTGCCGCGTCGATCGCAGTTGGGGTGGTCCTTACTTTTGTCCTCACCTTCCAGGCGGCGGTTTACGCCGACAGGGATTTTAAGTTTGAGTTTTTGCAGACGGTGGGCCTCCTCTTGGGGACGGCGTTGCTTACCTACTTCGTGGGGGTGTGGCTGGGGTCGCTGTTTGGGATTGAACAAATGTTTAGATAGTTGAGGTTGTCTTCCTCTGTGTTTTCTGACCTTCGGGATTTTTTGGAGGCTTTGGAGGGGCGGGGGTGGCTTGTCAGAGTGGGCGAGCCTCTCTCCCCCGAGTTGGAGATTCCAGAGGTTTTGCGTAGGGTGACGTACGCGGGGGGGCCGGCCGTCTTGTTTGAGTCTGTGAGGGGGTTTCCCAACTGGCGTGTCGTTGGCAACCTCTTCGGCTCCTTGGACCGCATCAGGCTGGCGCTTGGGGGGGATTTGGAGGAGGTGGGGCGCCGCCTCTTGGCCCCTCTGTCGGCTCCGCCGCCTGTTAGGCTTGTGGACAAGTTCAGAGCGGCTGTGGAGTTTTTCGAGCTGGGCCGCTTCATGCCTAAGCTGGTGAGGGGGGGCCCTGTGAAGGAGGTGGTGGAGGAGCCTAACCTCCTCTCCATCCCGGCTTTTAAGAGCTGGCCGAAGGACGCTGGCCGTTATATAACATACGGCCTTTTTGTGACGAGGACTGTCGACGGTGTTACAAACATCGGCGTGTACCGGGTTCAAATTCTCAACGAGCGGGAGGCGGTGGTCCACGCGCAGATTCACAAGAGGGCTTCTGACCTCTTCGCCCAGTCTGCCGGCTGTGTGGACGCCGCTGTTGTCCTGGGGGGCGACCCCGCCCTCTTGCTAAGCGGCATGATGCCTACGCCGTACCCCCTGGACGAGTACCTCTTCGCGGGGGTTTTAAGGGGGGAGGGGGTGGAGGTGACGAAGGGCGTCGCCACGGATCTCTACATACCTGCACGCGCCGAGGCTGTGGTGGAGGGCTGCGTCGACGTAAGTGACCTTCGTAGAGAGGGGCCTTTCGGCGACCACTACGGCGTCTACGACCCTGGGGGTCTCTACCCCGTTTTTAAGGCCAAGGCGGTTCTCAGGCGGGAGGACCCCATCTACTACGGCACTGTGGTGGGGAGGCCTCCGCTGGAGGACGCCTACATGGGGAAGGCTGTTGAGCGGATCTTCCTCCCCATGCTCAAGTTCCTGCTCCCGGAGGTGGTGGACCTCAGCCTCCCCGCGCACGGCCTTTTCCAGGGGGTGGCGGTTGTCTCTATTCGTAAGAGGTATCCCGGCCATGGGAAGAAGGTGATGTTTGCTCTGTGGGGGCTTGGCCACATGATGTCTTTGACTAAGGTGTTGATAGTGGTGGACCACGACGTCAACGTCCACGACTTGAACGAGGTCGTCTTCGCCGTTGCCCAGAGGGTGGATCCCCAGCGGGACGTGGTGGTGGTCCCCGGCGCGCATGTCGATGTTTTAGACACGGGCTCCCCCACGCCGGGGTACGGGTCGAAGCTTGGGATTGACGCTACTCGTAAGCTTCCTGAGGAGTACGGGGGGAGGCCTTGGCCTGAGGAGGTGGCCCCCGACCCGGCCGTGGCTGAGCGCGTCAAGGACGTGGTGGAGCGGATCTTAGGGCGCCGGGCCTAGGGCTCTTAGGTCTGGGTTGTAAAGGCCCCCTTTCTGGGCGGCGCCGACAGCTTTTGCCGGCGTCTGGTTCTTGTAATTCTCCACTGTTTGTGCCGAGTAGGTAGTGGCGGCCGTCTGCAGTTAGCCCCAGGGGGCGTGCAGGCGAGCTTCTCCTCCTTCCGCAACGACGTAGGCCTTGAGGTCTGTGTGCGTCAGTGGAAAGTTAAATATTCGTGTTGCCGTGGGCTGGTGTGGCGCCTAGTTCTTAAGGGCGGCGAGTTGACAAGGGTGGAGGAGCCCGCCCTCTTAGTCCCTCCTGGCCACGTGGCTGTGAAGGTAAAGGCTTTTCTTGTCGACGACTACTCTCTGTGGGTTTTTAAGAGGGGGGAGGGGGCGCCGTCTCGTTGGGCTTTCGGCGTGGTGGTGGCTAACGGAGAGGTGGGGAGGTACGTAGTAGCCTTTGCCGACAACGCCGCGGCTCAGTACGTGGCTTCTCGGAGGTACGTCTATGTAGACGGGCCCGACCCGTCTCTCCTCTCCCTCGTCCACACGGCTTATGTCGTCGAGGCGCTTGACAGAATCCCGCGCTTCGCCGCGGTGGAGGTGTTGGGCGACGACCCGAGGAGGTCTGTGGTGGAGAGGCTGGCCCCCGTGGGCAGGTCGCGGTGGAAGGTCGCATTGCAGGGGGCGGCTGTCGAGGGGGGGCGCGTGGTTGCCTTGTCTAGGCTGGTGGAGTTGGCCGGAGGCGCCTTGGTTCGTTTCGTCGACGTGCCTTCTCGGAGGGCTCTGCGCAAGGCTTTGGAGCTGGGGGTTAGGCCCCGCGTCCCTCTGTCTAGGGAGGTGGAGTTCGGCAAGTGGGCTGTTGTAGAGGTGTAGTTTTTATACTGGGGGTTTGTGGGGCATGTGTCGGAGAGGCAAAGCCCTGGCAAGATTGAGGAGTGGCGTAGGCTCCTCTCAGAGCTTAGGAAGGCGGGGGCGGAGCCGTATCCGCACTCCTTTGCTCCTACTCACAGCGTCAAGGCGCTTAACGAGCTTAGGAGGCAGGCTCTGCTAGACCCGTGGCTCGGCGCCGTGGTGCGCACAGCGGGGAGGGTGACCGACGTGAGGAGGCACCCCAACGTGGTGTTTATCGACCTCTACGAAGACGGGGCCAGGTTCCAGGTCATGGCCGACCCCAAGTTGCCTCAGCTGGAGCACGTGTGGCGGGGGGACTTCGTGGGGGTTGAGGGGCCTTTGGTGAAGACGCAGAGGGGGGACTACGCCGTTAGGGCCGCGTCTCTTGTCCTCTTGGCTAAGGCCGTCCAGCCTCTTCCCGAGTGGGGGAAGGTGGATAGAGACTCGCCGTTTTACATGCGGCATAGGTCTGTGGCGATGGTGTTAGACCTTGGCCTTAGGTGGCGCGTGGCGGCGAGGGCCCGCCTTATACAGGCGTTTCGAGAGGCGATGTGGCGTAGGGGGTTTGTGGAAATCCCCACGCCGGTTCTCCAGCCCATCTACGGCGGGGCCGCGGCGAGGCCTTTTACCACCAAGGTGTGGGCTATAGACGAGGAGTGGTATCTGCGCATATCCCCCGAGCTGTACCTCAAGCGCTACGTCGTCGCGGGCTTTCCCCGTGTTTTTGAAATTGGGCCTCAGTTCCGCAACGAGGACATAGACGCCTTGCACAACCCGGAGTTTTGGTCGCTGGAGGCTTATCAAGCATATGCCGACTATAAAGACGTGATGAGGCTCACCGAGGAGGTGGTTTACGAGGCTGTGACCGCCGTGTTGGGTACCCCGGTGGTTAAGTACAGGGAGTGGAGCATCAACTTCTCCCCGCCGTGGCGCCGCATTACGCTTCACGACGCCCTGCGCGAGTTCGGAGGGGTGGACCCGGACAAGCTCACCGACGACCAGATAAAGGAAAGGCTGAGAGAGCTACAAGTGCCTATCAAGGTCTACAACCGCGGCGTTGCTTTGGTTAAGCTTTTTGAAAAACTTGTGGAGAAGAAGTTGGTAGAGCCCACCTTTGTGATGGACTACCCGGAGGAGTCTACGCCTCTCTGCAAGCCTCATAGAGAGAAGCCTGGGCTTGTGGAGCGTTTCGAGGCGTTTGTGGGGGGCCTCGAGGTGGCGAACGCGTACACGGAGCTCAACGACCCGGTGAGGCAGTTTGAATACTTCGCCAGGGAGGAAGAGCTGTTTCCTAAGGAGGAGGCGCATCCCCTGGACTGGGATTTTGTTGAGGAGTTGTCCTTCGGCATGCCTCCTACCGGGGGTGTGGGGATTGGGGTGGACAGGCTGGCGATGATTATTACAAACGCCGAGTCGATTAAAGACGTCATCCCCTACCCAATTGTCAAGAGGAGCTAGAAGGCTTGGCGATGCGTAGGTACACGTATAGAAAGGCGGCGAGGAGGAAGGCGGCGTTTCCGGCTAACACGGGGTTGCCTGCGTACACTGCGTAGGCCAGCAGTGCGGTTAAGGCCGCCAAGGCGCCGAGCTCGTACAGCCCGAGGGCCTTGCCCACCAACGCGGCCACTCCCTTCGGGGTGACGTACCACCTTATCCTCCTCTTGAAAAGGCCTAGGAATACGTAGAAGGTGAGGTATGGGCTGAGGGATAGGAGGAGGGTTGCCGACTCTGCCAGCCTCCCCGCCACTGTGAAGAAGCCGAGGCCGTCTCTCTTCGCAATTCTGTAGACGTAGTAGACCTGCAATAAAGCGGCTATGCCCAACGCTATTTGGAGAACTAAAATGTGTAGTGGGGGGAGTATGATTCCCATGTAGCCCATGGCTAGCCCCGCCAGCAACGTGGCAAACGTTGTGAGGACCATTAGGGGGTGTGTGACCACGTTGAAAAACATACTCAGCCTGTGGGGTAAATGCGCGGGGAGTTTAAACAGCTTCGCCCCGTGTTCCACTAGGAGGTAGGCCGAGTTGTACGTCCAGCGGGCGTACTGCCTTTTAAACGTCTCGTAGCCTGCAGGCACTTCTACAAAGACGGGGGGGCCCGGGAGGTACTTCACAGAGCCTCTGTTTAGATACGCCTTCATTGATATGTCGTAGTCGTCGGCTGTGCAGTTGCAGAAGCCGCCTATCTCTTTTAGAAAGGTTTTTCTCACAGCTATTCCCGAGCCCAGCGCGAAGATGGGGTGGCCCGTGGCGTGTCTCCCCAAAATGGCGATGTGGTAGAGCATGTATTTATACAAGAAGAGCTGTAGCGAGGCTATCGGCGTCTTGACCGGGGCGTAGCCGTCCCAGCCGAGGAACGCTATCTCGCGCTGTCCCACGGCTCTGGCTCTTGTGCACAAGTCCGGCGGCGGTATGCTGTCGACGTCTAAGAGGAGCAACACCTCGCCGCGCGCCTTCTCGGCGGCCCAATTCAACGCCGTGCCTTTGTACCCCTCCGGCCTAGGCCTGTTTAACACTTTCACCCTGGGGTCTCCGAGCGCCTCTACTGCTTTTTTTATCTGTTCGTAGACGGGAGGCGGGTCGTCTGATACTATTAACACCTCAGCCTCTCCGCAGTCTATTGACGTAAGCCTCTTCACGGCGGACAGCACTGTTTCTACTTTTTCGTTTTTCACGGGGATTATTATCGAGAGAATGCCCTGCGTACTCGGGGCGGGGGGGTCTTTCCTGGCTTCTGCATGTCTGGCGTAGTAGACGTAGTGCGCGATTAACACCACAGCGAGGACTAGGAGGACTAAGTACGCGGTTAACACGGCGTCTTGAAGCCACGGAGGTATGGGAGGCGCGTTGGCCACTGTGACGGGGCCCGACCTCGTTTTGTTTAAAATCTGTAACGTCTCATTGAGCCCCTTTGTGATGTTTAAAAAAGTGATGTTAACCACGCCGGCTTATTTTGCGGTATTTTATATGTACAACTGCGACAAGTTTAAGACTTGGACGTTGGACATTACGTGCTAGTCTTTGAGACTCCCCGCGTCTTGTTGGTGGGGTCGTGGGGTTCCGAGGCCTTGGTGTCGGCTTTCGTAGACGCCTTGTACCGCGGGGCGCCGTGGGAGGAGGCGGTAAAGCAAGACTCAGCCGTCGTGGAGAGGCGCATATCGGCGTTTTACAGACAGGGGCACTGGTCTGTCTTCGAGTTCACGGGTGCTCAGTTCCTCGTGGAGTGCTCAAGGGCGTGCCACACCCAGTTCATAAGGCACAGGATGGCCTCCTACTGGTCTGAGTCTCAGCGCTACGTGGACTACGCCAAGCGGGAGATCCGCTTCGTAGTGCCCAGGGGGTTCCCAGCCGAGCTTCTGAGACGCGCCTACGAGGACTACCAAAAGCTGAGGCAGAGCTTCAGGCCGGAGTACGCCAGGATGATTCTGCCGAACGCCACCGCCGTCCTCTTTGCGGTGCAGATGAACGCCAGGGAGCTCTTGCTGAACTTCGCGCCGTTGAGGTGTGCCTACGCCGCACAGGCCGAGATTAGGCACGTCTGCTGGCAGATGTTCGCCCACGCGTGGAGGCTGTGGCCCACCCTCGCCAAGATGGTCTGGGAAGACCTCCCCCGCCTGCACAGAGACTTCTGCACCAAGGTGCCTCAGGGGGAGGACTGCCGCCTATACGCCATAAAAGACGCCGAGGAGAAGCACGGCCCCCTGCCGGAGAAGCCGTGGCTAGTCGCCCATGCGAGTACTCATTAGAGGCCTAGAGGCAGGGTCTGCATATCTCGCCTATCTGTTTAGAGAGAGCGGCGTAGAGGTAGACGTGTTGACCGCAAACCTCGCAGACCCTCTGCTGGACGTCCCCCCCTTCGAGCCTCTCTTTACGCTTGAATTTCTGCGCGAAGTCCTAGCCGTGAGGATTGTGGAATCGCCGGCGGGCCCCTACGACATGGTGGTAGACTCATGCGACGTCTACGGCTTCGACGACGTGAAGAAGGCCCTCCTCTCTGGGAAGCCCACGTACGTGGTGGGAGACGGGTGGCTGTCGGCCTCGCTCTCCCTGTACAACAACGTGCCCATCCCAGACGTGGAGGTAGACGTGCCTGGGGAGAGGACGTCGGAGTTTCAAGAAGTCGGCGTCAAGTACAAGCTGTACGTCGGCGGGAACTACGCCATTTGTGGAAGTTTTAAAGACGGGTGGGGCAACTGCCTATACACCCCGATGAGGGCCTTGGAGAGAGTCTTCGCCGCGGCGGACGTGTACTCAGCAGTCATGGGCTTGGAGCCGCCTCGCAGAAGGCTGAAACTAGAATACGCCGTAGGGAGGGACAAGGCGTACGTCGCCGTGGGATGCAGACCTGAGGGCAAGGCTTCTAAAATAAACCTAGGCGAGGTACAGTTGACTATCTACGGCGAAGAGGGGGCGCCTAAGTATCTAACCGCGCAGACAAGGCCAGACCACCTCCCCTGGGTTTTTGCAATATACAACCTCGCCAGGTTTACAAACTCTGCGTTTTTATACGACTTCGGACCCCACGGGAGGGGGGCGTTCAACCTAGCCTACGTCGGCCATTTATTTAGAGCAAAAAGAGGCTGAAAAAAGGGGAATTTAACAAGCTACGTGCCAGTTGTAGATTGTATCAACTACGCAACCCCAGGGCAACCACAAATCAGGATTGCCATTACAAGTAAACGCTGGCTGAGGGCTGGGCTCAGGTCCGTCTATAAAACGAATAGCTAGGTTATCCGACGTTCTAATAGCTTGATACCTACACCTACATTCATAATTCGAACACTTAGTGTAGTCGTAGGGATCGTAGCGAGATGAATAGAATGAATTACAATATCCCCATTTTCGTAAATATTGATCTGCATCACCGCCAGGTACTGGCATAGGATCTTTGGGGTTACACTTATTCGGTGGGTTTAGCTCAAATATTAGTAGCGGATCGCCTTCGCCACAGCCGCATACAGTGCCGCTCCAGTAGCCAGAAGAACAACTGCCTTGGACACAACAGTGATGACATGTACAGAGGGGCTTACAGTCAATGCCTCCCTGTGCCAGGATTACGGCCAATATCAGTAATGACTGTTCTCATCGCCACTCCATGAGCGTTACTTTACTTTCTAGAACCTCGCCGAATTTCCCAACGCTGTATCTATACGCCTCGACGACGACTCCGCTTAGGTCTACGTAATATACATAGCGGTATTGTCTTACATATCTGCTTTTATCTCCGTCTAGCCAATCTTCAGATTCTTCTCTGTACCTCCCCTCTACCAAGTAGCACATCCCGCTGGGGCCTTTACACTCTACAAGTTTTTCTTTTACTTTGAAATTCTCCTCGGCGGCTCTGCGCCAGTAGTACGTCTTGTTTGGCATACTCCGCATAGGAGCGCTTCCATTGGCGACGAGCTTCACTTTGAAAGTCTTTCCAGTCTCCACGTAGGGCCAAAACGGAGGCGCCGGCAAGACCACGTAGCAGTTAGTAGAGACGGGGTACGCCGTGTAGTTTAAGACATAGTACTTTTCCACAGTTTCGTTCCCCTCTACCCCAGTGCCGACGTGATATAAGAACACTAACGTGTTGTTTACAAGTTTGAACACAGTGACTAAGGGGAGGGCGTCGTAAGTCTTATTGCCCAACACCAGATAGGAGTACAACTTTCTAGTAATTATATACTCGTCGTCGCCTATCTGCGTTATGTTATATACCCACCTCTCCCAGAAAAAACCGTCGTATAGCTTGTGTACAGGCGTCTCGTAGATGTACAGCCCAGGCCTCGGCTTAAACTGCCTCACCACCTCGCCTTCTATATAAACCTCCTCTACCACAAGCCTACTCCAATTCGTTAAGTAAACCTTCTTACTAACATTAGCAAAGCCGCCTCCGTGTTTAGGAGATGCCACAGGAGGAGGCGCCTCTTCTAGGGCCCAGCCAGCCGCGTACAACACTACAAACACCACGGCGACGCCCAACGCCACAGACAACCACAAGCCTATTCGCACAAGAGACATGACCAAATCTACTTTTTTTTACGTTCGGCAACTGGCGGAACATTTTTCGACAATTGTCCCCAGACTTCGTCAGGCCGAATCACGGCGCCGCGTATGCGGCTCTCAACGGCCCGTCGCGGCGTTAATAATTACAAGGGGGGTAAAAAAGTCTTCTTGTTTAAACTTGCCGACTTTACAACAGCTTCTCTGGCCGGTTGACACATACCCGAACTGCCGACTGTTCGCTCTACGACTAAAAGAGGTGCCTTGTTGGATTATTGTTTGAGTTTTGGCAAAAGCGTCTCTTTTAGGTGTTCTATTAACTTCTTCCGCCTCAGCCTCAGCCTTCTCATAATTCTCCTCCGCGGCGTCTCTTTGCCGCATATTCCCGAGTACAGCGCGTCGTTTTTCACAGCGGGCTGGTTGCAGTCTATTAGTATCACCTCGAAGTAGCGATAGATGCCGTCGTCGGCGACCCAGTAGCTGTTCAACACCTCGAGGCCTGGGAATTTTCTGGCGGCTCTTTCCTCGGCCACCTGCCTCCACGACTTCCACGCAGTTATTCCGTAGACGCCCATTCTCTTAGGCCTCCTCCCCGAGTCAGGCCTCCTCCTGTTAAACGGGCCTCTGATCAGCCTGACCCTGGCCACTACCACGCCTTGTTTAGGCTTGTAGCCCAGCTTCCTCGCTTTCTCAAGCCTAAAGGGCCTCTCCACTCTCACGATAGAAGGGCCCCTCCTCCACTCTATCAATATCTTTCGCATTAGCCTCTCGTGCACCTCTCTCCCGACCTTCCTATACCACATCGCCATGTATTTATAGGCAGACGGCGCCACGGCCCACATATAGGCCACCTTTTTAAACTTTCTCAGTCCGTCGCGAGGTCTTCACACATCGTTGATTTGATACCCTTCATCACTTGAGCCGCCCCGCGAGGTGTTTTAAATTCTTTTACGTATAGAGGCGGCAACCGCCCTAGCCCTCTTAGACGTGCCCACTACCTTCACCGTGCGGCAGCCGTCTAGCAACGCCACCACGGCTCTGACGCGCCTAACCGCGGCCCTCGGCACGCCGAAGGCCAACACGTCGTCGTATATCCCCACTAGCCGCGGCGGCTGTAGCAAAGACACAAACCCTGCCAGCGGGTACCTCTCCAAGAGCTGCAGATAACAGTCCACGGGATCCTCCGCCCTCACGATCAAGTATCTGTACATTGCCCGGCCACGAGCTCTGTCAAGATGCCTAGGGAGTCTTTAACCGGCTTGGCCCAGTCCTCGTCTCCGCTTATTTCCACTAGCAACGCCGCCACGTCAAGAGGCGACTTCACATCCCTAGCGCTCTCCACAGTCGTAGACACTATCGCCCCCTCGGGCTCTAACACTTGGAGCCACTGGGCGAGGAGGGGCAGTCTACTTAGCAGAGGCCTCAGCGGGAGTTCTACGTGCTTGCCGTATTTATACGCGGCTTTTGCCTGGTCTCTTGTAATTGGCTCCAGCGGGTTCACTCTGATTATCTGTACTTCTTTGTGTATAAGCTTATTGAAGTGGTGGCGCCCCCTCGCCTCGGCCCAGCTGAAGTCCACTCCGCGTACAAAAGGCGCGACGAGCGCGGCCTCGGCTTCTTCTCTCAACACCACTGCCCTCACCCCTACTTCAAACAACGCCAACTCCACCTCTGGCGTTAGGTTCAACACGTCGAATTCCGCAAACCCCCTCTTAACAAAGGCCATTTTTAACCCGTATCTTAAGCCTTACCACGTCGTCGTGGCTCACCGCCTTGACCACGCCTATTGCCAAGGCTTGTTTGTCAAGCCTCAAGTAGTACAGCCCCTCGTCTTCTCCGCGCGAGGCGGGGACCTCGCCGTTAAACGCCTTGCACAGCCTCTCTAATACCCAGTCGCACTTGTCTACGTAAGAGGTGACGAGGTATATGGGGTTGCCGTGGTGCCCCTCGTAGATCTCGACGACGAAGGGGAGGTCGCCGAAGAAACTGCGCAGAGAGCCTATGACCTTGTCTAGGCTCTCCGTGGCGTGTACCACGACGCTTATCTCCACAAATCTACAAGTCACAGCGCAGACGTGTCATCCGCTTTTAAGTATAGCCGCGGCTCTCATCTTTTTATCTTTTCGACTAGGTAGTCGATTATGTGCTCGGCGGGGTTTATCCCTGTGGCTGTCTTGAACCCCTGCCACGACATCGTCGGGTTTACCTCTAATATGTAAAAGCCGTCTTTTGTCTCGGCTATGTCTACGCCTCCGTAGTCCAGCCCGAGCACCTCGACGGCCTTGACTGCCAGCTCCGCCAGCTCGGGGGTTAGCTGCGCGGGCTGCGGAGAGGCGCCCTGGGCTATGTTGGTCTTCCAGCCCCCGCCCTTCCGGTACTCGGCCCCTATGGCCCCTCCGCCGACTACTACCACTCGGTAGTCGCCGGAGCCCTTCTCTAAATACTTCTGGACGTAGATAGGCTTGTTTATGTTTACCAACATGGAAAAGACGTGTAAGGCCACGTCTGGGTCTTCTACTAAAAACACGCCGTATCCCATCGCCCCCCTCATCTGCTTCACCACTGCCTTTTTAAAATCGGCCACTGCCCTGTACCCCACGAACATGTTTTCAGTAACGACTGTTGGGGGCACCGGGAGCCCGGCCTTGGCTAATTTCATAAGCGCCGCCATTTTATCCCCCGCCACGGCCCACTGAAGCACGGGGTTCATCACATATACGCCGGACTCCTCCAAGGCCTTCACAGCCCATATTCGGTAGAGGAATTGCTCGAAATCCCGGAAGATGCCTAGATGGCGCAAGACTGCGCCGGCCACATCCACCTCCACTGGGGCGCCTCTGCCCACAGCCTGCCTCACCTTGACGCCTAACGGGCCGATGCCGACCTCAAACATGTCTACGTATAGGCGGACTGGGACATGTCCTCTTTTCCTAATCGCCTCTTCTAAGTCGGCCACGTCGCCCGGGTTGAACTCGACCTCGTAGGGCCTCACTATGCCTATTTGCATCAATGCCGAGTGCTTGCCGGTTTTAAAAAACTGGTATGTACACCCCCCACAAGTCTCTACACAAGCCAGGCAGGAGGAATCGGGCGACGAGCTCAGGCTGGGCTACTTTTAGCGCCTTGAGCGCGTTAACCACTGCCGCGATGGGCTGCTCTGCCAGCACCAGCGGCGGGTTGTAGAACATACAGCCAGTGGGGTGTTCGTACAACACCAGGGGCTCCGGTCCCACCTCCTGACAGCCGCCAGCTTCACATATGTAAATTCCGTAGGGCCTCTGGACTATGTAGCGGCTGTCGCCAAGCGGAGCTATGGGGCCTACGGGGCAGATGCAAGACCCCCTAATGCCTTCGTACAGGCGAAGTAAAGCGGCTTCTACTTTTTCGTAACCGTGCATCTTCCCATACGTAGCCAGGAAGGTGGCCACAGGCTTTTTCCTATGGCCAGAGACCTCTACGCCGAGTTTTTTCTTAGCCTCATAGGGGTCTGCC
Source organism: Pyrobaculum sp. (assembly GCA_041287325.1). GTDB lineage: Archaea > Thermoproteota > Thermoprotei > Thermoproteales > Thermoproteaceae > Pyrobaculum. Next base: position 6,047 of record JBEULK010000056.1, on the reverse strand, counting down.
CCGAAGGCGACCGCCACGCCTATTAAGTCGTAGGGAGAGGCCCCCAGGGACTCCCCAATCTTCACCGCCTTTTCTAAAACCGCCTTTCTGTCGGCCTCCGGAGTACACATACTAAACTTGTCTAATATACAAGACATGGAGAGGAGGGTATTGGAGAATTTTAAATGTTGATTTTGACGCTATCCTACTTTTGACAATTTGCCAAACTCAAGCTCTATGACGCGGCTTAGGACAACCGCATATTCAAACGGCAGGTCTTTCAACACGTCGCCTACAAAGCCCAGCACAATGGCGGCCTTTGCGTCGTCTTCTGTAAACCCCCTGGCCCTTAGGTAGGCTATCTTCTCTTCTGAGATCGTAGAGGCAGTGGCCTCGTGCGTGACGACGGCACTCTCTTCGAAGACTTGGTCGTGGGGTATCGTCATCGTAGCCGACTCTTTGTCTAACACAAGCGAGTCGCATTGAACGTGCGACTTTGCGTACTTGGCGCCGCGTTGTACGTGCACAAGGCCTCTGTACACGGCGACGCCGCCCTCGGCGGAGATGCTCTTGTTAACTACTCTGCTACTCGTCCTCGGGGCCAGGTGCCAGACCTTGGCGCCGTTTTCCTTCCAGTAGGGGCCCTTGGCCGCGGTTATGCCTATGATCTCCGTCGACGCCCCCTCGCCTCTGAGCACCGTGGACGGAAATGTGTACGTCGTCTTGCTACCGATAGACCCCTCAACCCAGTGGACCTTCGCCCTGGCCTCGGCCACAGCCCTCTTGTTGTTAAAGTTGACCACGTTGCGCGACCAGTTTTGCACGGTGGTTATCTTCAACGTGGCGCCTTCGTGGGCGTACCCCTCCACCATTCCGTTGTGGAAGGAGTATTTCAAAAGCCTAGGCGCAGAGCATCCCTCTATCCAGTGGACGTAGGCGCCCTTGTCCGCCACGACGATGGAGTGTTCCATCTGAGACTCCATGGACTGGCCGATGAAGAAGAAGGTCTCCAGCGGCTGTTCAATCCTCACCCCAGGGGGGACGTATATAAACACGCCTCCAGACCACAACGCGCCGTGCAACGCCGCGAACTTGTGCTCAGGCGGGAACACCCTCATGAAGTATTTCTGTACTAAGTCCGGGTACTTCTTCACCGCCTCCTCCATGGGGAGCATTATCACGCCATTTTCCTGAAGCTTCTTCTTCAAGTTGAAGTATATGATCTCGCTGTCGAACTGCGTCCCCAGTCCGAGAAGAGCCTTTGCCTCAATCTCAGGGATGCCCAGCTTTTCGTAATACTCTCTAATCTCCTTGGGGACCTGGTCCCAGCTAGACACCGTCTCGATCTGCGGCTTTGCATAGTGGACAAGCTTCTCCAAGTCGATCTCCTCGACTGCCCTCACCCACTTAGGCATTGGCAGTTTTTCAAAAATCTCAAGCATCCTAAGCCTAAGCCTCCTCATCCAGTCAGGCTCGCCCTTCAACCTACTCACCTCCTCCACCATGTCCTTCGTAATCCTTCCCTTCAGCTCCACTTGATAGGCAAACTTCTTTTCCACACCCAAAGCCTCCTCCACTGACTCCACGTGGCTAATCGTCGCCCTCAGCGACTCCAGCTCTTGCATGGCCCCAACTCGACTGATAGATAAATACCTTCTTAAGTCATATTTTAAATCCCCAATCGGTTGGAGAGCCATGCATAAGCTAGAAGTAGTAAACCTCAGAGTCGCCGTGGGGGGCAAGGAGATTCTAAAGGGGGTTAACGTGTCGGTATCCACGGGAGAGGTGGTGGTGTTGATGGGGCCCAACGGCAGCGGGAAATCTACATTGTTTCAAACAATTGCGGGAAACCCCAAGTACGAGGTGATCGAAGGCGACATCCTCCTCGACGGGGAGTCCATCAAGGAGCTTGCGCCGGAAGAGAGGTTTGCAAAGGGCATTTTCGTAGGCTTCCAAGCCCCCGTGGCTGTGCCAGAGGTGAGGTTCGCCTTCCTCCTTCAAGCCATGGCGAACATAAGAGCGGGAAAAAAACTTACAGACCCAAACCCCCAGATCTTGGCGCAGGCCCAGAAGATCGCCGCAGAGCTCGGTCTAAACTCCGACGTGTTTAACAGAGGCGTGGGGGCCGGCTTCAGCGGCGGCGAGTTCAAGAGAGCCGAGGTCCTCCAAGCCGTTCTCCTAAGCCCAAAATTTGTCATATTAGACGAGCCGGACAGCGGCCTTGACATAGACGGCATAGCGGCCGTGGGGAAGGCTGTAACCAGACTCGTATCGTCGGGAAGCGGCGTCTTGCTCTCCACGCATTACGCAAGAGTCCTCCGCTTCATAAAGCCGACGCGGGTGTACGTCATGGCAGAGGGAGAGGTTGTTTTAGAGGGCGACGAGAACGTGATAAAAAAGATCGAAGAGGTGGGCTACCAAAGCTACTTCAAAGAAATACAACAAGCGCTTTAACGCCAGCTACCGCTCCTACGCATCGCCAGCCGTCTAACCGCTCGCAACAGCCGTGCCAAGACTCTCAGAGCAGAAAGACGTCAACTTAACGCACTGCTGGCAAAGCGCGTCGAAGAGAGGCGGCAGGCAAGTGACCGAGGCGTAAGGCGTGACGCCAAACGCCTCAGGTTTAGCGCTAAGTTCGACGACGTTAAAACAGACGCCTAAAAGACAACAAGCGTTTTATCCGCTGGCTCCTAAGTCGTCACAGCTCGGCAACCCAGCCCTCTTCACTGTTCAAACAGCGCAAAGGGGTAAAAATCGTTTTGCCCACAGTTGCCATGCTCTTCATCGCTCACGTCAAAGTTATATATACATTTGTAGATTATTTATATGCCTAAGTGGCACTGGCCTGTCGACCCCGACAAAGTGCCGAGAATTTTAACAGAGCCCCCAGGCCCAAAGGCGCTGGAGGTAGTTAGACGAGACGAAGAATTAATCATGCAGTCTTTCACAAGGTGGTACCCCCTTGTCATTGCCAGGGGCTACGGCCCAGTGGTCGAAGATGTGGATGGCAATCTCTACGTCGACTTCAACGCCGGCATTGCTGTAACCAACGTGGGACACTCCCATCCCAAGGTTGTAGAGGCTGTTAAGAGGCAGGCAGAGCTGTTTCTACACTACTCTCTCACAGATTTTTACTACGAGGTGGCGGTAAAACTCGCAGAAAGGCTCGTGTCAATAGCGCCGATGTCTGGGAGGAAAAAGGTGTTTTTCACTAACAGCGGCACTGAGTCTGTAGAGGGCGTGTTGAAAATCGCCAGGGGCTACTTCAAGGGGCAGAGGCCGTACGTAATAGCGTTCCTAGGGGCCTTCCACGGCAGGACCTACGGCTCGATGTCGCTCTCAGCTTCAAAGCCTGTACATAGGCGCTACTTCTCTCCCCTAGTCCCCGGCGTCATCCACGTGCCATATCCCCATCCAGTACACTGCCCCTTCAAGGCAAGAGACCCGGAAGAGTGTGGCGAATACGCGCTGTCCTTTTTAGAAGAGTGGGTCTTCAAAAGGCTTGTAAGCCCCGACGAGGTCGCCCTTGTGGTAATCGAGCCTGTGCAAGGGGAGGGCGGGTACGTGGTGCCGCCTCGCAACTTCATACAAGGGCTTAGGAAAATCACCGATGAATACGGCATATTATTCGCCGTCGACGAGGTACAGACAGGGTTTGGCCGCACTGGCAAGTGGTTCGCTATCGAACACTTCGGCGTAGAGCCCGACCTCGTCGCAACTGCAAAGGCCATAGCGGCCGGCCTGCCGCTGGGCGCCATAATTGGGAGAGAGGAGGTGATGTCTCTGCCAAAGGGGGCGCACGCCAACACATTCGGCGGAAACCCGGTGGCGGCCACCGCAGCGTTGGCGTCGATAGAGGTAATAGAGGAGGAGGGCTTGTTAAAACACGCAGAGGCCCTGGGAGAAGAGTTGAAAAAAGTATTTGCGGAGGAGTTCGGCGACAGACACGACGTGAGAGGACTCGGCCTAATGATCGGCGTTGAGCTACTAGAGGGGCGGAGGCCCGCCAAATACCTCGATGAAGTCCTGGTAAAGTCGTTTAAACGCGGCGTCGCGGTGATAGGAGCTGGGACGTCTACTGTGAGAGTGGCCCCGCCGCTTGTAATACCGCGGGAAATGGCGCTTAGAGCCGCGTCGATAATTATAGACGTATTACGCCGCTATGGATAGGCTGCTAATAATCCTCTTTTTCACCTGCTCGTCGTAGTACCACTCCACTACTTCGTCTTCTGCGACCTCCATGGCGTACTCAAAGGCCTCATCCCAGTCAAGAGACTCATACGCCAAGTCCCAGCCTTCGTCTAGGAGAGCCAGGTCCTTCTCTTTGCCAGTCACCAAGATCCTCCCTTCCCTTTTGTTAATCAGTACTCTATACACGGACGTATACGTATACGTATTTAAAAATCCCTCGAGATTTTTAACATATTACCAAATTAAAAAGAAAAAATCTGTATATGAATTTTTCGAAGCATGAAATATCATATTATAATACCCTACTATCATGTATATACAATACTAAGATATTTTATAATCAGCACTATCCATAACACCTGTTTTTACATTTGTAATGTGTCCCTTTCGATTTCACTTATTTTTATTTTTTACTGCAATCAACTCTCTTGGATTTACCTTTACAAATTCTAAGCCATATCTTTTCAAATATTCATATGCAGAAGAAGAGATGTCGCTCGCTACTAAGACGCCCCTCGTCTCATGCCCCTTCTTTTTATACATCTCTACATATCTTGCAAGCTGAAACACCGCCTCATGCGTGGCGAGGTCACGCTTAACTTCTATAACTACATAGCGGCCTAGTCTGTCCCTAGCCAATATGTCGATATGGCCGACGTCTGTAGGCACCTCCACGCCCAAGACCTCAAGCCCTTCTTCAACTATCTCAGGCGCGTTGACAAGGGCGTCGACAATGTCTCTTTCCGAGCCGACTAGCTCAAGCTCGGTGGCCCCCACGTCAAAAACCCCGACGAAGTCCAACGAAGAGAAGCGGGCTTTGACCGTCTCGAAAGGCCGCTGCCTAATGCTCTTCACAACGAGGCCCCCCTCTACAAACGCCGCAGTAGAGCTACCAGGCGGATTCCAAATCTTAGGCTGAGCCTTCTCAGCTTCGTGTATCAACAGCGTCCCGTCTCTCTTAATTATTAACAAACGTCTGCCGGGCCGAAGGGCGGCGGAGGCCCTGCCGTTGTAAGACACCTCGCAGACGCCGACCACGACGACAAGCCCTCTCTTCTTGCCGCTGTTTATAACCCTGGCCGCCTCCTCCGGCGCGGGGTTCACCACAAACACACACAACCACGTCTCTAGTTATATAAGCCAAAAGTTAATATATGGGTAGGGTTGCAGGCCTATGGCTAAGGTCGAGGTAAAAGAAGTGCAGGAGATAAGGGGGCGGAGCGTGGTTAAGAAAGTGCCGAATAGAAACGCCATAATCGGCGACTTAAAGCCCAACACCATTCTTATATTCCACGGCAAAGACGGTCACGAGATGGTCGTCGAGGTCTTCACGCCGGACCCAAACGGCGACAAGACCCTCCCCCCGGCCACGGTAGCCGCGACGAAGTTCACGGGCTCGGCCGAGAAGGTAGACAACGCATACGCCACAATAATCTTCTGGGCCTTGAAGGAGGGGAAAAGCATCGGGACGCCTACTAGGGAGCTTTACACCAAGGTAGACACGAGCCAGAGCCCTCCAGAGGTGGAGGTCGAGGTACAGGCCCCCCTGGCATAGCCGCCCAACCGATTTCCACCAGCGTCTGAGTCTGTGGGCACTCTCTTCTAAATCTGCGCCATCCCGCTGGCGAGCCCCAAGACGCGTCGCCCGCCGCAGTGGCCATACTAACCGCTCCGCGCCTTTTAGCCCCAGCGAAAAACAGAGTGGGCCCGCCGGGATTTGAACCCGGGACCACCCGCGCGTGAGGCGTATGCAGAGCTTGCGCCGCTCTTGGGCATCATACCGCTAGACTACGGGCCCGTCCTCTATTAATTCTCCTCTATTTAAAGTTTGCCGCGTACCTACTTACAGGGCGATGCCGAAATAAAAATACCCTTTT
>JBEULK010000055.1:0-3025 GCA_041287325.1 Pyrobaculum sp. | reverse complement strand
AGCCGGGGTGGCCGAGCGGCCCAAGGCGCGGGACTTGAGGCCTATGCAAGCCATCCCGTCCCCGCGAGGGGGCGTGGGTTCAAATCCCACCCCCGGCGCCACTCGCTTTACTTTTCTATTGTTTCTTCTTTCTGTTCTTATAATTTCTTCTGTTTTTGTTGAATTTTGCCTGTATTTTTATTAAGTCAGTTTTGTTTTTTGTCCATATCTGTTGGGGCTGTAAAAGGTGTACGGGCAATGACCAGATTACCTAGGATCAGAACTGCGCACTGTCTAATCAAAATTCTGTGGCGTCTCGGCGCCGCTATTCGGCTTTCTGCAACTCACTTTGAGCATTGACGCGTGTATTAGCCTCCACAGCTCGTAGAGTAGTATGTAGAGGGGGGCGTCTTGCGGCTCTGGTAGCCAGGGGGCGACGCCTATGGAGGGGACTGCCAGCCTCCACAACGTGCCGATTGTAAGGGCGTATATAGACCCCACAACAACTGCGACAAGTATTAGAAAAATTGAAAACAGCTTCTTCCCCTTGCCTTTTACAAACACCGAGGCGTAGATAATAGAAATTATTAAGGCAGTTATAAAATACAACACTATCACGGGGACGTCTAGAATTTTCACGTTGTACACGTCCTGCGCCGCCAGTGCGGCAAATCCGCCTAGGTAGATGGCGGCGGGGGCCAAGTATCTGCCGCAGGCCACATAGTACGCTAGCAAGTAGGTCAAGCCGCTTAAAAGGCCGACGTTGGGAGGGAAAAAGGCGTTAGAGAAAAGAGCTAAGTAGAGAGGTACGTTTAACATGTATAGAAAAAATGTTGATTTAATTCCAAACCTACCGATAATTCTCATTTACACAAGTATTGGGCGAGCTCGACATCTCCTGAGCTCCGCAGGTAAGCGTCCTAAACGGAAACTGCGAAGCCAACGAAGCCGGTACACTTGCGTAGCCGATTGTAGTGGTCGGCCAAACAGGCCCGTTGACCTGGTACAACGTATAGTAATAGGTGATTATACAGCTCATTACCTCCGCCTTAGTAACTGCAAGATATGCGGCCTCACTTGGCAGTCTAATACTCAGCGACCCGACTAACGGGTCGTCGTAGAAGCCGGTGTAAAACTCGACCACTAGGCTGTTGCCCTCAACCCAGAATTTCAAACTAGCCTGGGCGTTGGATACATAGCTATCCAATGCTAAAGTCACATATCCTATAATTGGGAATCCCGCCGTCGCTCCCTTCAACGCGTCAATCGTGGACTTAACGAGGTCACCCATGCTTACCACAACTGATATGGCTTTGAGCCACTCAAGCCACCAAGCAGACCCCTTTGTGTAAACCTCCCCAGTGCCGCCTTGTTGCTGTATGGATAACTCACGAAGTCCACTATCATACGCCTTTAAGTAATATCTAATTGTAGCATAACTACTCTTCCCATTCCACGTGCCGAAATTAAAGGGGTTAATGTTTACAACCAAATGCAAATCTCTTACATGCGTTAAGAATTCTAAATTGTTCATATACGCCCTTACGCTGAAGGGACACTCTTCGAAATGTATAATAGTTTCTTTTAACCTTTTCGTTAGGTTTGTAAAATACGAGCCGTCGCCTGCCGGCGCCAACTCTGTTGGCCTCTGTACGTAGGCTTGAACTCTCACGTTGGCTCTAAAACCGGGAAATCTTGCGTCTACGGGGCCTATGGATATGACGCCTCCGAGGCCGTTTGTAGGAAGCAGAGCCATGAATAGGTTAGAGGGGACCGACAGCCGTGTGTTAAACACTAAGTACCTACTGTCGCTTGGATCCGCCGCTCCGGTTATAGAGCCGAGGTATAAGGCTCCCCAGTAGACGTAGAGAGTGGTAGAGGCCCGGTCTTTGGGGACTCTTAGATACACGTCTACGATTATCGTAGAGGCGGCGTCGGCGTAAAAGCCGGGGATTGCAATATAACTATTTTGTAATAGGTGGTTGTTATAATAGACTGGTTCGTAGCCCTGCCAGTCTAAAATAATTGGTGTCTCCCTCATTTTTACCGTGTCTACTCTGAGGTATTGTAGTTGGTTTGAGACTTGGAGCAACGCGGCCGTGTATATCTTTGCGGTATTCGAGTTTTGGTTGCATATCCTCCCCAGGTAGGTCGCTCTCCCCCCGCCCATCCACACGACTATCGTCTGCGGCAAGCCGCTGTACACGACGACGTTGCCGCTGAATCTCTGGGTCTGGCTTCCCTGACGTTTTTCGACGTAGTAGCTGTAGGTGCCGGGGGTGGTGCCTCCTAGCAACACTACGGCGGTGTTTGAAGTCTCGGCCGGCGTGTCGAAATTAAAATACACACAACCGCCGGGCGCTACGTCTTTATTATACGCCTTGTATAACTTAAACGAGGCCCAGTAGCTCTGGACCACTGTCTGTTGTATCGTGGCCTGTCCCTCCCTCGGCGCTTTTTGTCCCCTGGGCAACTCGCCCCTTGCCTCTATGGAGTCTGGCTTTTCACCGTCTGCCCTGGCCCCAACGGGGATTGAGAAATTGGCGGGAGTTGCGTTGACAACTCTTGTGACGAAGACGTGATATTTAGCCCCCTTCTTCTCCACCACGACTAGTCTCCCGTGGGCCGGCGGCTTGGCTTGGGGCACTCCTCTGCCGGCCTCGAAGCAGATTTTAGTAGAGTTTTTAAGCACAGGCGGGGGCAACTGGCCGGGCAGGACCCCTCTTTTAATCTTTTCCAAGTCGGTCTTATTACCCACCAGGGCGGGCACTAGCAAGAAGGTCACGTTTTCAGGTTCTACATAAGCAAGAGCAGGCCTCCAGCTCCCCCTCTCAAATACTGAGAAGGCCAGGTCGGGCGGCTCGCCTGCCAGGCCAAGCTCTCCGGCAGTGGCGCAGAACATCTGGGGAGGCTGGGCCAACGTATATGCGGCCAAGGCTAGCGCCAACGCCAAGCCCACTGTCGCCCCTCTCATATTTTCAAAAAAAAAAGAGTTTAAAAGTTTTACTGGTCTCTGGGCCTGTGGCTGGCTATTGTTTTTAAGACG
>JBEULK010000054.1:0-24429 GCA_041287325.1 Pyrobaculum sp. | reverse complement strand
TAGAGGGCGACTGCCGCACGTACTTCACCATGCCCTCTGTCGACAAAAACTTAGGCTCCACGCCCATCTTTGGTAACTCTACTAGACGCGTCGCGCCGCAACTACACTCCGGGTGTATGAGCACCTCTGCGTCTGGGTGGAGTTGCACCTTGGCGAGGACCAGCGGGGCGGACAGCTTAGCGTGTACGTGGCACTCCCCCTCCCAGACGTCTATCTCCCGGCCGAGCCTCGCCGCTATGTAGCGGCCCATGTGTTTATCCGGCAGAAACAAAACCGGCCTGTCCCTGGGTATGGATTCCACAATTTTTAAACAGTTGGCCGAGGTGCATACGTAGTCCGCGTGGGCCTTCACCTCGGCGTAGGTGTTTATGTAGGCCACCACCACGCCGTTTGGGTGCCGTTCTTTCCAACGCCTAACCGCCTCGGCGTCGACGGAGGACGCCAAGCTACAGCCGGCGCCAAGGTCTGGGATGAATACCTTCTTGTCTGGGTTGAGAATAGCGGCGGTCTCCGCCATGAAGTAAACCCCGGCGAATACTATAATCTTGGCATCGGTATTCTTGGCGGCTAGGGACAGGTTCAAAGAGTCGCCTACGAAGTCCGCCACGTCTTGTACCTCAGGTCGCTGGTAGTTGTGAGCTAGTATAACAGCCCTCTTCTCAGCCTTCAGCTTCAAAACCTCCTCCGCCAGGCCCATGCAAGCTGTCATCTGCCGAGTAAAAAAATTTACAAATATCAAAAAATGGTAAATACACGGACGGACGGGCCGTATTTGTGTCATTTATTTACATATAGAAGTGTAAAGGCTAGGGGCCGGCGGCCTTTTTCGCCACCCACCCCTCCCTGGTCTTGACGTAGCCCCGCGTGGCCTCTACGGCCAGCGCCTTTAGCCCTTGGAAGAGCCTCTCGTCGCCACATATGAGTACGCCTTCGTAAAAGGCGTCTACAAATACGGTGTTGAACTCGGCGACTAGCCTCCTAGCCTCCTCGGCCGTGGCGAAGTGTGCCTGCACCAAGTCGTGCGGCGGCTCGGGCGGCGGCTCTTCGCCTATGACCACCACGTCCCAGTCGCTGTCAATCCTAGCCTCGCCCCTCGCCCTTGAGCCGAACAGCACCACCGTGTAGCCCCCTCGGCACAGCTCCCTTATCCACTCCTCCGCCTGCCGATGTGCCTCGAGAAACACTTCTCTAAACATGGCTCAAAATCTCATACAAACATCTTATCCGCTGCGTCGTCTCTGTCGTAGTCTAACATCCTCGCATCTGGATACCTTGAGCCTATATACTGCTCCGTTAAATATTTAGCACATTTCGCCAGGGCGTCGTCTATTTGCACTTCCTTTGCCTGAGCCAAAAGCTTTAACAAATGTAAAATCGAGTGGGTGTACGGCCTTGCGCCTGTGAGCTCCACAAGCTTCCCCTTTAGGTAGAACTCTGCCGCCTGCTGGGCGAAGAAACAAGCCTCTGGGTAAAAACCTCTGTTGAAAAACTCCTCGCTTAACTGTCTATACCGCTCGGCGCGGGCCATCCACCTCGCTCCCACATACTGTTATGTAGAGGTATATAAAATCCTATAGCCCGTTGCACGGAAACGAAGTTCTACCAAAGAACTTGTGAGAGTCGCCGCCGTGGCGCGCACAGACGTGGTCGCGTGTCCGCCAAACACAACTATTAGAGAGGCCGCTGAAATTATGTTTAAAAAGGCGTGGTGGCGGTAGACCCGGCGAGCCCCAAAAGGCCTATAGGCACCGTCGGCGAGAGGGACGTGTTGAGGGCCTACGTAATGGGGCTGAGCCCAGACTCTTGCAGATAGTGGCGAGGCTCTTGGTTTTAATCGACGCCGAGGCCCACGTGGGGGAGGCGCTTCTTTTAATGAAGACAAACAACGTGAGGAAGGTATTAGTGACAAGGAGAGGCGAACTCTACGGCGTGTTGGCCCTGAGAAACGTGGCGTTTAACATGAAAGAAATTGTGGTGTACTTCAAGTCCTCAGCCAAGTCTTGAGGCTGAGCCACAGTTTTAAGCCGCCGACGCCTCTACGTGATATATGGGGGTCCACGGCCCTTTCCGGGTGGGGCATCATCCCGACCACGTTTCCCCTAGCGACACCCGCCACGTCGTCTACAGAGCCGTTTGGGTTCTCTACATATCGAAAGGCGGCGTTGTACGGCCCGGCGGGGACGTATCTGCCCTCGGCGTGTGCCACCGGCATGTAGACCACCTCGCCTTTTTCGTAGAGGAGGGTGAAGGGGGTCTCGTTGTCCGTCACGTTCACTGGAATCCACCTGCTTATAAAGCCGGGGGGGTCGTTGGGGAGCAATGCGCCGGGTAGTAGGCCGGCTTCTACTAAGATTTGAAAGCCGTTGCATATGCCCAGCACGGGGACCCCCCTCTCTGCGTCTTCTCTCACGTAGTCAACTGCTTTTGTAGCCGCGGCTATTGCGCCAGCCCTAAGCCTGTCGCCGTAGCTGAAGCCCCCCGCCAGCACCACGGCGTCGTACCTCCCCGGCGTGTAGTCCTTGTGCCACACCACCTCGCCCCTCAGCCCAGCCAGCTCCAAGGCCCTCAGCACGTCTAAGTCGCCGTTTGTGCCCGGGAACTTCAAGACGGCGATCATGCCTCTTTGACCTTTACCACCTCCACCACGTGTACGTTTGGGTTCCCCAGCCTGGCCTCGCGGGCAATTTTCAAAGCCTTCTCAGCAGCCTCCTCTGGAGAAGAGGCGTCGATGTACATAATCAGACATTTCCCAGCCCTCACCTTCACGTCGTAGCCAAAACGCTGAAGCAACTCCTTAGAAATGGTCTCCCCCTCGGGCTCTCTCACAGCCGGCTTGTAAGTCACATTGACGTACACTGCGTACACCACGCCTTGTAAATAACACTAGTATTTTAACGTTCTCTTAAAAATACCAAGCCTCTTCCCCATTACAGCCCCCTTGTTTTTAAGTTGTGTTTTAAATTGCCCCGCGGCTTTGTTTTAAACATCAGCTTAATTTCCAGATAGAACGTCATCACGGGCCTTGGTGTTGTTGTAAGTAATCTATTAAACTTAAAAAGTGGAGTGGTCTTGCCTTTATGGCTCTTTCAGAGGCTGAGCTTAGGGCCATCAAAGAGGGCCTTGGGAGGGAGCCTACGAAAGTGGAGCTGGCCCTCTTCACCTCTCACTGGTCTGAACACTGTAGCTACAAGTCTACGCGGAGGTGGTTGAAAAAACTTCCCTCTAAGGCGCCATGGGTGGTGAGGGGGCCGGGCACAGACGCACCTCTGGTCGAGGTGGCGCCGGGGGTGTACGCCACTTTTAAAATAGAGTCTCACAACCACCCAAGCGCAGTTGATCCCTACAACGGGGCGGCGACGGGCGTCGGGGGGATCATACGCGACATATTGACCGTGGGGGCGAGGCCGGTGGCGCTCTTGGTAAACCTGCACTTCGGCCCGCCGGGGCACCCCCACGCCAGGTGGATCGCGCAGAACGTGGTGAGGGGCATCTCAGACTACGGCAACAGGGTGGGCGTCCCCGTGGTGGGGGGCGAGACTTGGTTTGACGAGTCTTTTACCTACACCCCCATCGTCTTAGCCACTTGTGTCGGCGTGGTGAAGGCAGGCGAAGTGCCGCCCGGCGGCGTGGAGCCCGGCGACTTATTCGTAGTGGTGGGCCTCGGGGCGGACAAGACGGGCCTCGGGGGCTCCGCCTTTGCCAGCAAGACGCTAGCCGAGGAGGAGGACCTCGGCGCGGTGCAGGTGGCGGACCCCCTCATGGGCAGGCGCCTCATCGACCTCGTACAAGAGGCGAGGAGGTGTGTAAAATACATCAAAGACCTGGGGGGCGGAGGGCTGTCCACAGCGGCGGCGGAGCTCTCCGAGTGGTTCGGGCTGGGGCTCGCCCTGGACTTAGACAAGTTGCATATGTGGGACTCCGAGATGGGGCCCGTCGAGGCCGTCTCCAGCGAGACGCAGGAGAGGCTCGTCTTCGTCGTCTCTGAGGAGAAGTGGGGCTGTGTAAAGTCTCTTCTTGAGAAGTACGACGTGCCCTACTCCGTGGTGGGCCGGTTTGTAAAAGAGCCCCGCGTGGTGTTTAAGTGGAGAGGAGAGGTGGTGGCGGACGTCCCCACGTGGCTCGCCGCCAAGGCGCCCGAGATCGAGTGGCCGATGAAGCCGTATGAGCCGCCTCCTCTCCCGGAGATTCCTCAGCCGCCGCTGGACAAGGCAATCGACCTCGTCCTCTCGTCGCCTAACGTGGCTAAGAAAGAGACAATTTACCAGAGGTTTGACTTCGACGTGGGGGTTAGGACGGCTGTGAAGCCGGGGGAGGGCGACGCCGCGGTGGTTAAGCTCTACGAGCTGGGGGACGTGGGGCTTGTCGTAAAGGGCGACGCCAACCCCCGCTACACGTACCTCAGCCCGAGGCTGGGGGCCGCCAACGCCTTTGTAAAGGCGTATAGAAACGTGGCGGTCGCCGGCGGGATCCCCCTAGCTGCTGTCGACTCTATTAACCTGGGCAGCCCGGCGAGGCCAGAGGTGTACTGGCAGTTTACAGAGGCGGTGAAGGGCCTCGCCGAGGCTGCCGAGGCGCTAGGCGTGCCTGTGGTGGGGGGCAAGGTCAGCCTATACAACGAATACGAAGACAGGCCTATAAAGCCTGTGGTGGCTGTGGTGGTCCTCGGCAGGATAGACAGCGTAGGAAAGGCGGCGAGGGCGGAGTGGGAAGACGGCGACGGGGTCTTTCTCTGGGGCGTGACCCGGGGCGAGGTGGGGGGCAGTGAGTATTTAAACAGAGTACACGGCGTAGTGGCGGGGGCGCCTCCCTCGGTGGACTACGGCGTCGAGAAGAAGATTGTAGAACTTGTCCAGACGTGGAGGCCCAGGAAGGCGACGGACGTGGGACTCGGCGGCTTGGCGGCGGCGCTGGCCAAGATGGCTGTGAACAGCGGCGTGGGGGCCGTGGTGGACGTGTGCAAGGCGCCTTCTGAGACGTCGAGGCTGGACTTCCTCCTCTTCTCGGAGTCGAACGGCAGGTTTATCACAGCCGGCGAGTCTGGGCCGGGGGTGAAGATAGGCGAGGCAGGCGGCGAGGAGTTCGTGATAAGATGCGGCTCCTCTGTGTTGTACAGAAGGAGGGTGGAGGAGCTGGGGGAGCTGATGCGCCTCGTGTTGTGACATGTGCGGCATAGGAGGCGCCTGGGGAGAAGAGGCGGCTGTGTTTGTGGAGAAGATGGAGCCGTGGCTGTTGCACAGAGGCCACGAGGGGGTGGGCTACGCCTACGCCGTCGGCGGAGGCGTGGCGGTAGGCCGGCCGCCTCCTGAGGCCGAGGGCGCCCTTATACACACTAGGTACAGCACCACCGGCCCCTATGGAGAGGTCTTGCAGCCGGTGTTGGCCAGGCACAGAGACTTAGAAATCGCCGTCGTTTTCAACGGGACTGTGGTGAACTTCCGCCAGCTGTACAGAGAAGCTAAGTTCGATGGGGAGGCGCTTGCACATGCCCTAGCCAGGGCCGTGTGGGAGATGGGCGTGGAGGAGGGGGTGAGACATGTGTATGACAAAATCGTAGGCGCGGCGTCGTTGCTGGCCCTCACGCCGTGGGGGCTGCTGTCTGTGAGAGACCCAAGGGGCGTCAGGCCTCTGGCGGTGAGGCACTACCACGGCGGCTTCGCCGCGGCGTCGGAGTCCGTGGCGCTTGACGGCGGCGCCGAGCTTGCGCCAGGTGTGGCCGTGTTGTACGGAAGAAAGTTCTCCACCTGGCGCCTAGGCGACTCCGCCGAGAAGATGTGCGCCTTGGAGTACGTCTACTTCGCCCACAACGCCAGCGAGCTGGGCGGCAGGGTGGTGTACTCGGTGAGGAGGGCGCTGGGCCGCGCCTTGGCAGAGGAGGAGGACTTAGAAGACCGCGTCGACGTGGTTGCCTACGTCCCAGAAACCGCCAGAGTCGCGGCGTCGGCGTACGCCGAGGCGTTGGGGAAGCCTCTGGTGGAGGCGGTGGTGAAGAGCAGATTTGCGGGGCGTATTTTCATCACCCCGCCTCATGCAAGAAGCCCCGGAGACGCCTTCCGAGTGGTCAAAGAGGCGGTGTCGGGGCGGAGGGTGGCGCTGATAGACGACTCGTTGATCAGAGGCACTAACATAAAGGCGGTGGTGAAGATGTTAAGAGAGGCTGGGGCCTCGGAGGTGCACGTAAGAATCGCATCGCCGCCTATAAGATACCCCTGTTTCTTCGGCCTGGACTTCCCCACACGCAGAGAGCTAATAGCACACGCCAGGTCGGTAGAAGAAGTCAAGTTCTTCATAGGCGCAGACAGCCTCCGCTACATCTCACTAGAGAAGTTTAGAAAAGTAATTGGAGAAAACGCATGTTACGGCTGCTTCACAGGAGACTACCCACAGAAGATCGACATCAAGTGGGCAGAGTCAGAACTCGCAAGATGACGGCGCCGAGACGCATACGGCTTCCGATATATACAGAAGGGGTGATGCCCGCATAAAGTAGAGGCTCTGTCCACGCGACGGCGGCTGGGTTTTTAGAAAACTACGCCGTCTACGACCACTACCCCCTCTTTTTTCACCCTCCCCACAACGCGAGCTTGCATGCCGAAGTCGCCGGCTCTTCTCACGGCGTCGTGGGGGGCGTCGGTTACCAGCACCATGCCCACGCCCATGTTAAATACTCTGTACGCCTCCTCCCGGGACACGCCTCTCTTCACCACCTCCTCAGCCCAGCAGGGCAAGCCGCCCAGCTCGAGCTCGGCGCCGAGGCCCCCGAGCACTCTTTTTAACTTGGCAAAGGAACCCCCTGTGATGTGCGCCGCCGCCTTCACGACCCCCTCCCGCATCAGCTCGGCCACGGGCGAGTAGTCGGCCACCGGGGCTAGCAACACCTCCTCCGCAGAGGCTCCGCAAACCCTCTCCCCCGGCTTGAAGAGCCTTCTGAGCAGACTGAAGCCGTTGGCGTGCGGCCCAGTGGACTCCAGCGCCACGAGGTAGTCGCCGGGCTGGGGAGGCTTGGCCTCGGCGACTCGCCGAGCCAGGAGCGTGCAGACCACGTCCACGCCGCTCACCACGTCGGGCATGATCGCAGTCTCGCCGCCCAGCACCACGGCCCCGACGCGTCTGGCAGCCTCTGACAAGCCTCTGAAAACCTCCGCGGCCTTCTCCTCCAGCCCCGGCTGCGCGGCGACGTAGTCCACCAGCGCCACGGGCTTGAAGCCGTCGCATACCACGTCGTTGACGTTTACAAATACGCAGTCCCAGCCCGCCACCCACATCTTGTCCGTCTGGAGAAGCCACAAAGTCTTCGTCCCGACGCCGTCGACGTGGAGGGCGTACTGACCGTCTTGCAACGTAAGCCACCTCACGTACGCGCCGGCGTCTCCCCCCAAGAGCTGTGCAACGGCTTTGTGGAGAGACCTCTGCTTCTCTAAGTCGACGCCGGCGTCCCTATACCTCATAACAACAGCCTAGTAGTCACCGTAGACCTCGCCACTTGGTAAGAGGCCCGGATTAAGTTCTTCAACAATCTCGCCCTCGTGGCCAGCCCGACGCCCCCAATGTTAGGAGTTAGGTAAGACGCCCTCTCGGCCACGGACTTCTCATCAACGTCGAAGTACCACTTCCCCGTCGCGGGGTCTACCTTGCCGCCCACGCCCACGACCACTGCGCCTTCTCTCACCATATCGCCGGTGAGCCGCCAGGGGTTGTCGCTGTACAGCTCCGGCGGCCTCCCCACCGCCGATATCACCATGTCGGCGTGCCTCACGTAATAAAGTTTGTCTTTAGAGAGGGCATGCAGTACGGTCACCGTGGCGTCTAGTTGCATTAACATGACAGAAAGCGGCTTGCCGACGAGCTCCCCCTTCCCCACCACAACCACGTCCATGCCCCTCACCTCTACGCCGTAGAGCCTCAGCAGTTCTATAATCCCCGCCGGCGTGCAGGGAAGTAAGTCGCGCTCTAGGTCAAACCCCGTGAGCAACACCTTCTTGTTCTCCGGCGTCAAGGCGTCTACGTCTTTCTCCGGGCTTAGGTGTCGGAAGAGAAGCCCCTCGTCTACAAACGGCGGCACGGGCTTCTGTATCAAGATGCCCGTCACGTCGTCGCGCCTATTTAAACTATCGATGAGGTATAGGGCCTCCCTCGTCCTCCGCTCAGGCGGCACGTCTACAAGCTCGTATATCTCCACCTCGCCCCCCACGTCTCTCACGTCTTTTGCCTTAAGCGAAACGTACTTTCTCTGAGTCTCCAACTCCACCGGGTCATCGTTGAGAATTACGGCGGCGAGCTTAGGCGTAATGCCGATCTCCTCCAGCAACTTTACATGCCGCCTAGCCCACTCCTTAGTCTTCTCGTGAAGCGGCTTCCCGCTCAGCCACGTAACCATGGCGGCAATACTAAGTCAAGCCGCTTGTGGGCCCACTCCCCCATTTGAAACTCCACGTAGGCCCTCTGCCTCTCAGACCACTCTCTCAGCCACTGCGGGGTTATCCTCAGCGCCGCCCTCCTCACACGCGCCTCCACCTCCTCTACTCTGAGGCGGCCGCCCTCTTCCACGACTCTGGGCACCCTGACTACCTCTTCATAAATGTCGAGGAGGCCGTCCGCCGCTACTTGCAACACTCTTGAGTACAGCCTGTGTTCGAAGATGAGGACGCGGTCTGCGATGAGCTGTATCTTCTCCTCGGGGCTCAGCGGCATGGCGTAGATGTCGCCGATGTATACAGGCCACTGGTCCACGATGGGGCCTCCGTCCACCGACTCGTCGACTACGTGGACGGTGGGCCCGGTCACCTTAACCCCCGCGCGGAAGACCTCGGCGTGTACCCTCATGCCGTACATCCCCTTCCCCCCGGCGAAGGGGAGGAGGGAGGGGTGTATGTTTAACACCAGCCTAAAGTTTGACAAGAAGGCGCCGCTAAGTATATAGTCGTAGCCGGCCAGCGCCACTACGTCTACGCCGTAGTTTTTCAACACCTGGGCCATCTCCTCCTCCCTCTTGGCCCTGGGGACGCCTCTGTGCCTTACGAAATGGGCATCTACTCCATATCTAGCGGCGATGTCTTTAACGGGGGCATTTTCGTCGCTGTATATCAACACGACGGGCTCCACGCCTTTCAACACGCCGAGTTTCACGTGGTCGAGGATGGCCTTGAAGTTAGTCCCCCTCCAAGAGGCCAACACCCCCAGCCTCATGGCCGCGGGAGGAAACACGCAGTACAGAGAGGTCTCCCCACGGCCTTTTCCACCTCCTCCACGTCGATGTAAGACAAGCTGTCCACCTCCAACGCCTTGGCCACGTCCTCTGGCTGCAGGTGGTTAAAAACCATGTGGCTCTCAGGCGGCATCTTGACGCCGTATGGACAACTCCTTCTCAAAGGCGGAGACGCCACGGCCACGTGCACCTCCCTGGCCCCCGCTTTGCCTCTCAGCAACTGCGATATCTGCCTCAGCGTCAAGCCGCTGATCATGCTGTCATCTACCACCAAGACCCTCCTCCCCCTCACGGCGGACTTCACCACGTTTGCTTTCAGCTGTATGACGGCTATCCTCTCCTTCACCTCGTCCAGCAAAGCGCTCCTCCCCCTCGCCGTGGCAACAAAGGCGGGGCTACACCAAACCCCCAGGCGGCGCGCCAGCCAAGCCGCGTAGTACACCCCGGTCTCCGGCACCCCCACCACCACGTCCACCTGCGCCGCCACTCTCCTCGCCAGCGTCTCGGCGAGTCTAGACCTCGCCTCTGCCACCTCCACTCCGTCTATCTCGCTGTCCAGCCTGCTGGCGTAGATAAACTCCATGGCGCAGACCCTCTCAACCACGCCGCCTCCGCTAGCCTCTACGCCCAGGCTGTGTATCTTCAACAACTCGCCCCCCAGAAGGCTCCTCCTAACCTCGCCCCCCAGCACCTCCACAGCCGCTGTTTCCGTGGCCACGATGGCGAAGTCAAAGCCGTGGGCCCCCACGGCGAGGTGCCAGAGAGACGGCGGCCTGTAGGCGTACAAAACCCCATCCCTGCCGAGGGCCACGTAGGCGGTCTTGCCGGGCCTCTCCCCCACGTCTGGCGACTCAGGGCCGAAGCCGCACACAACTCCCCTCTCCGTCTCTCTACAACAGTTCTCCACATAGACGCACCCTACCGCCGCCTCGCCAAACGCAGACGCCTCGGCCTCTTTCGACAAGTCCACCTCCACCCTCCTCAGCCGCCCCCCCTCCCACACGTACGCCACGGCGTAGTCCCCCCTGTTAGACATGGCCTTAAGGCCGTAGTAGATAAAGGGGTACAGGTTGGCGCCGCCGCCGAAGTGGAAAATGGCAAAGAGGCCGGCAGACATGTCACAAGACGAAGCGCTCTACCCCTCTCCCGGGCTCCCAGACGATTTTCACCTTGTCAAGGCCCCGGGCCCTCCTCCACCTGTAGACAGCCCTCACCGCCTCGGCCTTGCTTGTCATGGCTTCTAAGTACTGGGGGGAGGCGATGTCGGCGCGGTGGTACAGCCCCTCGCCCCTGACGGCGTCTGCGCACCTCTCCGCCTTCTCATACGCCTCCTCCAGCGTGGCGCCCGCGGCGAGGACCTCCACAGCCCTTGAGCCCAGCGTCTCGTAGCCCCCACCGGGGGACTCCACCGCCGACCCGAAAAAGATTAGACAGCCCTCCCTCTTGGCCACGTCCCAGTCCACCCAGAACCTCCTCCCCTTTGCCAGCTCTCTCTTGTGCGGATAGCCCACTGGCGCCACGGCCTTCACCACTGTGTACTCTTGCCTAAACCTGCGCTCGGCCTTGTGCAACTTCCCCTCAGCCGCCGCCTTGAACAACTGGTAGGCGTCTCCCTCGTATAGATACATGGCGTTGACCGCCTCGGGGTCCCCTAGCCTGGCGTAGTATTCAATCAAGACGGGGCCCCTGGCGGTTAGCATCATCTGCCCGCTCAGCGCCCCCCTGTACCTCACGCCGAACTCCTTAGCCACGGCGTCTACAGTGGCCTTCAACGCCTCGACGGCCTCCTCCACCTCGGCCTCTTCTATAAAAGGCAACGGGGACAGGGTGCCCATCCCCCCACACTCTGGCCCCAGGCCGAGCTCGAAGGCGTGCGGGTTGTCCTGGACCGGCGGGAACGGGAACAATACGTCGCCGTCTGTAAGCGTCTGCACAGTGTACTCCACCCCCCAGACCCCCTCCTCCACCAACACAGCAGCGTCTACGTCTTTGTAAGACTTCAACTGCTCCCTGGCCTCGTGTGCGCCTTTTAGAATTACGTCGTCGAAAGCCCCGTCGAGGTACTTCGCTTCTCCGTACACCACCCTAACCCCCTTGCCACCTGCCTGTCTGATGGGCTTGATAGCCACTGCGCCGAGGGCCTTGGCAAAGGCGTAGGCCTCCGACGCCTCTTTAAACACGCCGTATATCAGCCTCCCCTTGATGCCGTACTTCCACTGGAGCCCCCTCGCCACGTCTTTTCTCATCTCCACCACCGCTGCCGCCGCCGACGCGCCAAACGTCAAAAAGCCCCTCTCCCCCAGGGCGTCGGCCACGCCTGCGAAAAGAGGCTCCTCTGGGCCTATCACCACCAAGTCTGGGGAGAAGGCCTCAGCCGCCTCAGCCACCTCCCTAGGCGAGGTAGTCGAGACGATCTTAAACCCGCCGCCCGTCCTTTTCACAACTTCCGCCATCCCGGGGTTTGGGTACCCCATGGCGGCGTACACCCTCACCCCGCTTTTAGCAAGAGCCCAAGCAATGGCGTGCTCCCTGGCGCCGTCTCCAACCACGAGGACTTTGTCCATGGAGGCGCGGAGTCTGGAATTTAAATACATACTTCATAAGAAGATAGAGACGACAAGTAGAACAGCGGCTGAGTTTAAGCAAAAAATTAAAATGGCCAACACCTTTCTTCCATGGAGTTGATATACGAGGGGAAGTCTAAGAAGGTATACCGAAAAGACGCCGTCTACCTGCTAGAGTTTAAAGACGAGGTCACCGCCGGCGACGGGGCGAGACGCGACGCGGCTCCGGGAAAAGGCCGGCTAGCCGCCGAGCTGTCCGCCCTGCTGTTTCGCCACGTGGAGGCGGAGGGGGTGCCCACGCACTTTATCGAATACATGCCTCCTCGAACCATCGCCGTCAAGCCCGCCAAGGTGGCGCCGGTGGAGGTAATTGTGAGGTTCAAAGCCTACGGCAGCTATCTGAAGAGGGTCCCGACGCAGCCGCTGAAGCCCTTCTCAAAGCCTCTCGTGGAGTTTCACTACAAAGATGACAAGTTGCACGACCCCCTCGTCTTGGAAGAAGACGTCGTAGAGGCCGGGCTGGCAGATGCGGAACAAGTCCGGCTGATGAAGAAGTACGCCGTGGCGGCCGCCGAGGCGTTGAGAAGACTTTACCAAAAAGCCGACTGCGACTTCGTCGACGTGAAGTTTGAGTTTGGAGTAGTGGAAAACGGCGGGCTGGTACTAGTAGACGAAATCTCTGGCGACACGTTTCGCCTCCTCTGCAACGGCGAACACCTCGACAAGGAGTACTACCGCAAAACAGGCGACGTGGAGGGCCTACTCAGGAGATACGAGACGCTCCTAAACTTGACAAGAAACCTACTAAGGAAGAGTTAGCCCAGCCCCACGGCCGTATTCCGCGTACAAGCTTTGTTACTGTCTCTCCCGTATTGCGACACGTCCCTCACAGCAACGCGTCCAGGCCGCCCCTCTGGCGCCCGGTGGAGAAATTACGGCTGACCCTTTTTTAAACACCTCGCCTCTCTGAGCCCGCCGCGGTGCGACGAGGCGGGGCCTGCCCACCTCACCGCGCCGTCTTGTAGCTCTATCACCCAGTGGCAACAGCTCAACACGTCGCCGTGGTGGGTGGAGAGCACCACCGCCCTTCCCTCTGCATATCTTTGCAACACCTCCATGACCTTCTCTCTCCAGTCGCCGTGTAAGTTCGACAGAGGCTCGTCTAAGAGCAACAAATCGGCCTCCGCCGCCAGCGCCGCGGCTATTACAAGCCTCTGCCTCTGCCCCCCGCTCAGCGTATGCCACCTACGGCTTAAAAACGCCTCTGCTTCTAACAACTCGGCGTATCTACGGGCGATTTCTTCATCTAGCCGCCCCACGGGCTTACCCGAGAACCTCGTCCTCCCGGCAAGCACCACGTCTAGGCCAGTGGCCTCTGGAGGGGCGTAGAACTCCCCCACGTACACTTTAGAAAACACGCCAGACTCTTCCACCTGCCCCCGGTCTGGCTTCAACAGCCCGGCGAGGATTTTCAACAAAGTGGTTTTGCCAGAGCCGTTTGGCCCCACTACGCACGTCACCCCTTCTCTGACCTCTCCGCTTGCCCTAAGCGCGAAGTCCCCCAAGCGTTTATACACGTCAAACTTTACGTACATGGCGCCAGAAGACCGCCGCGGCGACCGGCACCCCGATAAGCGAAAGCAACGTCCCCACCGGGACGTCTCTCGGCAACAACAGCCTCATGGCGGCGTCTGCGAGCAGTGCCACGAAGGCCCCCGCCGCCGCCGTGGCGGGCAGAGTCTTATCCAGCCTAGAGCTACCGGCCAGCCACCTCGCCATGTGGGGGGCCATCAGTCCTATGAAGCCCACCGGCCCTACCAGGGCCACGGCGAGGCCGCTGGTCGCGGAGACCACAGCCACTGTCGCCGCGTTGACTCTCCTCACGTCTACCCCCAGCCCAGCCGCCGCCTCTTCGCCGTGGACATAAGCTGAGACCCACCTCGCAATGCCCCACGTAACCACGTAGGCACCTGCCAGGGGTATGAAGGCGAGGTAGCCCAGCGGGCCGGGGGGGTACGCGGAGAAGGAGCCTTGAAGCGCAAGGTAGACGTAGCCCAGCTCCTCGGGGGGGAGTAGCATCAGCGCAAGCTGAAGCGCGGAGTGCGTGACAAACGAGGTAAGCACACCGGCGATCAACACGACGTATAGAGAGGCGCGGCGGGATAGGTACGTCAAAAACACAGACGCCGCGGCGGCTCCCACAAGCGCGCCCCATACGTAGCCCAGGTAGGGGGCTCCGGCGAGTCTCCACGCCAGGTAAGACGCCAAGGCCGTAAGCGCAGAGGCGCCGCTGACCCCCAGGACGTAGGGGTCCGCCAGGGGGTTTCGGAGGGCTGTCTGTAACAAAAGCCCGGCGACAGACAGAGACACGCCAGCAAAGACGGCGCCGAGGGCCCGGGGGAGCCTCACTGCCTCTACCACAGACCAGTCAAGACCAGCAGGTCCCCAGAAGAGTTGGAAAAAGAAGAGGACGACAGCCCCGATGAAAAAAAGGCTCTTCACGACAGGTGTACAAACAAGGTGAGGTTTCCCGGCGGCGCCGCCTCGGGGTGGAGAATCCGCACGAGGTCTTCTAACAGCTTCTCGGGGTAGGCGTTTGCCAGCTGGTAAAACGCCTTGCTGTAGGCGTAGGCGCGTCCGGCGAGCACTGGCCTGAGCTCTGCAAGCCTCTTATCCACCTTGACTAAGTCCTCTACCTTTGAGACGCCGTAGCCAGACCATATCAAGACGTCAACGTCGTTTCTGTGCCTCCACACCACCTCCATGTCTACTCTGCTGTAATTGGCATAGGCGTACGCGCCGCCCGCCAGCCTAATCAGCTCCCTAACGCCGGCGCCGGCGGGGTACAACACGCCGCCGTAGATTATAAACCACGCAACCCTGGGCCTCTCCAAGTCGGCTACCTGCGCCACCAGCTGGTTCCACTTGGCCTCGACTCCGTCGAATATCTTCACGGCGAGGTCAGTCTTGTTGAAAAACGCCGCGATGAACTTAATCCACTCGGCCCTCCCCAGCGGCGACGACTCCTGAAACTCGTTCACCACGACGTAGGGAATCCCCAATTGACTAAGCCTTTGCAACACCGCCTCGGTGCCGTACGGCCCTGAGTAGAAGAAGACAAACACCACGTCTGGCCTAAGCGAGGCCAACAACTCGTAGTTAGGCGAGTAGGCAGATCCCACGTCTTTTATAGTCCCGTTCTCCAGCATTGCGGCGACCTCTGGCAAATACCAGTCGTACTCCCGGCCCCACATTATGCCAGCAGTTCGCCTAAAAACGTCGGCGGCTCCCTCCTTGTACAGCCTATACGCCATGGCCACCTGGGTGGAGGACATAAAAACAGCCCTCTCCACTGGGTACTTCACCACCACGTCCGGCTTGTACTTCCCCACGTAGAACTTCACCAAGTCGCCCGGCGCCCCCCTCGGCACCAGCAGAACCCCCCTCCCCAAGGCATCGTGGAGGTAGTAGAACTCCCCGTCGTGGCGTATAGAAAAGAGGCGGGCATACCGGACGGGCACATCCCACACGGCAACCGCGGCGGCTCTCTGAAGTAGAGAGGTGGCGTTTCTCACCTCCGCTACTCCCCGCTCAATTAGAGAAGTCCTCTCCTCCAGCCTACCCACGGCGTAGGACACGTTGCCTAACTTCGCCACGATGTCAGAACGCAAGTCCGATATGGCGGACTCCAAGGCGGAGATTTTAGACCCCAAGGCGGCGACCTGCGCCGCGGAGTAGGCCGCGACGCCCAGCGCTACTAAAACCGCTGCCAGGAGTAACAAGTTTACATACTTGGAACTCATAAGTTGGAGAAAAGACCATTATATAAACATTTCCAGCCTGGAGACAGCCCCCGAGAAAAAGCCTCCTCCACGCCTGGCTCCACAAGCCGCGCGGACAGCGGCTTAGACGCACGACGTAGTTAGCGGATATGGGGCACCACGGCGGCCTCTGCCTCCCCTGCCACATACGGCGGTAGCCACGACGTGCCCCTCTCCGCCGCTTTTCTAAACACCTCTTCCATGCGGCCGGGGTCGCCCCCCTTGAAAAAGTACTCAGCCACGGCGGTCGCCCTGTTGACGGGGTTCCGCCACCACTTCTCCCACGTGTATCTGTAAAACTTTAGCCGGTAGGGAGGCGGCTCTCTGGGCTTCAAGGCGTCTGCCACTGCCTTCCTCGCGGCGTCAATGTCGCGGGCGGACTCCACCGCCACGGCCAGGTACCCCACATCTCCCGCCACGTCGTAGTCCACGTAGTAAGAGTATGCAACGCCGCCGTTTCTCACCGTGTGGAATAGTATAGACTTAGCCCCCGCCTCTAGGTGAAAGGCCGCGCCGTGAAGAAAGGCGTAGAGAGACGCCGGCGCGTCCACCTGCAGGCGGAGGGCCTTGGCATAGTAGACGCCCTCCACGTCCCCCACCTCTTCAATTAACCCAGGCCCGGCCCCCGCCGAGGGCTTAGGCCTAGGCGGCGCCCTGCCCTCCAACCCTCCGAAGAGCTCCACCGCCTTCTTCGCCGCGTCGTCGCCAAACCCGCCTGAGAGCACCACCACTGTGTTGTCTGGCGTAAACCACCTCGCCTTGTGCTCCGCCAGGTCTTTCAAAGAAAGCGCCTCCACGACCTCGGGGACGCCCCCCACCGGGTCGCCCCAGTCCGAGTCGCCGAAGAGAGCCCTCAACACAAGCTCCCCGACGCGGCTGGAGGGGTCCTCCCTAGACTGCCTAAGCTCAGACAAAACAGCCGCCCTCTCCCTCTCTAGGTCGCCCACTTCGAACTTCTCGTTGACGTACATACGAAAGGCAAGCTCTACGAGCTCCGCCGCCGACTCGGACAGAGCCTCGTAGATAAGGACTAACATATCTCTCTCAGTATAGGCGTTGTGCTCACCTCCCAGCGACTCGACGGCGGCGTCTACGTCCAGCCCAGGCACTCTGAACAACATGTGTTCTAGGAGGTGGGTGGCCCCCCTCAACTCGCGCCCCTCGTAAAGAGACCCCACCCCAACCCCCACGGCCAAAGCCGCAGTAGGCCACGAAAACCTATCTAAAATCAACGCCACACCGTTAGGCAACACCACCTGCTCCACGCCTTTGAAAACAAGCCATTAATAAATCATTGGCCATCGTTACATATCTACGTGGTTATAGAAAAGGCGGAGGGGTGGTATGACGTAGCGAAATGCTCTCAGAAGGTAGGCACTGGGCCGTTGCCGCGCATCAGTCTGTTGAGCTGTACCTCAAGGGGCTGTTGCTTAAGAGAGCGGGAACCTACCCCTTTACTCACAACCTAGTGCAACTCATAAAGGCGCTTGGCGTAGACGTGCCTCCCCACGTCTTAGAGGTTTGTAGTTTTTAAATCCTCACTACACCACGTCTAAGTGCGGCGCCGTTGCTCTATACAACGAAGACGCTGCGAGACTATGTTTTGAAAAAGCCACGCAGGTGTTGCAGTGGGCAAGGAGTTTATAAAAAGACGCGTCGAGTTGGTAAGTCAGTACGGCGACATGTTTAAAGAGTTTGTCGCCGCTCTTGTCGCAAAAGTACCTGACTCTACTGTAATTCTCGTCGGCTCCCGGGCCAGGGGCGACGCTAAGCCAAGTAGCGACTTCGACATAGTCCTAGTGACGGTCATCCCGCCAAGCTAAAGGCTTCTTGCCTCGTTGTGCCAACTGGCCGGCGAGCTCCCGGTGGACATACCCGCGTCACCTGCCGATTTACAAACTCCTCTGTTTAAACAAATGTTCAGAGACTGCAAAACGTTACACGACGTTCTTGGGATTAGCCCTTGTAAGACAGCCGCTCCATCAAGCAATTAACCCCGGAGCGCCGTTCTTTGCTAGCTTGTAGTCGGCTTACTGGCATATTTCCTAATTACGTGTGGTATCTTTTGCAACAAGTCGCTGGCGGTTATGTGGTACATTTCCGAGGCGGCCAGCTCCCCCGCCAAGCCGTTGACAAACGCGGCGACTGCCGCCGCCTCCAGCGGGTCTTTCGTCTTGGTTAGAAATGCGGCTGTGAGGCCTGTGAGGACGTCTCCCGTGCCTCCCACGGCCATAGCGGGGGTCCCCGTGGTGTTTATCTTTACCCGCCTCCCGTCAGACACCACGTCGTACCTACCCTTTAGTAAAACAACAGCGCCTATCCGCTCTGCCCACTTCTTCACCGCCTCGGCTCTTTCTCTCAACGACGTGGGCGGCTCCTCTCCCGTCAAGACCTTAAACTCCCCGGCGTGCGGCGTGAAGACGACAACGCCGCTGGCCTTCTCCCCCGCGAGAGCCTTTATTGCATCTGCGTCTACCACCATGGGCTTCCTACCCGCCAGCTTTCTAAACAGCTCCCTCACCGCGTCTGGGGTTTCTCCCTCTACGCCCAGTCCCGGGCCTATCGCCACTACGTCGAAGCGCTCGGCAAACGCAACCAGCCTCTCTACGTGTTTTAAAGAGAGGCGGGGGCCCTCTAGCGGCACTGCAATTATGTCGGGTCCGTGGGCCTTGGCGGCGTGGGCGGCTGGCTCCGGCGCCGCGATCACAGCGAGGTCTACGCCTCCTCTCAACGCAGCGAGGGCCACGTAGACGGGAGCGCCTGAGTACTCCAGCGACCCGCCTATCACCAACACGCGGCCGTGGTCCCCCTTCTTGGCGTCTGGTTTCCTGGCGAAGTTTAAGTAAGCGAAGTCCCCGGGGCCCGCCACCACCTCCGCCTCGGGGGGTATCCCAATCGGCTCCACCACCAGCTCCCCAACGTACCTCCTGGCGCCAGGCACCAGCAACCCCCTCTTCGGCTTGTGAAAGGTGACAGTCAACGCGGCTCTCACTGCCTTGTCCCGCACCTCCCCGGTGTCTGGGTCGAGGCCGGAGGGGACGTCCACCGCCACCTTGGGGGCTGGTGAGGCGTTCATCAGCTCTATGGCGGTGGAGTGCGGCTCCCTCAAGGCCCCCCTAATCCCAGTGCCCAGCACGGCGTCGATCACCACATCTGCTTCTAAAAACCAGTCTTGGAGAGCTAGTAGCTCAAGAGGGCTTTGCGCAATGCGTAGCTCCAGCCCCCAGAGCCTCTTCGCCGCTTCGTAGTTCACGCGGGCGAGCTCCTCCCTAGGCTCTCCCAGCCCCACGACCCTCACCCTCCTCCCCGCGGCGTGTAGGTGCCGGGCGGCGACGTATCCATCCCCGCCGTTGTCCCCCGTGCCGCATACCACTAAGACGTTGCGGGCATCGGGATGCCGCGCGACGACGTTTCTAGCCACCGCGGCACCGGCGTTTTCCATAAGCACCAGCCGCGGGACGCCGAGCCACTCGGCGTTTCTATCGGCGACGTACACCTCTAAGGAAGTAACGGCGTCCATGTGAGTAAGTTAAAACACTTTTTTAACAAAAGCCGCCTTAACTGCAATACTCGTCTATCCCACCGCCACAGAAGCCTCATGCAAACCTGCGGCCGAGACGTTTTGTGTACGAGGGCTGGCCGCTAGGCTACGGAAGACGGGAGTCAGTAAGAGGATACAAGGTCCGTGGCGAGAAGGTCGCGTGCCCCGCCGACGGGGATTTGCCTCGTACTTCAAAGGTTCCCGGCTCCGCGCCGCGGGTTCTGCATACGTTCTGCGGGTGCGGGACAACGTTTAAAATCAGCGGCGCCTCCAGCCTCATGGAGGTCCAAGTCGGCGACGGCTTCGTCGCGGTTGACCTCGGGGGCTCTTATAGAGTGTTGTCCACGTTGCCGACGCCGGAGGCTGTGTCTAAGGTCTTGTTTATACAAGTGGGGAGGGACTTCAGCGGTGACTACATGCAAGTGGCCGAGGAGGCGCGCCGCAAATATGGCGGAGAGGCGGCGGTATTTCTCACAGCGGCCGACCTCAGACGTGCATTTAGACGTGTGGCAGAGGGCGGAGTCGCGGTGTTCGGCTCAGTGGCGCTCAGCCCTCCCACGTGTATGGGGACGGCGAACCTCGCCGTCTTTGCAGACTCCCCGCTATCCAGGTGGGGGCTAGCCGACCTCATGCGTACGGTAGTTGAGGCAAAGGCCTTGGCCGCCGTAGATCGCTTACTGCGTTGCAACCGGAGAAGGAGCCCAGGGACGGTCACAGACGCAGTCCTCGTGGGCGTCCCCCTCCACTACCCAGAAGAGCAACACTTCGCCGGGCCTGCCACAGAGGTGGGAAAGAGGGCGGCGGACTTAGTGTATAGACTTGTCGTAGATGCAGACGACTACGACCTCTTTGAAAGAGCCCTAGGCGCCTCGCGGGAGGAGTTCGCCAAGGCCTTCGAGGCGTTGTTAAGAGAGGCCCCCCTCTCCGCGGGCCCGGGCGACGCCCTTAGACAACTGGAGGAGTTTCTACGCGACCCAAACGTCTGGGCTTTAATAATCGCCGCCTCTGAGCTCGACGCCTTGGGATACGCCGGCGGCATCCCCGGCCTCTCCGCCGAGGAGTTCGCCGCGGACACTCCGCGAATTGTGGCAGACGAGTTGCTGGGCGTCGCCCTGGCGGACTACCTGGGCGGCTTCAACACAGTTCTCACCCTCTACTGGGTGGAGCGGGTGAAGAAGAAGGGCGCCTTTAGAGAACTCGGCCCGTTTACAGACGACGTCTTTTCGGCGCTTCTCGCCGCCGCCTATCTACAACTATATAAAAAGACTACAGGGGGCGGCACCTAAGCGGCCTCCGGGCCCTCCCAACTGCATACGGAAGCTGGCTCACGTGGCGCCCCCTGTAAGTGTGCCAGGTGGTCTTCGGCGGATAGGGGAGCCGCGACGCGGCCCTGGACAACACCTCCAGCTTAGGCATGTTCACCTCCACCTCGCCGTAGTCAAGCAACAACGCGTAGACCCAGCGCCCCGTCTTTGCTGCCGCCTCGACGCGGTGGTGACCGTCTAAGACAGTACACGTCCACACGTCCACCGCGATGGGCGCCTCCGAGAGGCCCTCCATAACGCCCAGCGTCATCTCATGCGGCAAGAGGGTGGCAGGGTCCACGGGGATGGGGTAGGCGGGGGGAGCCTCCTCCTCCGCCTTCCTCAGGTCCTCCCAGGTGTTTACGTTAATGAGGGGGCCCACCTCCACCTCGGCCCACCTGTCCAGGTCGCGGCTGGGGATCCAGCTCAAGCCTACGAACCGCCCCCCCGACGTGGCGGAGGTAAAGACGTCCATCCCCAGCAACTGCTCGACGTGTCTAGGCGACAAGTCCGCCAAGTCGCACGACGCCGCCAAGACGGGCGCCAGCTCCGCCACCTCCACCAAGTCGTGGTGGTACCCCCGCCCCGAGGTGTACAACACCTCCAGCCCCCAGAGGCGGGCCAGCCAAACGACGCCTACATGCCGCGGAGTTGTGGCAACGGCGACTTGGTCGAAGCCAGCGTGCATAAGCGCGCCGACTACTCTGAAGAGGAGCGGCACGCCGCCCACTGAGAGGAGGCACTTCTCGGGGCGTCCGATCCTGGTCCCGAGCCCCCCGGCGAGTACGACCGCCCTCACCAGTCCACGCCCCTCACGGCTAAGACGCCTTTTTTATAGTAGTGCTTCACCTCCTCCAGTCTGGTAACTAAGTCGAAGACGTCGGCGAACTGGGGCTCCCAGTAGTTGCCAGTGACGACGACGTGTGGCTTGACGCCGGCAAGCTGGCCCACTGCCGAGGGGCTGAGAAAGCCTTGCCTAACTGCATACAAAAACTCGTCTAGCACAACCACGTCGTAGCCCCCAGAGAGCTCAAGAGCGCGCCTAAGCCCCTCGGCTGGGTTTTTAAAATCTGTGAGGTAGAGGACATCCACGCCCATCCTCCTCATCGCCTTGTACTCCCCCACCTCCTCCCCCTGGTAGAAAGGCGTCTTCATCAGACCCACGTACAAAACCCTCATCCCGTGCCCCCAAGCCCTCATGACGATCCCCAAGGCGGCTGACGTCTTCCCCTTCCCCCCGCCGTAGAACGCCAACAACACGTGGCACCACCTCTTCTAAATATAAGCTAAACGAATACAATCAAGATGTGCAAAAGCGCCTGCTGCCTCAACCCCCCGACGTAGCACACTAGTTGCGCTCCCCTCAGGTACCGCCGCCGTTGCATACGTGTCCCTACTTGCTGTGAGCCACTAGTTACCTAACAGCATATGGCTGTGTACACGAGGACGGCCGCCGGGGCGGCGATCGCGACTTTGCCACCGGGGACGGCTACGAAACTAGTCTGCCCAAGGCTTTTACAGTGATGGCGCAGGCCCCCCGGTGGCTCCGCCTTTGCAGACGGCGAGCGGAAGACTAAGGCCACTTGACTCCCGACCTCTATCGACTTGTTGCAGAAGATACCACAGGCGGTTAGAAAATACGCAGAGCTCGCCAAGCCTTCCTAGTGGACGGCGGGCCGGGGTCAACGGCTGGCCGAATGGGGGACGGGGCTAATCCTAAGTCCGTCGTGTGGCGTCTTGCAGTCTTTTAGCATTTAGTAGGGGGGTTTGCAAGTCGGCGCTTCAGACCTAATGCTTAACGAATACATAGCTAGTTATTAAAATACTAAGCTAAGAGTGGCGGCGCAGGTTTCTTTATAGAACCAAAGGTCTTGAAAGGAGAGACCGCTTTACAACCCGGCGCTTCTAGCCCCCGCCCAGCCTCGGACTCGTAGCGCTAACCCCGCCTTCTGTTTAACAATACTTGACCGTTTTCAAGCCGGACCTCTACTATTCTGTGGTAGGGCACATACTTCGTCTTCCCACCCGCAGAGATGACCACGCCGTTAGACCCAACCTCCACTAAGTCGTCGGTGGTAGCCACCTCCTCTCCGCCTAGGGCCCCTCTGCTGACGTACCAGAAGTAGGCCCTCTGACCTGTCCACTTGAGCTTATTAAAGAGGCTTTTCATAGGGTTCACGTATTCTCTCAAGGCGGGGGTTAATATAGCTGTTTGAGTTTTAAATTGGGGAAGGCGTAGCGACATGGATCCTCGTAAAAACGTCTGGGTCGAAATCTTGAGGAAGAAAGAACAGGTGTACGCCGTGGAAATACACTAGGCGGCCAGGTCCGTCTTCGACTTCTCTGCGGCTTCTGGGACGTGCGGCACGGCCTAATCGCGCGGGTCCGCCGCCTGCGCCGACTCGTCTACACGCTAGACGGCTCGCCGGTTGGCTCTCCGCTGTGGTTTCTGCCACTGAACAACGGATTTATACTCGGTGCTTCGCGGTTCTATGGGCCGTATTGCTAAGTACTACCGGGAGTACGGGGTGAGGATTGTGAGGGGGTTTATGCAGTATGTGTGGGACGGCGCTGGGCGCCGCTACTTGGACTGCAACACGAACCACGGGGTAGTCTTTTTGGGGCACGCCAATCCCAAGATTGTAGAAGCCGTGAAGAGGCAGATAGAAGAGGTCTGGGCGGTCCCCCTCAACTTCTCAACGCCTGCGAGGGAGAGGTTTATTGAAGAGTTTTCAAAACTGTTGCCGCCGAAGTTCGGCGTCGTGTTTTTGCAAAACACGGGGACGGAGGCGGTGGAGGTGGCCGTCAAGATTGCGAAAAAACTCACCAAGAGGCCCGCCGTGGTGGCGTTTACAAACAGTTTCCACGGGCGTACCATGGGCTCGCTGTCGATCACCTGGAACGAGAAGTACCGCAAAGCCTTCGAGCCCCTCTACCCACACGTCCGCTTCGGCAAGTTCAACGTGGTATCGGAGGTGGACAAAATAGTCGGCGAGGATACTTGTTGCATCGTGGTGGAGCCCATCCAGGGCGAGGGCGGCGTAAACCCGGCGACGCCGGACTTCCTCAAGGCGCTGAGGGAAGAGGCCGACAGGAGGGGCGCCTTGCTGATCTTCGACGAGGTACAGACAGGTTTCGGCAGGACGGGCGCCGTGTGGGCATTTCAAAAATACGGCGTAGAGCCAGACATATTCACGGCAGGCAAGCCCGTCGCCGGAGGGCTACCCATCGGCATCGCGGTGGCCAGGGAGGACTTCGGCGACGTGTTCGAGCCAGGGGAGCACGGCTCCACCTTCGCCGGCAATGCCGTGGTGATGGCCGCCGCGGCGGCCGCCTCGAAGTTGCTAAGAGAAGAAGACGTCCCCGCCAAGGCCGAGTCCATAGGCGCCGAGTTTTCCAAGGCGCTTAGTTCTGTGCACAGCCGCCTTGCAGTTAGGGTAAAAGGCGCTGGTCTCATGCTAGGCCTAGAGCTTAGGGTGAAGGCAGATCAGTTCATCCAGCCTCTGCTAGAACGCGGCGTCTTGGCGCTAACTGCAGGCGTCAACACGCTCCGCTTCCTCCCGCCGTACATGATATCTAGAGAAGACGTGGAGGTGGCGGCCGCCGCCGTGGAGGAGGTGTTGAAAAAAGCAGAGGCTACCTAATCAACGGCGCGACTTTTCTCAGAAATATTGTAATCACAGCGAAGTCTGCCAGTATCATGGCGTGCATGAGTGTACAGTATATACAGACGGCTTTCAACACAGCAAACTCTAGGTATAAAAGGTACGGGAGGATCGCCACCCCCACCAGCCGCCACCAGAAGATGAAGCGGGCCGCCCGGCGGGTCAGCGTCTTGTAGAGCCAGAGGGCAGCGGCGATGTTTACCACAAACCAAACAGCCGCGGCGGCGTCTAGGGGGACGGGGCCGAGGTAGGCATACTGGCTAGTAAGTACTCTTACACAGTCGGCGGTGACCCCAGGGAGGATTTCCCACTGGGCGTAGCATCCTGGCGGC
>JBEULK010000053.1:11897-24614 GCA_041287325.1 Pyrobaculum sp. | reverse complement strand
AGGGATGGCATTGGGAATACTCAGCGGGTACATAGGCGGTAAGCTCGACGAGGTGATCCAAAGATTTGCTGATGTTATGAACAACTTGCCTTTGTTGCCATTGCTTATTCTTTTTGTATTTGTACTAGGGAGAAGCCTAGCCAACATCATATTAGTACTCGTCGTCTTTGGGTGGGCTGGCACCACGATAATAGTGAGGTCCATGGTCCTTAGCATAAAGGCGAGTCAATTTATAGAATCTGCCAAATTAGCCGGGGCTAGTAGCTGGTGGATAATGAGGAAACACGTACTCCCCCCGGTGTTGCCGTACTCATTTGCGTTGATTATCTTAAACGTGCCAGGCGCCATACTATCGGAGGCAAGCCTAAGCTTCTTGGGCTTGGGAGACCCGTCCATACCGACCTGGGGGCAGATTATGCAACAAGCTTTTGACAACGGCGCGTTACAAAACTTCTCCTGGTGGTGGATTTTGCCGCCAGGCTTGTTAATTGTCGTCACTGCGGTCGGGTTTGTATTAGTGTTCTTCGCCCTTGAGCCAATTGTAAACCCGAGGCTTAGGAGGCAGTAAGTTTAAAAAATCTCTCTACTTATCCGCCGTGTCGCAAGAAATACGTGTAATCGTCCGTATAGGAGACACAGACCTAGAGGGCAGTAAACATGTGGCATACGCTTTGACTAAGATAAGGGGGATAGGCATATCTACGGCGTATGCCATATGTTGGAAGCTTGGCATAGACCCGCACGCAGTCCTCGGCGCCTTGTCTGAGGATCAGATAAATAGACTCGACTGGGCGGTTAGAAACCTCCACGAGCTTGCGCCTGCGTGGTTTTTAAACAGGAGAAAAGACCCAGAGAGCGGGAGAGACCTCCACCTAATCGGCTCCGAGCTGGTCCTAGCCGCCAAGAGAGACGTCGACCTCATGAAGAAGTTAAAGAGCTGGAAGGGCGTCCGCCACTCTCTGGGCCTAAAAGTCAGAGGCCAGAGGACGGTCACCACCGGTAGACTGGGCGCCGTCGCGGGAGTTGCTAAGAAAAAGGCGGCGCCGGGAGGCAAATAAAATTTAAAAAGTAGGCAATGTGACGGGGCGATATGGGCGGCTTGAGGAAGCCTAGGAAGAAATACCTCGCAGGGAAGCCTAAAAAGATTTGGAATAAACAACTACTACTTGAAGAGCTACAGCTAATGGGCGAATACGGGCTTAGAAATAAGAAAGAGCTGTGGCTGGCCAGGTCTAGGCTTAAGTGGATTACCAGACGTGCGAGGTCTCTTCTTTCAATGACCGCCGAGGAGCGGGCCCCCCTCGAAGTGCCGTTTAAAGAAAAGTTGTACAAGATGGGCTTCGTAGACGACCCCAACGTCCCCCTCGACCATGTGCTTTCGCTAGACGTCCGCGCCATACTTGAAAGAAGATTGCAGACAATCGTCTTCAGGATGGGCCTCGCCAAGTCTATCCACCACGCAAGACAACTAATAGTACACGGCCACGTCGGCGTGGCGGGGAGGAGAGTCACATCGCCCGGCTTCCTAGTACCTAGAGAGTTGGAAGACAAGATTTCTCTTATTCAGTGAAGCCGATAGTAGCTGTACACGGAGGGGCCGGCCGTTGGAGAGTAGACGACAAGAAAAGGGAAGAAGTTAAAAAAGTCTTAAAAGAGGCAATAGAGGAGGGGCTACGCGTCTTACAAAACGGCAACGCAGTTGAGGCAGTTGTCGCCGCCGTGGAACACATGGAGGAGAGCGGAGTCTTCAACGCGGGGTACGGCTCGGCATATGCCATAGACGGAGGCGTGTACATGGACGCCGGGGTGATGGACGGGAGGTCGAAAAAAGCAGGCGCAGTGGCGGCAGTGGAAGGAGTAAAAAGCGCAGTTCGCTTAGCCCTGTTAGTCATGGAAAAAACAGACCACGTAATTTTAACAGGAGAAGGCGCCAAACTGCTAGCCGCCAAGGCTGGAATGCTGGCGCCCAGGTATAAGTACTACACAGACGAGAAGAATAAGAGGTTTCTAGAAATTTTAGAAGAGGCCAAGAGGGGGAGGTGGCATTACAGAAAGGCAGTGGAGTTTTTCGGAGACACCGTGGGCGCCGTGGCTTTAGACAAAGACGGCAACCTAGCCGCGGCTACCTCCACCGGCGGCGTGTGGCTGAAGTGGCCTGGCAGAGTGGGAGACAGCCCCATACCAGGGGCGGGTTTCTGGGCTGAAAACGGCGTAGGCGCCTTCAGCGCAACGGGCCTGGGGGAGGTTATCATAATGACACACCTCTCGCTGAGGGCGAGGTACGAGCTACTCAGAGTAGGCGACGTAGAGACAGCCCTAAGAAACGTGGTCCAACAAGTAACAGAGACTTACGGCCCAGACACCGTGGGGATCATTGGGATAGACGCCAGAGGAAACCCAGCCTGTAGCTTCAACACCGAGGCGATGGCGAGGGGATGGGGAAAAGACGGAGAGATTTACGTGGCCCTCTAGGCCCTCCTCCTCCAAGTCTTAGTATCAGGGTCAAACTTAAAGCCTAACTTCTTCAACTCGTTTAGAGTCTCTCTGAACTGAGACTCGGGGAGCCTCCTCCCCTTGCCCACCTTCACCACGATTTCGTCTCCCTCGTGGGTGTAGTCGACGGGGAGTTTCTGCAAGACCTCCTCGACGTTTTGCCTCTTCCGCTTCTCTTCCATTAGCCCAGAGGAGTTGATATATATAAACTTTTCAGAAAAGACGAGACACCTTCACCAGCTTTTTCTTCGCCAGCTCCAAGGCCCACTGAGGCAACTCAAAGCTCTTAAGCACGTGGCTCACCAGCTCCTCCACCTTGTCGCAGTCCCGGCCCCCCTGCTCTCTACACAACTTAGCTAAAAACTTAGACCGCGCCTCAAACAACTCGGGAGTCATCTTAACCTTCCTACAGTCGTGGTCGTAGGTAAACCCCCTTTCAAAGTCTTTCATGTGTAAGTAGAGGTGCGCCGCCGCCTTAGCCAAGTCCATGGGGCCTGGCTCTACATACACGCCCTCGTTCACTGCGTAGCAACTACGTGCCCCCGAGTATATAGACCTCCCCTCCACAGATTTAAAAACGCGGGTAAATAAAACCATGATTTTAGTAGGAACATGTGGATTTCCAAAATCTAGACGGCTAATATACTCCTCGCTTGACGCCGTCGAGCTCCAGGACACTTTTTACAACATGCCCACCCCCGACAGGATGAAAAAACTAAGAGAAGAAGCCCCCCAATTCCACTTCACTGCAAAGGTATTTCAAGGCATAACCCACCCCTCGGGAAGCCCCACCTACAAGAAGACGAGGGGGTTTGAGCCCACGGAAAAACACGGCCTCTTAAGGCCTACTAAAGAAAATTTTGAACTATGGGAACAGTTCGCAGAGGCCATAGCCCCACTCAGCCCAGAAGTCGTCGTGTTCCAAACCCCGCCTAGTCTAAAGCCTGACCTGTATATATACGAGTTCTTCGCCTCTGTAGTCGGGAGGTGGAAAATAGCCTGGGAGCCCCGGGGAGAGACATACAACGACCCCAAGCTGATAGAAAAAGTGTCCACACTCGGCGTAGTAATAGTGGTAGACCCGCTGAGAAGGCCCCCGCCGGCGCAGGATCTTCAATACTTCAGGTTACACGGGCTGGGACGAGGCGAGGTGAACTATCGTTACAAATACACAGACGACGACTTGAACCGACTGAAAACATTAGTGACGTCGCTTAAAGGAGACGTCTACGTCATGTTTAACAACGTCTACATGTACGACGACGCCGTGAGATTTAGACAAGCCATAAAACTTAAATAAAGCTTAGAACATTTACGCAGGGCCCGTAGCTCAGCCCGGTTAGAGCGGCGGTGGGCCCAGCCAAGCCCGTCGAGGCTCTTAACCCGTAGGTCGTGGGTTCGAATCCCACCGGGCCCGCCACGGTTTCTCCGCGTTGCCTTATGCGGCGTCACACACTACGGAATAAAGTCCGGAGTGTGGTAGCCGGGATTCCGGGTCGGCTCTTGCCGCGAGTCCACGTCTTTGGGTTTGGTTGTGCTGTCGGGGTACGGCAGTTGCGTCGTGTTCCGCGGCTGTTGCTTGACGCCGCCTGGCGTGGCTGTGCGTGGTGCGGCGGACGCTGACAGGCAACCAAGGAGGAGGACGTTGGCAGAAGGGACGTCCTTTGAAGAGACGCTAAGAAATAAAAGCCGAAGGGAAAAGGCGACATGGGGTATCAGCTGGAGCTTGGGCTAGAGATATGCTGAGAGCTGGGTACACCAAATTTTTAAAGTTAAGTATCTACTGCGTAGGGGCCGTAGTCTAGCCTGGTAGGATAGAGGCCAACAATAAAGGGGGCGCTGTGTGGGCGCCCCGCCTCCCTAATGCGTGGCTTGGGCCCACGTGACCCCGGGTTCAAATCCCGGCGGCCCCATTATTTTTCTTAGGTTGCCGATATGTAACGGCCGCTGGCCCGCCTAGAGGGACGTTGCGCCGTCCAGCGCCCCCTCGCGCGTAGGGAAGCGGTTTCAGCGTTGTGCACTTTGGCGAAGCCACGTGTGCCTCACTTGGCTTATCTCTTCGTGCGGATGTTCACGTCGAGGCGTGGCACAGGCCGAAGAAGGGCGATGCGCCCTCTCCGGGCCGCCGCCTATATGCACGTGGCACCTGGGGGCGGCATGCCGGCTCTCGCCTCTAAGGGGTATGTGCCGTCACAGTAACTTTGCGTATTGTCGTAGAACTATGGGGATGGTTCTTCTTAGGTATTCTACGAACGTGGGTTGTTCGGCTAGTGGGGGGAGTAGTCGCGCCTGGCATCTTGAGTACAGTTTCTCAATCTGCTTGTATATATAGCCTCGAGTGAGCACCACGGGCGCCGCGGTTTTGACGCAGGGGGCGTTTCTTATGTTCGGCTCGCCGTATAAAAACGCCAGGGG
The DNA here is from genome assembly GCA_041287325.1 of Pyrobaculum sp. Lineage (GTDB taxonomy): Archaea > Thermoproteota > Thermoprotei > Thermoproteales > Thermoproteaceae > Pyrobaculum. The sequence continues at coordinate 19,706 of JBEULK010000053.1, read as the reverse complement.
GAGTCCCAGCTCTGCTACGTCTCCTCTGTCTGGTCCGTGGAATATGTAGAGTTGCGCGCCTTGTGAAGCTAGGTATTCTCTAAATCCTGGCCACTTGACTAGGGGAGGCGCCTTGACTGTGGCTATTTCAAGCGCCCTCCTGTAGTCTGCGCCGTCTGCGATGAATACGGGTATTCCCAGGCCTCCCTTGTATAGGGGTTCTGTTTCTAGGAAGGCGTAGTCTGCGCCGATTTTTCTAGCAAGCTCCTCTGCCTGTTTGTTGTGGTCGGGGTCTCTGGAGCCGTGGAATATCAACACGACCACTGTGCCGCCTCGTTAATAATTTAAAATTGTTTTTGAGGCGTGGCGTGTATGTGTTTGACCTAGACGGCACCTTGGTGGAGTCTGTGGACGCTCACATCGCCGCTTGGGTGGAGGCGCTACGTGCGATGGGCGTCGAGGCGCGGGCCGAGGACGTCGCGCCGCTGATGGGTCTGCCTGCGAGGGATATAGCCAGGTTTTTAATGTCGGAGCGCGCCGAAGAGTTGGCTTTTCTAAAAAACAAACTCTTCTTAGAAAAACACATCTACAGTGTCAGGCCGTACGAAGATTCGGCGGTTCTTGCAGAGCTCCCTAAGCCTATTGCCGTGGTTACTTCGTCCAGCGGGTACGTGGCTAGGAGGGTGTTGGAGCTGGTGGGGCTTATGAAATATGTCGACTTGGTCGTAGGAGGCGACGAGGTGCCGCGGGGCAAGCCCGCCCCCGACCCTCTGTACGTGGTGGAGAGGGCCCTGGGCGTGCCCGTCCGCGAGATGACCGTCGTGGGGGACAGCGACTACGACATGGAGATGGCCAAGGCGGCTGGCGCTAGGGCTGTTTGCATAGCTAGAAGGAGGTTGTGTAAAAACGCCGACATAGTGGTAACTAAGTTGTATGAGCTCGTGGGAACACCCTCTACGCCTGGGGGGTGGAGAGGTTAACAACAGGCGACGTTGAGCTGTTGTTAGGTAGCCGCGAGTGTTTACCTAGGTTTTTTCTCTCGCCCCCTCGTTTATCTGTTTACTGGCGTCTAAGATCCTGTTGCCGTGTTTTGTGTGAACAAGTGCAGGGCGGCTTTCGCCGTGTCTAACTACGCTGCGATTTGGCATGTCGTGGTTTTAACTTGGTTTTCCGCCTAACGTGGCGGAGACATACACGCAACCTCGCTCGTCTTCTGCTACGTGTTCGCTTGGGTTTGTGGATGTTTTGCACTGCCTCACCTCTGATGGCTGTGGTTGGTAGCGCTTGTTAATGAGCCTAGGTGCCGGGGCGATATATACAGGCTGGGTCTTCTCCCAGTGGGTTTTTATACGTAGCGTACGCCCTGGCGCGGGAGCCTCCGCAGACGTCTTTGTACCTACATACGCCGCACCTTCCTTCGAATTCTCCGCGTCTCATCTTAATCAAAAGGGGGTGTTCTCTGTATATTTTCACCAGGCTCGTCTTCCGCACGTTTCCGAGGGGGTATGGGAGGAAGCCGCTTGGGGTCACCGTTCCGTCGTGTCCGACGAATATTACGCCGAAGCCGTCTCTGGTGGGGACTATAACGGGATCTATCCCTCTAGTGGGAGGTCCCATGAGTTCCCTCAGCCTCTGTACCAAGGCGTTGTAGAGGGGGCTGTGGTAAGTCTTGCCTTCTAGTCGTTCTAGCTTGGCTCTGCGGTAGAAGGGCGCCTCCACTGTCCTTACTTGGAAGCCGTAGGTCGATACGTCTACGAGAAACTGGACGGCGTCTTCGTACTCCTCTGGTGTTATGTCAAGTTCTTCCTTGGCTCTTCCGGTTACAATTAGGAAAAACACTTCCCACACGCGCACTCCTAGTTGTTTCAAGAGGTGGACCACCTCTGGTAGCTCTCGGAGTGATTTCCTCCACACTACTGTATTGACTTGTACCGAGACGCCCGTCTCCACAGCCTTTTTTATGGCTGCTAGGGTGTCTCGGTGGCTTCCGGGGACTCCTCTGAGCTCGTCATGGGTCTCTGGGCGCGCTCCGTCGAGGCTGATAGATACGGACTTAACCCCCGCCGCTTTGATCTGTTTTATGGTTTCTTCGTTTAGGTTTTTTGATACTGCGGGAGCTAGCGAGACTGGCACGCCCACGGCGTTGGCGTAGTCGATTAATTCGAATAGGTCTGCCCTCATGAGGGGGTCTCCACCTGTTATGATGAGCATGGGCTTAGGGTCGCCGAACTCAGCCACTTGGTCGATTAGTCGTTTCCCCTCCTCGGTGCTGAGCTCGCCTGGCAGAGGCTTTAATATGGCGTCTGCTCTGCAGTGGCGGCACGCCAAGGGGCACGCCTTGGTGGACTCCCAAAACACCAAGAGGGGGGCTTCGTGGAAGCGTTTAATTAGCTCCTGGACGTTTCGCATGGTTTGTTCGATTTCAGTATTTTAAGGCTCTCAGTTCTTTAAACGCCTTTTCTAGCGCCGCGAGAGTTTCTTCGACAACTTCTGGGGTGTGAGATGCCGATGTGAAGTTGACTTCGTACTGAGATGGCGTTAGGTACACGCCGTGTTTAAGCGCAATTTCGTGTAGCTTTAAGTACAGCTTCTCGTCGCTTTCTCTTACGTCTTGGGGTGTTCTTACATCGCCTTTTTTGAAGTAAAGCTGGAACATGGAAGCAATCTGCTTCACGACTACGTCGAAGCCTTGTCGCTGGGCTATGTCTTCTATGCCTTTTGCGATCTTGACGGCGGCGTCGTTAGCTATTCTGTACGGCTCTCCGCTCTCTAGTTGTTTGATCGTGGCGAGCCCCGCGGCGACTGAGACGGGGTGCGCGTTGTAGGTTCCGGCGTTGTATACAAGCCCCTCCGGGGCTACTAGGCTCATCACCTCCGATTTGCCGCCGAATATGCCGATAGGGAAGCCTCCTCCTACTACTTTGCCTAGCGTCGTTAAGTCTGGCTTTATGCCGAAGTGTCCCTGCGCACCGCCGAGGCCTACGCGGAAGCCTGTAATAATTTCGTCAAATATTAACAACGCGCCGGCTCTTTCCGTCTCTTCTCTAAGCGTTTTTAAAAACTCGCGGTCTGGTATGATGAGGCCGTAGTTTCCCGCAATTGGCTCTACTATAACGGCGGCGAGCCTATCCCCAGCCTCTTTTACAGCTTTGTAGAAGGCGTCTACGTCGTTGTAAGGCGCCACTATGGTCATCTTAGCCACCTCTTGAGGTATCCCGGCGCTTGTGGGCACTCCCCAAGTGGCGGCGCCCGACCCAGCCTTTACGAGCACGTAGTCGTGAGAGCCGTGGAAGTTGCCCTCGAATTTAATCAAGTAGTCTCTTTTCGTGTAGCCTCTGGCCACCCTCACCGCGTTCATTGTGGCCTCTGTGCCCGTGCTTACAAAACGCATTTTTTCCATGGAGGGGACGTGTGCCCTTATCCTTTTGGCTAGCTCTACCTCTTCCTCTGTCAGAATGGCGTATATCCAACCTTTTTCTAGCTGTCTGGCCACGGCTTCTCTTACCTTTGGGTGGGCGTGGCCCAGTATGACGGCGCCGAAGGCCAGGCAGTAGTCCACGAGGCGCCCCCTGTCTGTGTAGAGGTAGGGCCCCTCTGCCCTCTTCGCCACGAGAGGTGCAGGTAGGTGCTTCAGCGCCCTGGCGGGAGAGTTCACTCCACCTGGGAAAAGCTGCCTGGCCTCTTCAACGACCATGAAGGTTCCTGCATCACCTTTTTAAAATATTAGATATTGGGAAGACGTGGGCAAAGTTTATATCGTCGGCGCCGGCCCCGGAGACCCCGAGTTGATTACTATAAAGGGACTTCGCCTTTTAAGGTCGGCCGACGTCGTGTTGTACGACCGCCTTGTGTCCAAGTCGCTTTTAGAACAGACCAAGCCGGGGGCTGTGCTGGTGTACGTCGGCAAAAGCCCCGGCGGGGTGGGGCCTACACAGGAGGAGGTTAGCGCCATGTTGTACTACTACGCCCAGCGCTACGAGGTGGTGGTCAGGCTACACGGAGGGGATCCCCTTGTCTTCGGCAGAGGGTTTGAGGAGTGTGAATACCTGCTTCAGAGGGGCGTGCCCTGCGAGTTTGTGCCAGGTATAAGCAGCGGCTTGGCGGCGCCTGCGAAGTACTATATCCCTCCTGTCGTCAGAGGCACCGCCAGCTCAGTGGCTCTGGTGACCGGCAGAGAGGACCCTGCCAAGGGCAGGCGACAGGTTGATTTTAAAAAACTCGCCGGCGCCGTGGATACTATAATTATCTACATGGGCGCCTCTGCGGCGGGGGACATAGCTAAAGAGCTGGCGGAGGGGGGGCTTCCGCCCAGCACCCCCGTGGCGGTTATCAAGTCGGCGTTTTTCGACGACGAGGAGTACATAGAAACTACACTTGGACAACTAGGCACTGTCCCGAGCCCTTCGATAATCGTAGTTGGGAAGGTTGTAGAAAGAGGATCGCGCCTGCGTAGGCTATGCTCTTAGTCGTGAGGCTGAAGGAGGGGCCGTGTCCAGATGATGCGGTCTGCGTCTCGGTCGGCAAGTTTGCGCCGCGTAGAGACGTCGTAGTTCCAGACGGCGATTACCTAGTCGTGATGAGCCCAGCCGTGGCTCAAGTGGTCAATGTCGAGGAGGTGAGGAGACGTTTTAAATGTGTAATATGTGTGGGCCCCTCTACTGCAAGAGCTGTGGGGAGTTGTGCGACGCCTAGGGAGTACTCCAGTTATGGAGTGGCGAGGTTGTTAGAGACGTTGTCTCCTGGGAGAGTCGTGGTGTTGAGGTCGGGGATAGGCAACGACGTCTTGAGGAGGCTAGTGCCTGGGGTTGTCGAGGTGCCAGTTTACGACGTATTTATAGACGAAGACGCTGTAAAGAGCCTTAGAGAACTGGCGGAGAGGGCATCTGTTGTCGTCGTCACGAGCTCATTTGTGGCGGAGGTCCTCGCGAAGAACGTAGATCTACGCGGCAAGAAGGTGGTCGCCATCGGCCCGGTCACCTCAGACAAGTTGAAGGCATTAGGAGTGCCGCACGTCATCGCGGCTGAGGCGACAATCGAGGCGGCGGTGGAAACAGCACGCAACGTGATGGAGGCGGCTACGCGTAGCTGAGTTTAAAACAGGTAATTAGACGTGAAGAAGAGGGGTGCGGTGTTAGTAGAAGAGGTCTTACTGCTATTGGTGGCAGTGGCGTTGATAAGCGCATTTGCACTAACAGTGACAGGCGTGGTGCAAGGCGCCGTGGGGAAGATTTTAGAATTTAGAAACGCCACAAACTCTTTCATCAACGACTTGGTCGACGGCGTGATGAGGCTAGTGGGCTTAAAATAACCTATTAAAAACTCCTCTTTTTTCAACTGTGCGCATACCCCTCTGGATAGAGGCCGGTAGGTTAAAGGTGTTGATCTTCGGCGGGGGCTCCGTCGGGACGAGGAGGGCAAAGTTTTTTGCATCGGCTGGGGCCTCCGTAAGGGTGATAGCTAAAGACGCGAGTAGCGAGTTGGAGTCGCTCGGCGTTGAGATAATCCGCGCAGACTTGTACAAATACGACCCCATCGAGGACATAAGATGGGCTGACATCGTCGTAATAGCGTTAAACGACAAGAAGCTGGCCGACATGTTGTACGAAAAAGCAACATCTCTCGGAGTCTTGGTCAACGACGCCACAGACGCCGAGCGTACACACGTGGTAGTGCCCTACGAGCGGCGCATAGGCGGGCTGAGGGTAGCCGTGACCAGCGAGGGGGCGGCGGGGACGCCGGCCAGGCTTTCGCTAGACGTAGTAGAAGAATGTATAAACAAAAGCTGGATACCCCACTTCTATGAGGTGTACAGCCAGCTGAAGAAAGAGGCGAAGAAAGAGATCTCAGACGCTAAGACTAGACTCCGCTTCTACGAGGCGCTTTGGCAAGACGAGAAGTTTAGAGAATGCGTAATGATGGGAGACGCGGCGGGGGCCTTGGCCAGGGGGAGGGAGATTTTAAAAACGCTGAAAAGCCAAAGTCATGAGACTTGAATTTCCACGGGTTAGGCCGCGCCGGCTTAGAGCCAGTAAGCTAATCCGAGATGCCGTCGCAGAGACGTCTCTCGACCCCTCAGACTTCGTCCTCCCAGTGTTCGTAAAGCATGCAGGAGAGAAGGAGGAGATATCCTCGATGCCAGGGCAGTACAGATGGCCTGTGGGGCGCCCCCTCATTCAGTACGTGGAAGAGGCGCTTGGCCTAGGGGTCAACAAGGTGATCTTATTCGGGGTATTGCCCGACGAGTTGAAAGACCCCCTGGGCAAGGGAGGCTACGACCCAGAGGGGGTGGTGCCTAAGGCGATACAGCTGTTAAAAGAGGTTTTTGGAGACAAGCTGCTAGTTTTCGCCGACGTCTGTCTCTGCGAGTACACAGACCACGGCCACTGCGGCGTGGTGAGAGAAAAAGGAGGGAGGTGGTACGTAGACAACGACGAAACAATTAAGATATACGCAAAAGAGGCGGTGGTGTACGCAGAGGCTGGGGCGGACTTCGTCGCGCCGTCGGGCATGATGGACGGCCAAGTGGCTGAGATTAGAAAAGCCCTAGACTCATACGGCTTCCACGACGTGGGGATCATGGCCTACTCGGCAAAATACGCCTCTGCTTTCTACGGGCCGTTTAGAGTAGCCGCCGCGTCGGCGCCTAAGTTCGGCGACAGGCGCACATACCAAATGGACCCGCGCAACGCCTACGAAGCGCTGAAAGAAGTCCTCCTCGACCTGGAAGAGGGTGCCGACATTGTGATGGTCAAGCCAGCCCTCGCCTACCTAGACGTGGTGAGGCTAGTAAAACAACACTACCCCTGGGCCCCCCTGGCGGCCTACAACGTCTCCGGCGAATACGCCATGGTCAAAGCCGCGGCCTCCGCCGGATACATCGACGAGAGGGTAATAACGCTGGAAATCCTAACCTCGATAAAAAGAGCAGGAGCGGACCTCATCCTCACATACCACGCCTTAGATGCGGCGAGGTGGCTAAAAGAAGGGCTTCCGTTTTAGGCAGACAGAAGACGAGCTAAAGCCGCAACCACCGCCCCGAGGCAACCGGCGACTAAGGGGAGCAATATGCGCCTCTTAGAATACCTATAAATTTCGTTATATACATAAACCATCAAGCCAATCCACACCCCCACCGCCAACTCGTCAAACACTCTGATCCAGCTTTGCCAACTTTATTAACTTATCCTTAGAGAGGGGCACATTATTAACGGCCATGAAGTAACAGACCTCACAGGGAGACTTAAAACGCACGTCGGGCTCTACTCCATGTTCCTTCAACACAGCCAACGGGCCGGAATACCTCAACGCAAGAACCAAGGCGTTACGCCTAATCTTCTTTACGATCTCTACCAACGACTCTTTGGCAATATTTCCAACTCTAAAAAACCAGCTAGCCTCCGGAATCACTATCGGATGACCACAACAATACATAGCGTCGCCGTTTGGAAGGATGGTAAGCCTCGCCCCAGCCTCAGGACACCCGCCGCTTAGTAATGCCTCGTTTTGGGGGATCAACTCGTCGGGGATTTGAGATCCGCGACCCAAGCGCGTCGGAAAATCCTCGATAACCATTACGTCCTCCAGCCCCTCTTCCATAAGTCTCTGCTTTACGAAATCCCTAGTCGGCTGGGGCCCCTCCACAAGTTTCAAAACGCCGACTAATACGGTGATCCCCATTTCGCGGGCCGCCTTTGCCGCATTTACGACGTTTTGAAAGCCGCCGAATTTCTGAAGCCACGGATCGTGAAACCTATCGTAGCTAATGTTAAGCTCATCTAACCCAGCCTCTCTCATCTTTGTAAGAATCTCCTTCGCCTTCTCATAAGTCCT
>JBEULK010000053.1:0-11797 GCA_041287325.1 Pyrobaculum sp. | reverse complement strand
CCCAGCCCAGGAAAAGGTCGATGCTGGGATTATACTTTGCCGTAGCTATCATCGTGGTTATATTGGTAGTTTTGGTATACCTCTTTGTAACAAGGCCAGATGTAGTCCGCGGCGTTGTAGTCGCTTTCTTAACGGTGTTGATAATGTTTCTGCCCGCCTTATATCCCCGTGGCGTTGACGTGTCACACGGCGTCATTATATTCAAGACCTACTTCATCACAAAGGTCATCAGAGGCTACAGAGTGATAGCCAAATTCACAACGCGTGAGTTCTTCGATTACGTATATATGTGCCCCATCGGGTGGCGGCATTCGCTTTGGTCGCTTTACGGCATTTGTTCCACGGCCTTCGGCAGAGCCACGGCGATATCAACGCCGGCTTGTTCCGACTTGTGGCTGGTCGTAGAGTCCCAGGGGAAGAAGTACGTCGTCTGTTGCGAAGAGAAGGATAAGGAGTTCTGCGCCAATGCGTAAGTTCTTCGCCGTCACGTTCGGGCTCGGCTGGCTGTTCCAACTCCTATACCCCACGTCTGTTTTCTGGCTCGCCGCCACCATGTGGACTCCCGCCTTGGGGGCGCTGGCAGAAGGCCACAGAATTCGCCCGTCTGAACTTGCCAAACCGTCTACAACGGATTGGTCTGGCGGGAGCATGTTTGACGAGTTGAGAGAGACGTTTAAACTAACGTGGCCAGTGGCCGCGTGGACGGTGTTGATGACAATAACGGCTCTGCCCTTCCAAGCACCCAGCCCGCTCGACCTCTCTAAAGTGCCAGAGTGGCAACTCCCCAACCTATATCTCGCCCCCATAATCCTCCCGTTTGTGCCTGCTATTAACGCCTTCCTCGGCGCCTTCGGCGAGGAGTACGGATGGCGCGGCTTTCTACTACCGCGGCTGGCGCAGAGGCTTGGGTACTTCAAGGCATCTATTGTAGTAGGCGTGATATGGGGAGTCTGGCACGCCCCCGGCATTTTGCTGGGATACGAGTACGGCTGGCTGTGGCGCGTGGAGGGGGTGTTGTTGTTCATCCCCCTCACCGTCTTGCTCTCCCTACTGCACACAGCGGCTTACTTAAAAGGTGGCGTGTGGGGCGCCGCCCTTTTGCACGGCGCCGTGAACGGCTGGGCTCCTTCATACTTCCTCCTGTTTTCCCAACACCTCGGCGCCAGGTGGCTGTGGGGGCCTGTGGGCATCCACGGCTTTTTGACTCTTCTCCCCGTTGTGTACATAGTCTGGCGCCGCACTTTTAAAGAAAAATCGGGTCAGTGACATGGACGCGAAGACAGTGGACTTGTTGATGGAGGTTCAGTACGATTTCCCGCTGGTGGAGAGGCCCTTCAAGGCGGTTGGAGAGAGACTAGGCGAGTCTGAGGATTGGGTAATAGAAAGGCTTAGAGACGCCGTGAAGGCCGGCGTCTTGAAGCGCATAGGCGCCATACTCAACTACCGGTCTAGGGGGATGGTCGCGGCGCTTGTAGGCGTGGCGACGCCGGAGAGCCGCATAGAGGAGGTAGCCGCCGATGTGAACAAAGACCCCCTCGTGAGCCACAACTTTCAAAGAGACTACCGCCCGTACAACCTCTGGTACGTGACCAAGGCCGCGTCTAGAGAAGAGCTGGAGGCCAAGGTGCGGGCAGTGGCGGAGAAACACGGCGTCGACTACGTGGTGTTGTACTCACTCCGCTCGTACAAAGTAGACGTGAGGTTTGACCTACGAAGAGGCGTGTCGTGGACTAGGGGGTACATAATGCCGGAGAACCCGCCCTCCATCTCCGAGGTGGGGATCCCGACGGCCTTCTACAGCAAGATAAGGTCGTTGCCCCTAGTCCCCGAGCCTTTTAAAGAGGCGGCGCAGGTGCTGGGCCTGTCAGTGGAACAGACGCTGGGGAAGATTAAAGAGCTGATAAAGATAGGCGTCTTAAGAGACCTCCACGGCACGCTCGACGGAGAGGCTGTGGGGTTTAGAGAAAACGCAATGGTCGTCTTAAAAGAGGCTAAGTGCGAAGAAATCGCCATGTTGCCCATATCCACACACGTAGTCCTCAGAAACACTGTGCCGGGGAAGTGGCCCTACCCCTGCTACTTCATGGTACACGCAACGCGCCGGGACGTAATCGAGAAATATGTAAGAGACGCCCTCAAGAGGCTGGGGTCGCCGGAGTATCAAATTCTGTACAGCGTGAGAAACTTCCTAGGAGGCAGAGAAATGGGCCGCAGAGTAGAACGCGTAGCCGAGGACTAGCCTAGCCACGCCTTCTTGACCTCTTCGGCCGCCCTCCTCCCCACGTCGAGCGGGTCTTCGCCGAAGATTTTAACAATGTGCCTCCTGCCGCCGTGGGCGTACCCCGCGACAAACTCGACTCTGCCGCCTCTGCTTATCGCCAAGCCGCCGACGGCGACGTGGCAGCCGGCGCCTACGCGGCGTAGAAACTCCCTCTCAGCAGCCGCCTCGGTTGCGGCGCGGGGGTCGCTGGCTTTTTTCAAGAGGTCTACCAGCCAGCCGTCCTCCTCTCTCGCCACCGCCACGACGATGCCTTGGCCCGGCGGCGGCGGGACCTCTTCGGGGCGTAACACGCGTACTGATAGCGGCATGGCAGAGCCGTAGAGGCGGAACAGCCCGGCCACTGCCATGACAGCCGCATCGTATTGACCCGCTAAAACTTTGTTTACACGCGTGTCTACGTTGCCTCGAAAAGGCTCTACTCTCACGTCAGGCCTAACCGCCTTGATGAACTCTGCCCTCCTCACGCTGGAGGTGCCCACCACCGCCCCCCTCGGCAGGGTATACAAGTCGTACCCGGCCCTGCTCACAACGGCGTCGTAGGGAGGGGCCCTCTTAGAAAAGCCGGCGAGCACGAGCCCCGGCGAGAGTTCTGAGGGGAGGTCTTTGAGAGAGTGGACTGCCATGTCAGCCTCGCCTTTCAGCACAGCCAGGTTGACTTCCTTTTCAAAAATTCCCTTTACCCCTATTTGGTAAAGCGGCTTGTCTTGCACAACGTCGCCGGTAGTCTTTACAATTTTTATCTCAAACTCCACAGAAGGCTCCACCGCCCTGATTTGGTCTAACAACTCCTGCGTCTGTATTAAACTTAGCTTTGAGCCCCTAGTGGCGACTCTGATTTTCATTGAAGAGGTGCGGAATGTGGCACTGGGGATCGTCGCCGAACATGTCGCCGGTTAGGTAATACGCCCTCGCCCTGTCGCCTCCTTTGCAGTACTTCTTAAACCGACAGGCAGAACACTTAGGACCCCTAAGGTAGCGGTCGGTGTTTACAAAAGGCTCAAGAGCCTCTGGGGTAAGGATGTCCTTCAGCCTCTTCTCCCTCACGTTGCCTAGCTTGTAGAAATCTATAAGCTGACACGGGTAGACGTCGCCGTTTGGATAAATCGAGACTATCTTACGGCCGCACCCCCCGGTAGATTCCACGAACTCCAAGTACTTCACATCGCCGTTGCCTACTGTCAGCGCTATGTACACGCCGTCGTAAGGCGCGAGAGTAGTCTCAATCTCCAGCCTGCCGGCGTACTGCCTTGCCTTCTCGATGAGCGTCTCGATAAACTGTTTGTACTGGGCAGGTGTGTACCACCAGTCATGCGAAAGTCTCTGCGCCCTCCCAGCCGCCGACAAGTGGTAGAAGGTAACCCTCTTCACGCCTAGCGACGCGGCGAAGTCCACGTAGCTACCAACCTCGTGGATGTTCTTCGCCGTAATTACAAACCTAAGCCCCACGTCCAGGCCGGCGGCCATTGCGTTTTTTATGCCAGCCAGCGCCGCCGCAAAGGCCCCCCTCACCCCTCTAAAAAAGTCGTGAAAGTCCTCGCTGATGGAGTCAAGGCTAATCCCAACGTAGACAACCCCCACCTCCCTCAAAGCCTTAGCCGCCTCGGGGGTGATCAAGGTGCCATTAGTAGACAAGACTAGTTTAATCCCCCTGTCCTTGGCGCAGGCGGCTATTTCAAAAAAGTCTTTCCTAACCAACGGCTCGCCTCCGGTAAACAAAATCAGAGGAACCCCCACCTCGGTCATCTGGTCTACCACGTCCAACGCCTCCTTCGTCGTCAGCTCGTAGGCGTCGGGCTCCCCCGCATCGATGTAACAATGGACGCACCTCAGATTACACCTGCGCGTGATGTTCCACGAGACAATTGGCCTAAGTGGGCCGGAAAAGTCACTGGGACGGCCCACGCCGAACCTTCCCTTCACTCTAAAAGAAGTGGTTCCCTCACCTGCCACCATTACGCTGATGGGAATCACGCACATAATTACGCAGAATAAATAAACCTTAACTGCAGAAAGTCCTATGTTGTGCTCAACGCAGAAGCCGCCGCGGATGGCAGGAGGAGCAAATGAGAACAGAGGAGCTACGCTGAACAGAAGACGACGAGGCCGTTGTTGGCGGCGTCGAAGAGGGCCGTTACAGGCGGAATGAGCTAACGTCAAGCGGCGAGACGTTTTTGCTGGAGTTAAAAAGAGCTTCTTCAGCCTGTATAAGTCGGCTAAGAAAATGAAAAACTCAGACGGCTACGTGCGGCCGGTCGGTCAACTTTGCGATCTCAACCCGCTTAGTCTCGTCTACTACCCTAACCGCAGTCCATAAGTGAAGTGTGGCGTCTGTAGGCGCGCGCCTGGCCGCCTCCATTATGCGCCTTACGTCCTCCTCCGGCATCTTTACTCTTTTGAATTTTTCTAACCGTCCTCCTCTTCTCTATCACTTGGAAAAAAATCCACGGCTTCTGTGGGAAAATTTTATATATAACACCTCCTCCCCCGCCATGGTCGCACAAGAATTTCCAGAAGATTGGGAGTACTCAGGAGGAGAGCTAGAAAAAACGTTGAAAGTAAGAGTGACGTGCCCCTACTGCAAGCATAAATTCGAGGTGGAGATTGGCGAAAGTTGGTATAACATAGGGTTTAGCATAAATTGCCCCAAGTGCGGCAGGTCGTTTCCAATAAACGCATACGGCGAAGTTATAGGCGTGGTGCAACCGAAATAGCTAGTCTATTTTCAACTCGGCGGCTCCGTACTCGCCCGCCTTTCCAATCACTACTTGCAACACGCCGTCTCTATACACAGCACGTGCACTGTCTATCCTAAGCCTAAACGGCAAGTCTATCTTCCTTGCCACGGCGAAGTTAGATATGCGCTCTCTCCTAACCGCCTTGCCAGACCCCTCTCCCTGCGCTGGAGCCGCCAAGATTTCCACAGACCTGTCGTACACTTTTACTTTGATAGACTCCTTTTTCATCCCAGGTAAGTCGATGTATATAATTACATTATCGCCAGCGTCGTATATATCTACGTCTGGTTGCCTCTCTAACTTCCCCACGTTTGAGTCGTATAGCTCTTTGAGACCTTCTTCTATTTTTTTCACTGGGTCCATGTAGAGAAGATTTTTTGGTAAAAAAAGAGGGCTCTGTATTATTAGAAACCTACTCAGGCGGCGGGAGCGATATGCTCAGCAACTTGGCGTGTTCAGCTGTGATCTCCACTTCTTTGAACTTCTCAGGCTTAGCCGCGGCGCCCTCGATTCTGACCCTGTGGAATAGGAACTTTCTATTAGGCACATCCGCCGTGAAGAGCCTTATTTCTCTCAGCGACGCCAAGTAACTTCGTAGCTTCTCGTCGGCGAGTATGTTTGAAAGTTGCTTCGTGGCTAGCCAAGACGTGCAACACAAGCGAGGCTTTACAACCAGCGTCTGCCAACACGGCTACCACCCTCTTAGTTATCTTGGCGACGTAGCTCATCTTCTGTTCCCCGCCAAACGAGATGTACACAGCGTCCGGCCCATACTCCATGGCCTTTTTTACAATCTCTCCCTCCTCATATGTAAACACCGCGGCGGCGCCCGCCTCGTGCACCACCGCGGTAAGGCGTGCATCTTTCAAAGATGCCCTACCACACCTACGGCCTTTAGGCGTCGCAGTTGTCTCTTGGCGGAGCGACTCGGCTCAGCCCCCTCTGCGTCCCTCTGAGGCGGATCTGCAAGCCTTGTTTAAAGCCTCGCCCAGGTGAAGCCGAGTAGGACGACCTCCCCCGTCTGTTTAAGCACTGTGGCTAGGGTGAAGGTCTTCTTGACGCTGTGGCCGAGCCGCCCTCCCCTAGTTATGTCAGTGGCGGATATCCCCCTCTCCGGCTCGAGGAATACAACCACCATCGGCGCGTGGTCTATGCCGGGGCCTCTCTCGTAGACTGAGAAAAGGGCGCCGAACTTCAGCCCGCTCTTCACCACGTACCCCAAGTCTCTAAAATATTTGTAAATCTTGTAAATATCGTCAAAATTTTTTATTTTCTCTCTGCCTAGATCTACCAACTTGTCTACAGATACCTCAGCCCCGTTTTCGTCCACTATCACGAGTTTTTTCTTCTCAGCGAGGTACAGCGCCTCATATAACGCCAGTATCAACGGGGCGTTTATCCTATCTACTTCCTCTCGCCTTACCTTATCGTAGCCCAGGAACCTGCCGAAGAACCCCTCTTTGTACAGCCTCCGGCCGTATTCGACATCTTCTACAACTACGGCGAGGCCCCTGAGGACGCCTTTCATCTCTTCCTAATAGTCACGACGGTGTTTTCAGCCACTCCCAAAGCTCTGAGGTCTTCTTGAGAGACGTAGACCTCGCCGCCGGGGATTTTCTCGTCTAGGACGGCTCTGAAAACTTTCCTTTTCTCATGCGACGAGCCTCCTGGCGCTACTACCTCTACCTCTTGCGGGTTGCCCAACTCTTCGAAAACGTCTTTTGGCAACTTGACAACCCCCTCCTCCACGTCAGCCGCCTTTATCTTCGCCCGGCGCTCTCCCCTTTTCTGCTCTTTCTTCTCTTGTTGCGGGGTTAGGAACGGGGGGATTAACAACTTTTTGCCCCGCTCTACGTCTCTGCCCTCGGCCATTGACCCGTGTAGAGTAGTGTTATAAAAACTTCACTGCACTGGCACGGCGCCGACGGCCTCCGCGGCCTCGTCGAAAGAGGCGCCCCGCCTCACAGCCGCCACGAAGGCCGGCGCCGAGTCTAGCCTCGCCCTGACCTGCCTCCTAGTGTCCCGGTCGCGTATTGTCACAGTGCCGTCTACCGGCGTCTTCTCATCTATCGTCACGGCGAGAGGCGTCCCAATTTCGTCGCATGAGGCATACCTACTGCCGATAGTGCCCTCGTCGTCGTAGATTACTACAAACCCCTCTTTAGCTAACTTACGCATTAGCTCTCTGCCTATAGACACATAGTCGCTTCTCTTGACAATTGGCAAGATACATACATTAACGGGGGCCACATCCGGCGGAAGTCTCAGGTAGACCCGCCCCTCCTCCTCGGCGACAGAGGATTCTAACACGACGTATAATATGCGGTCGAGACCAAAGGACGGCTCCACGACGTGAGGAATAAATTTCTCCAAGTCGGTCTTACGCCTCTCTGTTTTCATAAATACCATGTCACGCGTAACGACGTAGCGACCTACCACAACATTCTCCTTGCCTCTCTTAAACGCCTCTAAGACGGCGGCTTCGTTGTCTTTAATTGCCTTAATAACCTCGCCGATGGCGTCGCCGTACTTCTCCCTAATGGCAGCCGGGTTGGGGTAAAGCCTCGTCACCTCGACCTCCCTAGGCGCTGGCAACCTCCTCTCCAGGTACAGCTCTTGGCCGCTGTACTTACTGTGGCCCGACAAGTCGTAGTCTGTGCGGTACGCATGGCCCGACACCTCCACCCAGCCGAACCTCTCTGTCAACACCATCTGGTCGTACGACTTTGCAGAGTAGTGGGCGCGCTCGTGTGGGAGCTTGCCGAGGAACTTCTGCCTCTCGAGGGGGACGCCCAGTTCTTTTAAAAACTTAGTAGCCAAGGCCATGAAGAAGGCCATCCACTCATTGGCGTAGCCCCTGGCCACCACCTCGCCGGCGGTGATGACCAGAGGGTCGGTCTGCCCCTTAGCCACATACTCCTCCGGCACAATTGGAACCTCCATGTTCTCCACCTCTGAGAAGTAGGGACACGACGGGTTCTGTGGGTCGAAGAACAGCTCGATCTCCATCTGAGTAAACTCGCGGAGCCGTATAAGGCCGCCCCTAGGCGAGATCTCGTTTCTAGTCACTCTGCCGATCTGCGCAACGCCGAACGGGTGGCGGCGCCCCACGTACTCAGCCAACCTCGGAAAAGCCACGAAAATACCCTGCGCAGTCTCAGGCCTCAAGTAGCCGACGTTTTCGCTGTAAGGCCCAATAACAGTCTTAAACAAAAGGTTGAACGGCTCGACGTCGCCCAGCGGGCCGCCGCACGAGGGACAGACAATTTTATACTCATCTATCAGCCTTTTTAAATCGGACCCAGACAGCCCCTCGGTAGAAATCTTCACACCCCTCTTCGCCAGCTCCTCTTCTACCAAGTGGTCTGCTCTGTACTTCCTGCCACACTTTGTGCAGGTAACTATGTAATCTGTGAAGTGGTCTAGGTGGCCAGAGGCCTTAAAGACGGGCTCGGGCATTATGATGGGAGTCTCCACCTCAACTATGATGTCTTGATACGGAAGTACAAAGATCCGCCTCCACTTCTCCACTATGTTACGCCTCATTAAGACGCCCAAGGGGCCGTAGTCGTAAAAGCCCCCCACCCCGCCGTAGATCTCCGCCGAGGGCCAGTATATGAGCCTCTTCTTGACAATGTTTTCTAACAACTCCGCTTTACGCATAAGCTACCTTAAAAGATATATTTTAAGCCTTTCCCATCGCCAAAAGTGAGGCCCTCTACTAGGCTCTGGCTAGCCTCTCTCTACCTGTTCATCATGGGGACGATCTCGCTGAGCTACACCCTTGTGGAGCTTATACTTGGCTTGTGGTACCGTAGCCTCCTCGTCACAAGCGATGCGCTACACGGCTTCATGGACGCGGCAATTGCCTACGTCGCAGGCTTCGGGCTCTACTACGCCTCGCGGAGGGGGAGGTCGTTCCCTTGGGAGGTATACAGGCTGGAAAGCCTCCTCACACTCCTCTCTGCCCTGGCGGTGTTGGGATTCTACACATACCTCTTAGCAACTTCAATAGAGCCCAACGGCAACCCCACGCCTATGTGGATGACTTTGCTTCTACTGACGGGAGGCTTGTTAACTTACTTGATGTACGTATGGCAGTGCCGCAACCACAAGATGCTTAAGCTAGATATT
This sequence comes from Pyrobaculum sp., assembly GCA_041287325.1. GTDB lineage: Archaea > Thermoproteota > Thermoprotei > Thermoproteales > Thermoproteaceae > Pyrobaculum. The sequence continues at coordinate 2,647 of JBEULK010000053.1, read as the reverse complement.
TTAAAGGCAGATGCCACTCACGCCAAGGTGGATACGTTACTGTCGGCAATCTCAGCAGCCGCCGTAGTAGCTAGCAATTTGACAAGCCTAGTAGTGATAGAAACCGCCACCATCTTCATAGTTTTTGGGTATGTGTTATACGAATTTACAAAATTAGTTAAAGACGCTACATACGGCATTTTAGGCGCCTTGTACAAAGACCAAGCTCTTGAAGAAAAGATTAGAGAAGTAGTAAGCGAGCTGGGAAGGCCGCTTGATGTAAAAATTAGGAGAGCTGGGAGTTTTTTAGTGGTGTATTCACTAGTTGCGGTGGACCGCTCTATGACGGTAGGCCGCCTACACGTATTGAGGAGTAAGGTCATAAGGAGGGTGGCCAGGCTTAATCCATTAATAGTACACGTAGACGTGAAGGTGGTGCCGCTTAGGAGAGAGAAGAAGAAAAGGGGGTATGTTTAAGCACACCTGCCGAGAAGGCGACGTCAAGTTCTTCGGAGCCCCTATGGAGGATACTCTCAGCTTTAGGCCTGGCACGCGTTTTGCCCCCTTGAAAATTAGGTCTATCATTCCGTATTTAGAATACACCACGCTTTTCGGCAACGTGGCAAAGCCGCTCTGCGACCTAGGCGACGTGGAGCTACTACAAGGCATGCCCGAGGAGAACTTAAAGAGAGTTGAGACGTTTATTAAAAAAATCGAGCTCCCCTTCGTTATGCTAGGCGGCGAACACACAGCCACTCTGGCGGCCCTCAGGGCGGTCAAGCCTGACACGTACATACACGTCGACGCCCACTTCGACTTGCGCAACGAGTGGCCCCCCGGGCAGAGGATATCTCACGCCACCTTCGCGCGGAGAGCCCACGAGGAGCTGGGCTTCTACGCAATTTACATAGGAGTGAGGGCCTACGACGACGAGGAGGCACAATACGCAGAAGACGCGGGGTTTTACGTAATTGAGGGCGACTTCACGAGGAGAGAGGTGGCCGACGCCTTAGCCACGGCTTCGGGCAAGGCTTATCTAAGCGTAGACATCGACGTGTTAGACCCCTCGGAGGCCCCCGGAGTCGGCACGCCGGAGGCAGGCGGCATAAGTTACAAAAAGCTAGAACTTCTCTTAACAGACCTCATACTAACCCTCAAGCCAGTCGCCGTTGACATAATGGAATATTCACCTCCAAACGACGTTTCTGACGTGACCGCCACAAAGGTCGTAAGACTGTTAATGCACATAGCCGCGTTGTTGCAAAAATAGTCAGCCAGTATGCCTGTCGTCACGGCTCAGGCGCGAGCTACTACATCACACTGTAGAAGAGACATAGTTTAAAAAACGTTGTCACGAAAGAGGCGTGAGGGCGTTGTTCGTAGGCCGCTTCCAGCCGTTACACTGGGGCCACGTCAAGGTGGTGGAGTGGCTACTGACGCAGTACGACGAAGTGGTAGTCGCCGTGGGGTCTGCAGACAAGGCGCTTACCTTTGACAACCCATTTACGCCAGGTGAGAGGCTGGAGATGTTTAGGCGCCACTTCGGCGCCAACTGCAGACTATTATTCTGCACAGTGCCGGACACCAACGGCCCCTCAAGCCTATGGGGGGCATATGTGAGGCACTGGTGCCCCCAGCACCACGTGGCCTACTCCAACAACCCCTACACGGTAGTAGCACTTAGATACTGGGGCGTAGAAGTGCGCAACCACCCAGTCTACGGAGAGTACTCCGCCACAGAAGTCAGGCACAGGATGGCTAAAAAAGACCCTACATGGAGAGAGATGGTGCCTCCCGCCGTGGCCGAGTATATAGAAGAAATTAAAGGCGTAGAACGCGTGGCAGACCTGTACAGAGCTTAATACGCCCCCTATAACTGCGCCAAAGCGACCAGGCCTGTGGAAACCCTCAACCTCAGGGCTGGCCCGCTGTCCCGGCGAGCTACCGAGCTACACGGCGTGACGAGACGACTTAACCCCCAAATCTTTTAAACTAGTCTTTTCTAGACGATGTGGTTGAAGAACGAAAACTGTACGTATGTATGAGGTGCGGTAGGATTTTCTCTAAGTCTGAGATGGAAATCCTTCCTGGCATTAGGTGCCCCTACTGTAACTTCAAAATCATAATGAAGCTTAGAAGCCCCACAGTGAAGCGCATACCAGCCATCTGATGTCCAGCGACTTCAGCCAAGCCGCCGAGGCCTTTAGAAAAAGCAAACTTGCAGAAGCCATGCGCGTAGACGTTGTGGGAAACCGCCTACTAGTCGACGTAGAAACTGGGCGGGTAAGAGGGTACTTCGTTGCAGTGAGGCAGGGCAGAGTAAGAATGAGAATAGACGGCTACACGGTGGTGTGGGACCCCGAGACGGACACTTCTTACACGCAAAGTCTCAACAAGACACAGTGCGCCGCTCCTTCAGATTGGCCCAGCGGACAGTTCGCCGTTTCCAGCCGGCAAAGGGAGGCCAAAGCCGCTAGCAACCCAAAGGCACCTCAACACGGCGGCCTCAGCTAAAAATTTAAAAAACCCGCCCTTACACCCACCTAGGGCCCGTAGTCTAGCGGTAGGATGCCCAGGCCCTCTGCGGGCCGCCTAAGCCTTACAAGGCACGCCCGCTACAGCTTAAGAACGCGGGCGATCCCGGGTTCAAATCCCGGCGGGCCCACTA
>JBEULK010000052.1:0-3158 GCA_041287325.1 Pyrobaculum sp. | reverse complement strand
CAGGCTGGTCACAGAAATTATACATCGTGTACAGAAAGACGTAGTGGGGCCGCCGGGATTTGAACCCGGGATCACCGGCGCTCCGGTGCGGGGCTCAGCCCCAGGCCGGCGACAAGGGGGGCTATCCGCTTACTCAATCCCCCTATCCTACCAGGCTAGACTACGGCCCCCCTTTTGCGTTTTTGACCGGGTTTAAATGTGTTTTATCGACTTGTTGGCGGCTTGGGGCCTCCGTAGTCTTGTTGACTTCGACGTCGCTGGTTGGGCTTGGGCAAATCCGCGGCGGCTAGCCGCCCGCGCCGCTCAGCGTTTGTCTCTGTGTTCGCCTACCCAGGCGGCGCACGGCGCCGAAGGTTTCGCCGTGGGTTTCCGCATCTTTTGCTGGGCAACGCGCCGGTGTGGAAGCCGCCGAGCACTTCCACGAGCTCACTCTAGGGGTAGACCTGTTGAAAGGGGGTCGAGGGGGTGCCCCCGACGTGTTGCCAGTGGCAACGGCGAGTCCGCCCCTGGGGACTGCCGTTACGGCTAAAGGCTTGACTGGCCACATGGGGGCCGGCATCATCGGCATATGACTCGCCGACGGGCCTGCATTCTACGAGGCGCCGCCAGATGCAGACCTATACACGCAAAAATATATGTAAGTTGTATAGTTCTAATGTGGGAAAGGTCGTGAGGGGCCTCCTGGTGGTTGTGTCTATCTTGACGGCGGTAGTCGCCGTGCTGTCGCTTGTGTCGCCGTCGTTGGTGCCCGTTAAGACGTCTGTGTCGGTCCGGGTGGTGGGGCCTGGTGGGTATGTCTACCCGCCTGGGTTCTTGGGCTTCGAATTCGGGCCCAACGGAACTATACTAGTGAGGTTCTCCAACGGTACCGTGATCGATTTGACGCCCACCTCCGGCGACCAGAGGTACTTCAAGCTCTTCGAAGCCCCGTTAAAGCAGTTCAAGCCAGACTCCCCCTTGATCCCTATACCCACAAGGGAAGGCCCTGAAATCCGCGGCTGGATCGTAATACGTGGGGTCAACGTCACGTTGATATATCGTGGTTGGCCCGGCGGCGGAACTATAATGAAAGACGACAAGGGGTATTACGTATTGTACAGGTGGGAGTTGGGCAACGCGACGTTGCAGAGGATAGAGGCGTTAAACAAGTCTCTGGTCGAGGCCGTTCCCGCATATATCGAGGCGAAGGTGAGAGTTGTCCCCCCAAGCACTGCTGGGCAGTCGTTTACAGCGCAGGTCGAGACGGTGCAGACGACGTTCACGGGGTACAACTACCTCGGCGTGCAACTATACAACGTAATTCAGTCCATCACCTTCGGTTACGACGGATCTAAAGTCGTATGGGAAAGCGGCTCTATAACCTGCGGCGGCGCCGGCTATTCGTTCTACAACACTATCACGGCCAACGGCGTTACGTACAGCGGCTGGGGCAATTTGACCACGCCCTCCACGCCGACCAACGCGCCCAGCGGCTACCTATATGAGACCACAGGCGTGTATTTCGGCAACAACGCCGTCGCCGTCCTCACCACAAGTTACTATATGCATAAGTCCGGCTGGGTCTACTACACTATCGGCGCCTCTTCAGGCGGCCAATACGGCTACTCGGGGTGGGTCGAACCCTAGCATCCCTTTTTGGGTCTTTTTTCGGCTCCGGCTTCGACAGGTGTCGAGAGGTTTTGTCTTGTAAGTACGCCGCGGCGCCCCGTCAGCCCGCCTTGCATAGAGCACTCACAACAGTGTTCTAAGAACGGAGATGTCTCTATACTCGCCTAGCCCGACGCCAACAGCCATCTTTGCAACTTCTCTCAGCGTCTCTCAGACCTCTCAGTCGACATGGCGGGGCACTGTTGCTTCACTCCTCTCGTCATACTAGCCGAGGGGGGTCGCCAAGAGGCTGTTCAGAGAATTCGCCTTTGTGAGACAGTGCTGGACGGCCTTGGTGAGTAAGCCAGGTAAACCTCACGCCGTGACGGTATTAGAGACATGACGTAGAGTCTCCCACGTAAACGCAGTCGCCGAAGAGGTCGACCCGTACTAGGCGGGGGTTAAGTCGCTAGCAGAAACAATCGGCAGACTTGATGAGTTAAGGGGTCTGGCGAGCGCCTCTGTGCTGGAGTAAAACCGCGAAGAAGGCGAAGAGACGGCGGGCCCCGCGGGATTCCGGAGCCAGTTTCCGCATGCTCGGGATCACTTGTGTTTTGGCGCGGGAGTGGGCCCCGGCGACGAGGAGGGCTTCCCCTTCTAGAGGGGGTATCACCCCACCCCATCAAGCTAGACCACGGCTACCCGTATGACATACTTTATTATAGATTTTCCTTTAAACTCGTGCGGATGGGTATAGGCCAGACTCCTCGTTTTAACGATGTGGAGAAGGCAGTGGAGTGGCTGTTGAGGAGGGCGGCTAGCGTAGATCTCTTAGTTTTGCCAGAGTACTGGGTGGGCACGGCGCCGATGGACCGGGAAGAGTTTAACAGATACGTTTCCTACGTGACGAGAGCGGCGAAAGAGGTCGGGGGGTTGGTGATGGCTGGGAGCGTCGCCGTGGACTTCGGCGGCGTGGTTAAGTCTGTGTGTCCTCTGGTAGACGTAGGTGGGCTGGTCGGGTTTGGCGAGAAGATATTCCCCTCGGCGGCAACCGGCGAGAGGGATAGGGTCGCGGGCGGGTCGCGTCTTGTGTTGTTTAGAGCCAGCGGGTGGGCGGTGGGGTGTCTGGTGTGCGTAGACCTGCTCTACCCGGAGCTCGCCCGGCGTCTGGCGCTTGAAGGGGCAGAGCTTATAATTAACCCAGCCAGCGTCTCTGCCGACAGGAGGGGACTGTGGAAAGCCGTCGGCGTTGTTAGGGCGTTTGAAAACTCTGTGTACATCGCCGCGGCGCTGGGCACCGGCTACAGCTACCCTGACGGGAGACCGGTAGAAGGAGGCTCCTTTGTGGCTTCTCCAAACGGCGATGTGGTGGACTTCGGCGAAAAGGAGGGGGTGTACGTATACGAGGTAGACAAGGCCGAGGTCGCCTACGCCCGCGCGCGTCGTAGATATTTAGAAGATGTCAAGGGGCTTTTTGGAAAAGACTTATATATCCAGCGTTTTAAGTAGATATGTCTCTTAGGTTTGTTACAGCGGCTTCTATGATGGGCACTTTGATAGAGTGGTATGAC
>JBEULK010000051.1:0-3162 GCA_041287325.1 Pyrobaculum sp. | reverse complement strand
ACAACATCTTCGGCGTCTTAAACTCGCTTGTGGAAGATCTCGTGCTATTAGCCATCGCCTTGGGCTGAAGCTCACCGCCTCGGCTAACGCGGTCACGTATGCACCTAGGAGCAGGTTATTTGCAAACTTGTCGTACAACCCATGGCCATTGGGCCCTACGTACACCACGGCGGCCATGATGTGTTTTAAAACTTGTTCTACTTGGCTAAACCCCTAAGCCCGCCGACTAACACTACCTGTCTCTCCTCCGCCGCAACAGACGTATTATGGGGGCGATGCTTCCTCGGCGGCAGGTCTCTGCGAAGTAGTGGACGGAGTAATAGACATGTCTACCAACACTTGCTACCTAGATGCGGCGATGTGTTGCCTAGCCCCGTCGTCGTCAGAGGAGAAATTGCAACTGTCATCTTAACAAGCTCCTCGGCATACACGGCGGTGACCACGCCGTATTTACTCCTCAGCATCTATAAACCGCGGTGAGCTAGCCATTAGAGACCAAAATGATGGCAATGTGCTGGCTTGTCACGCCGAGCCTGATGAATCCGAAGTGTCTAACCTTGGTCATATAACTACAGCCCCGCGCTGTTTTCAGACCGCGGCCTCAAAGGCGCCTCCTCACAATGCGGCACCGCTATCGTTCATCACCGCTTGTAATAACACTTATACTTTTTAATAAAGAACACGCGTAATCAAGCGCAAATCTGCAGGCAAAGCCCTAACGTTAAAGTCGCTCAAAGAATTCTTTCTCCTCTTCCCACCTCTTATACTCGTCGTAGCTGTAGTACTCTTCGCAGTGTTCCTTAACCTTTTGCTAATAACCTGTTTAGCCCCTGTCGCCTACATCCCTCTGCGTTTTGAACCAGGGTCAACTCATCTCCGGGCGGCTCAACGCTACAGACAAAAGTTTTGTAGTAAAATTTGGTTTCTGCCTGGAGGCGCGCCGTTAATGGTTGTGGTGAGGCTCGTGTGCTAGTTCTTCTGGGAATTCTTTCAGCTCTCCTTTTTTGAACTTTTCCACTGCCTCTCTAAGAGTTTTCGCCTCTGCGTAGTATATGCGCACATTCATCTTCTTAAAGCCGGCATAGCCCGGCTTGCCTATCTCTTTAGTGATTAACACGTCTGGCTTTAGCTTTGTATAGAGCTCTGCCCAACGGTGGCCTCTCCCAGTTATTACTTTGTTCCCCTCGACGATTACTAGGCTGTCTCCCTCTACCACTGCGAAGTACGGGGCGTGGCCTAGTTCTTCTGAAATCTTAGACTCCCACCCCTTGTTTTCGTCTAGGGGTACCACGATGCGCATAGAGGGGAGTACTTTCTTTCTTTTTAAGTATATACGCCACGACGGGTTTTATATAACGCCGCCAAGCAGAGATCTCCGACGCCAGAACACGTCAGACGCTGGACTGTTCCGCCTTTTGTAGTCTGGTTCCGCCCTTGTTCCGCACGTGTTTTCTAGGGTGCTCTATAAATCCCGGTGCGTACATAGGCCTATGCAGAGATGGGTATTGTTAACAATAGCGCTTGCCGCCGCGGCCTTGGCGGCGGAGGCCAACGCCACATATGCCAGCGACTTCCACCTATGGTTAAAATGTAAGGCTGTAGAACTCTACCTAAACGTCACGGGGGTGAACTACACGATCCCGCAGTGCCAAGACTTGTTGGCTAATACTACTTTTGTAATTACAAGGCCTCGCGCGGCGCCTCTGCCCATGATTGGGGTGGGGGAGCTTAAGAAGCTCAACGTCACAGACCCCAGAGACGTGTTTGAAAAACTAAAAGAAATTAGGAGGGAGGCAATTGCCAACCTCACTGGGTATCTTAACAAGACTATTTTACGCGTCTATAGGGACCTAAACGCCTCGTGTATATGTATAAACGCCACGGAGCACAGATTCGTCGAGATGTTAAGAGAAATGGAGAGACACCTGTTTAGAGAGATGGAAAGGCTGAGAGAAATGGAGATGTTTTTAAAAAGAGTTAATGCGAGCGCCGTCGCAGTCGGGGTAGTTAAAGAAAACGTAGACTTGTTAAATAAGACTAGGCAAATCCTCTGGATTATTACGCAGGGCAACCAGTGGCTTAGAAAGGCCGTGGGCAACGGCACCGAGGAAGATGTGGACGGAGCCCTTGCCGAGCTAGAAAGAATACGCGCCGCCGAGAGGGCCGTCTGGGAACGCCTTGAAAAAATGAAAATCGCGTGGCTCGATTTGGTAAGAGAACGCCTCAAAACTTGGCTTAATGAGACAAATGCCACGTTGTGGAACATCAAGGCAGCCATCAAGGCGGGTAAGGCCAAGGAGATCGCCGACTCGGCTAAACGCGGAAACATAGACGAGGTTATACAAAGAGCAAAACAAATAGCTGAAGAGGCGCAACAGAAGGCAAGACAGGCAACAGAAAAGGCCCAGAAAGCGGCTGAAGGAGGTACGTGGAGTAGAGGCTGGGGGCGGTAGTCTCAAAACCCCAATTTTTTACATTTGCTTTTTAAATTTATTAACTCTCATTGTAATTTGTTAGTCTTTCAAGCCGCTATTCTAGCCCAGCGTCTGTTATTTGGTACTCTATTCTGACGTCCGGCGCCATTCCGGGGACGTCCAGCGGCCACATGTAGCCCTCCGGCTTGGCCTTGTTTGGCCTGACCATCATGAAGCGGGCGTTTACGGCGTGTGCGAGGACGTTTCCGCCGGCGGGGCGCTTGCCCACGGAAAAGGCCTCGGGGACGTCCATCACCTGGTTTGTGAGGACTGAGGCCAGGCCGAACGTGCGGGCGTGTCTGCGTAGCCAGTCCACGAGGTAGTGGATGCGCTGCTGCCTGGCGGCCAACATTTCTCTCCCTACGAACTCGGCCCTGTACAGTGCCGTTATGGTGTCGATGATTAAGAGGCGGCAGCCTTCCTGCACGTGGCGCGGCAGTTCGAATTTTACAATTTGTTCAAGCTGGACCACGTTGGCGGGCTGGTACACCAGCACCGCCTCCTCCAAGGCCTCAAGCCCCGCGCCGAGCCTAGCCGCCACGGCCTCTGCCAGCTTGTGGCTAAACGTGCCCTCTGTATCTACATACACCACGCGTTGGGTAAAGCCCTGGGCCAGCGCCGCGACGGCCAGCTGGTGCGCCAGCATGGACTTCCCCGCGCCGAACTCTCCGGCGAATTCGTAGATAAA
>JBEULK010000050.1:9283-25961 GCA_041287325.1 Pyrobaculum sp. | reverse complement strand
CGGGCCCGCCAAATTTTCTTCCATCTTTGACCACGGCATTCATCAGTTTTAAGCTATGCCAGCCTGAGTCGCACATATGCCTAATAGAAATATTTATATAGCAATGCTCCCTTGGGCAGATGGAACGAAGAACGAGGAGGGGGCCGCCTCGTCGCGGTCCGTCTAGGCCAAAACCAGTAAAGGAAGGAGACGTAATAGAAGTTGAAATTATTGAAAAGTCTCGTAGGGGCGATGGAGTGGCGAGGGTCGAGGGTTTTGTCGTTTTTGTACCCGGTACCGAGCCGGGTCAGAAAGTTAAGGTAGAGATCGAGAAGGTAGGCGACTCGTACGCTATTGGAAAGGTGGTCACTTGAGCTTAACGCTTATACGGTATTCTTCTACTCTGTCGCGGGCTTTTTCTCTTCGCTCTCTGTGTTCTTTTAGAAACCTTGATATCTTGTCGTAGAGCATCAACTTGCATTCTCCGCACAGTAGGGCGCCGGACTTGCAACCTTGCCGTATCTTCTCCACGGATGCGTCGTCGGGATCGAAGAGCATGTGGTAGTGGAATACCGGACATACCTCGGGATTCCCGCCGTATTTGCGCTGTTCCTCTGCAGTGGGCCTGCCGCCGGTGAAGGCGTTCATTATCTTCCTCCTCACTGTCCTCTCGTCATCGATTGTGTATATGGCCGAGTCGGGGTTTGAGGCAGACATTTTGCTTTCCCCCGTGAGGGCCATTATGAATTTGGAGTAGAGGGTGGCGGGCTTTGGATATCCCAGGGAGTCGGCGATGTCTCTCGCTAGGCGGAAGTAGGGGTCTTGGTCGATGGCGCACGGGATGAGGACGGGCGTCTCTACGCCTTTCAGCTCTGTTGGTAGGAACGCCACTGCGATTTGCAACGAGGGGTAGAATATGAGGCCGATGTTGGTGGAGTCTGTAAAGCCGAAGGTTGCCTTCACTGTGTTCCACGTCAACTTCTTGGCCACCTTTACGGCGATGGGATACAGCGGCTCTATGTCTTTTGTGTCGACGATCAAGTGGAGCCTCTCCGGCGTGAAGCCCAGCGCAATTACGTCAAGGGCGTTCTCGTAGGCCCACTTCGTGGCCTCGTCTAGCCCCATCTCGGGGTCGTCGTAGAACTTCTCGTCGTCTGTCATCTGGAAGTACACCTCGAGGCCGAACTTGTCTGAGAACCACTTCAGCAGAATCCACGGCACCATGTGGCCTATGTGGACGGGGCCGCTGGGCCCCCTCCCTGTGTACAACGCCCAGGGCTTCCCCTCGCCGTGGCGTTTCATAATTACGTCGAAGTCTCTGTGGGCGTAGAAGAAGCCTCTCTTGATGAGGGGGTGGACCTCGCCGGCGTATTTCTCTAGCAGCTTCACCTCGTTGTCGGTGAGCGGCTTGGCGCCGAAGTGCTCAAGAAGCTTCTGATAGTCTACCCTCCCCCTAACCTCCCAGGGGGTGACTACAAACTCCTCGCCCACCCCATGACATGGGGAAAAGTCGCTGTATATAAATCTTAGGGGGCGCGTAGCATTCCCTTGTCTATTAGGTAGGAAAGCGTCTGAACCCAGCCTGCTAGTCTTCCGTACTTCTCTTCGGCTTGCCTTCTCAGACACCTACCGGCCGCCGGACAAACGTTGCAGTCGTATTTTTTGCAGTATGCAGGGTTGGGAGGCCCCCCTCTTAGGCCCAGGCGCGGCGCCTGTCTCAAAAAGTGTTTGTCCACCGGGGCGGCGGCCGTGTCTCCCGTGAACAAGAGGAAGAGGTCCGCCACCTTGGGCCCCACGCCTGGTATGGACAAGAGCGTCTGCCGCCGACGGGGCCTGCCCAGTTTTAAGTACTGCGCAACTGCGAGCGGCAGTCTTTGTAGCTGGTAGCTCCTCCCCACCTCTGGGGCGCGTCTTCCCACTTCTTCTAGCCTCTCGCTTTTTGAAAACAACGCGTCTGCCCACCTCAAGACGTTGGTGTGGTAGTTCGTGTTTTGCGTGAGGAAGGCTACTACAAATAACAGGTCCTCGTCGCCGGGCGATGTGGATATCCCTACGCAGTCTCCGTATTTCTCCAAAAGCGGATGCACATAGTCCACAACTCCTCTCTCAACGTCGCCTACGTACTGCCAAGCCTTAAACCACCTGCCTGACATGTACAAGTCGTCGCCTGCGTAGACTCCCTTCTTTACGCCGAATTTTTTTACATACCTCTCGTCAAGCAACGCCAAGACTAGGCTTGGGTATAGAGTGAGCTCGAGGCAGTTCATATCATAAACGCCGGGACGCCGCTCGGCGTCACGGCCTTTGTGGGGACTAGTCCTCTGGTCTTCATTAATTTAACTACGTGGGGGTATAGTATGAGGTACTCCACGTCTATGCACTCCGCCAGCCTGGGGTGGATCTCCGCGAGGCGCCGTTCCAACTCCTTGGCCGTCTCGTCTGTGCTAAAGCCTAGCATAGCCGCCGGGTACACGTCTCTGCAGGGCTCCATGCCGTTTTCTATGAGCAGTCTTATTGCTTGCAACTGTTTGTGGAAGTACTCCGGCGGAGATGCTGTAATTTTTACAAACTCCTCCGGCGTCGCCCCCTTGATCGACACCCTCACCACGAGGTGAGGCCTTTTGGCAAGCTCTCTCGCAAGGGCGCGGTCTATTAACAAGCCGTTTGTCTCTACTACAAAAATGAAGTCTGTCAACTGGTCTGCCGCCGCCAGGAGGTGTTGGGGGGCTATGAGGGGCTCTCCTCCAGAGATCCTCACTTGCCTAAAGCCTCTCCTCGACGCGATTTCTCTCAGCCTCCTCGCCACCTCGCCCGGCGGTAGCCACTCCCCTCCTGTGAGGACGTAGGACGTGTTTCGCCAAGCCCAGCACATGCCGCACCTAAGGTTGCACCCTACTACGTCCGCCGTGGCGATGCCGCCGTACCACCTATCTGCTCTGAACCGTTTATACCGCCTGTACACTACGCCGTCCTCTACCTTCACGGCATATCTCATCACTAGTTCTAAAAGCTTGTCTGGGTCTAACACAAATTAAGTTATTATTTATTTATTTCTTTTACTTTACTTGAAAAAAGTACAAGAAAAACCTTAAGACTATATTTCGCAAAATTTCCTATGTGGAAGACTGTCAAGAAAGAGGCAGTAGACTCAACGAAGAAGAGACCCGAGGTGTACTGGGGGTAAAATTATAAATCCAGATTTTCTCCGCTTCTGTGTCTGAGGAGAAGAAAGTAGTAGTGTCGAGGGAGTATGTAATTAACTTGAGAAGGACGCGGGAGGTCTCTAGGACTAAGAGGGCTAAATACGCCATTGGGCTTATTAGGAGGTTTGTTGCCAGGCACGTTAAGGTGGAGGCGAAGGCGGTTAAGGTGGGCCAGAGGCTCAACGAGGTTCTTTGGTCGGGAAGTATTGAAAAGCCGCCGCGGAGAGTACACGTCGTCGTGGAGAAGTACAGCGACGGCACGGCGAAGGTGGAGTTAAAAGAATAACATGGTTTTTGACATTACGCCAGTCAGAGTCTTCGGCACGTCGTCGGTGGGGGTCTTCCTCGCTACTAACAATAACGTAACTTTCATACCCCCCGACGTCCCTGAGAAAATTGACGACGTAGTGAGAAGTACTTTAAAGACGGCGGTGGCAAGGTTTACGGTAGCCAAGTCTCCTCTCCTCGGCATTTTTGTAGTCTTAAACGACAACGGGGTGCTCCTCCCCCCGTTGGTGTTGGAGGAGGAAGTGAAGTTGTTTAAATCCGTGGGGCTGAACGTCGAAGTTATTAACACAAGGTACACGGCTATTTCAAACCTCGTCTTAGCTGGCAACAAAGTGGCGTTAGTGTCGCCTCTCTTAGAGCCAGCCGCCCGCAAGGCCGTGGCCGACGCCCTTGGCGTCGAAGTAATTGTAGATACCATCGCCGGGAACCCGTTAGTGGGTTCGCTTGCAGTGCTGAACTCCAGGGGGGTTTTGGTGGCGCCTGAGGCTACGGACGACGACTTGAAAAAGCTGGCTGAGTATTTCAAAGTTAAAGTCGACGTCGGCACTGTTAATAAAGGTCGAAGCTTCCTCAGAGGCGGCATGGTCATCAACGACCACGGCGCGTTGGTCGGCGACGAGACGGCGGGTCCGGAGTTGATGAGGATAACCCAGGTCTTGGGGTAAAGCTTTTTAATACAAGAATCTGGGGTCGCCATGCCTCGTGTTTATCGCATTGTTGGCGAGGCTGGCTCTATGAAGTTCGCCGTAGAGGTGACGGCGGAAAAGCCGTACGACGCTATTGAAAAGGCTTATTCGCTACTCGGTAGCCGGCACAAGCTTAAGCGGACTCAGATTAAGATTAAGGATGTGTATGTAATATCGCCAGAGGAGGCTAGGTCAGAGGCTGTGAAGCTATTAATGGCCATAGACAAAGTAGTAAAGTATTAACATGTCAATTTCCCGTCAAGACATACAACAACTTCTGGAGGAGTACCAGCTGGTCAGCGAGTTGCTCGCCAGCTTGCAGGCTCAACACGCCACGGTGACTGAGCTGTTGGAGGAGTTGACCACCGCGTTAGACGGCGTGAGGCTTTTGAAAAGCGGAGAGGAGGAGAGGCTGATTCACATCGGCGCTGGGCTTTTTGTCCGGGGAACTTTTGAGTCAAAAGAAGTCTTGACTCCGCTAGGTGCCAGTTATCACGCTTTTTTAGACTTGGAAAACGCCGAGAGGATTCTGAGGGAGAGGATTGAGGAGTATTCAAAACTTAAGACTTCTCTAGAGGAGAACATAGGAAAGCTGGCTGAGAGGGCTGCACAGATTAGAGGAGTTCTCGAGCGGCTTGGAGTTAGGTAATGTTTGAAAAATTGAAAAAAACTTTTTCTAAATTTGTAGAAAGCGTAGTCTCTGCCGTTAAGGAGGATACGTTAGACGCAAAAGAGGTGGGGAGACTCGTAGACGACTTGTACATAGATTTGGTGGAGGGCGATGTCGCCGTCGATGTGGCCGACGCCGTTGTGGAGGAGTTGAAGAAGAAGCTGGTGGGCGTGAAGGTGCCTAGGTTTGGCAACCGCGAGGAGGCGGTAAAGAAGGCTGTGTTCGACGCCTTGATGGACGTGGTAGGCGACGTTCCTGACGTGGACTTCTACCAGGAGGCGGGGGGGCTTCTGGGGAAGACGCGTCCTGTTGTGGTGATGTTCCTAGGCCCTAATGGGTATGGCAAGACGACGACTTTGGCGAAGCTCGCCTACCACCTAATAGAGCGCGGCTACGGCGTAGTCGGCGCGGCGGCCGACACCTTCAGGGCCGGCGCCAGGGAGCAGTTAGAGGAGCATGGGAGGCGTGTGGGGTTTAGAGTTATTGGCGGTCCGTACGGCGCAGATCCAGCGGCGGTGGCTTATGACGCTGTGCAACACGCCAGGGCGAAGGGCCACCACTTTGTCTTAATAGACACGGCAGGTAGGATGCACACAGACGCCAACCTTATGGAGGAGCTTAGAAAAATACAACGAGTGACAGAGCCGCACTTCTCCGTATTTGTCTTTGACGCACAGCTTGGAAACGAGGCGCTGGAGATTGCCAAGTACTATTCTAAGTACGTAAAAATAGACGGCACGATTGCCACTAAGGTAGACGCCTACCCCAAGGGCGGCTCTATCCTTACCTTTATGTATGTACTGAAGAGACCCGTCTACTTCTTAGGCGTTGGGCAGTCTTATAAAGACTTGATTAAATTCATCAAGTCTGAATACATCGCCCAGCTCTTGGCCTAAACTTTATATAATAGTAAGAATTCTTAAGCGTGTCTGGGCTAGAGGAGAAGGTGTCTAATATCATCAGAGATATAAGATGGGTGATCTCCACTGCAACTAAGCCAGACGACGAGGAGTTCAAGCTCACTTCTAGGTTTATCTTACTGCTAGTATTCATCGCGGGGGCTTTTCAACTGGTGTTTCACATCGCAGGCGTATATCTCAGATCTGCCATTACTGGCACGCCAGCGGCTACGCTGGGCGACCCCGTAAAGGAGTCTATGGCCGTGTTGTCGTCTATGGTAGTTATTCTAGTTGGCATGTTGTATTTGATGTTTAAGCTGAGGTGATGTCTCAAGAAAGGTGTCCAGTTTACACCGTCAGCGTCGTCTCTAGGCAGGAGTACAACGTTGTTATTGTGCTTAAGATGAGAGCCGAGTCTAGCAAAATTCCCATATACTCCATAGTGGTGCCGCCGGAGTCGTTTGGAGTAATGTTCGTTGAGGGGGAGTCCCTCCCCGCGGTCAACCGCGCGGTCTACGGCGTGAAACACGTGAAGGGCGTCATGAGAGGTGTGACGAACGTAGAGGAGGTGATGAGAGTTATAAAGCCCGCCAAGCCTGTGGTGGAGATCGACGTAAACGACGAGGTGGAGATAGTCGCAGACGTGTTGAAGGGCAGCAGGGGGAGGGTTACCTATGTGGACAGGGAGAAGGGCGTTGTTAGAGTAGAGCTTCTAGACAGCGCGTTTCCCATGCCTCTGGACTTGAAGATCAACGAGGTCAAGCTAGTTAAAAAGGGGTCGCAGTAACATTTTAATACTTCCCCCTTTACTTCGTCGATGTCTAAGCGCGTAGTAGCCGTGCCTCTTCAAGGCGGGAAGGTTGCGGCAAACCCACAGTTCCAAGACTCTTTAAAACAACTAGGCCTAGACGCGAATAAGGTCGTGCAAGAGGTGCAAGACAGGTTGAAGGCGTACGGCAAGTATCCGATCCAGAAGGTAGAGATAGAGGTGTTTGGCAACAAGTACGACGTGAAGGTGTATCTGCCCCCCGTGGGCGACTTGTTTTTAAAGCTTTTTAATAAAGACACTGGGGCCCACGACGCCAGGAACGAGGTGATAGGAAACCTCTCTTTTGAACAGTTGGTGGAAATCGCCGTGCTTAAAAAAGACGAGTTAAAATCTAGGACTTTGAAAGCCGCCGTGAAGCAACTAATAAGTACCTGCAAGGCCATGGGCGTTTCAATAGACGGCAAAAAGGCCGACGATGTGTTAAAAGAAGTCGAGGCTGGCAACTACGACGAAGTTTTAAAAAAGTTTGAACCCAGGTGGGGGCTATGAGCGCTGTCGTACAAAAAGAGGTGCTTTTGAAAAAGATTGAGGAGGCGATTAAGACCAGCAGGAAGAGGCGGTTTAGGCAGAGCGTCGAGCTTATTCTAGTGCTGAGAGGCGTCGACTTAAGCAAGCCTGAGAATCGTATAAGCATGTTGGTGGAACTTCCCCACCCGCCTAGGCTTAATAAAATCGCGGCCTTTGCGCACGGGGCTTTTGAAGTCCAGGCAAAAAACGCCGGCGTAGACGCCGTAATAACAAGACAAGAGGTGGAGGGCTTGGCGGGTAATAAACGCGCCATTAGAAAACTGGCTAAGCAGTACGACTTCTTCATAGCTCCCCCCGACTTAATGCCTCTACTAGGCAGAGTGGTAGGCCCCATATTCGGCCCAAGGGGCAAGATGCCGGAGGTGGTCCCACCCAACGTCGACGTCAAGACTGCGGTAGAGAGGCTGAGGAGGGCGGTTAGAGTCAAGGTTAGGAACGAGCCGGCGATAAAAGTGAGAGTAGGGGCTGAAGACCAGAAGCCTGAGGAGATTTTGGCAAACGTCCTCACGGTGTTAGAAGAAGTTAATAGGAAGTTCAATCTGAGGCAGTACTTAAAGGACTTATATTTAAAAAAGACAATGGGGCCACCCGTCAAGCTGAGGGCCTTAGAGGTACTAGCCCGCTAACACCGCTTCTACACGTCTCACAAAACTCCGAGGCGCGTACAGGCGCTGTCGTAGTTATTAAACACGGCGTAGAGCCGACTAGATAGGCGTGTCTGACGTGTTAATTATTTAAATAGCTGGCAAACTTCACGTCTTGATGCTTGCCATTGGCAAGAGGAGGTATGTAAGGAGTAAGCCGCATCCACCTCGTAAGGTGAAAATCGTTGAGGAGGTCAGCGACTTGTTGAAAAAATATCAATACGTATTTCTCTTCGACCTTCACGGCCTCTCAGCTAGGGTGTTGAACGAGTATAGGTACAGACTCAGGCCCTACGGCGTTGTGAAGGCCGCCAAGCCGACTTTGTTTAAAATAGCCTTTGCCAAGGTCTACGGAGGGGTGTCTTCCGAAGTGGCGGAAAAAGTGAGGGGAGAGGTGGGGTTCTTCTTTACAAATGTTAACCCTGCAGAAGTGTTAAAAATTGTCGCAGAGAACAGCGTGAGAAGGGCTGCGTTGCCGGGCGACAAGGCGCCTTTCGACATAGTGGTCCCCGCGGGTCCGACTAACGCATCGCCAGGCCCAATTATTTCTAAGTTTGGAAAATTGAAAATACCTACCAGAGTCCAGGAGGGCAAGATCTGGATTGCGAAAGACACAGTAGTCGCAAAGGCAGGCCAGGAGATCACTCCAGAAATCGCCGAGGTGTTGAGAGTGGTGGGCATAGAGCCGATATTTGAACAACTTAGACTACTCGGCGTGTTGTGGAAGGGGAAGAGGTATGTGGACATTTCAGAACTAGTAATAGACGTAAAACAGTATAGAGAGTTGTTCGAGTCCGCGGCTGTATACGCCAGGAACTTGGCCTTAAACATCGTATACCCCACAAGGGAGGTGTTACAAGTGGTCATACCCACAGCCCACATGAGGGCCGTGGCGCTTGCGGCCAGGCTGGGCGTAGTGACGAAAGAGACTCTTCCGATGTTGATAAGCAGAGCGTTAGCAGAGGCCAACGCCTTGGCGTCTATCATCGCGCCTAAGGCGCCCGAGCTGGGCATTGCAGTCTCGGCGCCTTCGGCTCAGCCTGCGGCGCAACCTGCCGCGCCTGAGGAGGCCCCCAAGGAGGAGGGCGAGAAAAAAGAGGGGCCTAGCGAGGAGGAAGTCGCCGGCTCTCTGGCCTCGCTCTTCTAATGAGAGTCTTCGCCCCGGGCGTCGTCAAACTTTTTGGAGAACACGCAGTTGTGTACGGCAAGCCTGCAATAGCCGCCACGATAAACAGGGGGGTATACGTGGAGTGCGCCAGGGGAGATAAACTAGTCGTCGAGGTAGACGGAGTCTCCGTCCCCTTGGCGTACTACCCGGAAGAGGGCAGAGGGGAAGTGCGCCAGTTGGGCAGGTTTTTTGCATATGTAGACGCGGCGCTGAGGCTTTCAAGAGAGCTGTGGGGCGAGCTGAGGGCAAGGTTTGTAATTCGTAGCGAGCTGCCGCCGAGCATCGGCGCCGCCACTTCCGCGGCGGTTTCTATAGGCGTCTTAAAGGCCTACTCACTATGTGCAGGAGCCGACGTGAAGAGGGAAGAGTTGGCAAGACTCGGACACAAGGTGGAGCTAGAAGTCCAAGGGGCGGCCTCTCCCATGGACACAGCTGCCGTGGCCTTGGGCGGCGTTTTGAAGATATGGCCCGCCCCGTTTAGGGCGGAGCGCCTAGACGTGGAGCTTTCCCCCTTTTACATCGTGGTGTTGCCGCGGAGAGGCACCACTGCCGAGATTGTGGCAGACGTGAGGGCTTTGTTAGGTAGGAGGAGGTCGCTGGCCGCCGTTGTGGACGCCATAGAGGCGGTTGTGGAAGAGGCGCATAAGTGCCTATCGGCGGGGGACTTCGCATGTGTGGGCGAGTTGATGAAGGTAAACAACTGGCTTCTCGGGGCGCTCGGCGTAGTGGACAGCCGCGCTGTGTCTATCTTAGAGTTGGCCGCTCCTCTTATATACGGGGGCAAGATCAGCGGCGCCGGCAGAGGGGGCGTGTTGTTGATGCTAGCAAAAGAGGAGGGGGTGGAAAAAGTTTTGACTGCGCTTGGGTATCCCTTTTACAGAGTCGAGGTTTCGAAGACGGGCGTCGTGGAGATATGATACAAGTGGTGGGGCTCGCCGGCCTCTTCTTAATAGCGGCGGCTTGGGCTGTGAATATACTGAGGGGGAGCCCGCCGCCTCCGCTGGACTTGACTCTTTTGTATTTCCTAGGAAGCGTCGCGCTTACGATATACGCGGCAACTGTAGGCGACGGGGTGTTTACAATTTTAAACGCCGCCTCCAGCCTGTTGTCTCTAGTCAACCTTTTCAGATTACTTAAATACCGTAGTGATAAGTAACGTGGCGAAGAGGCCTTCGGTGGGGGGTAGGGCGTATCACATACAACTAGGCCCCGGCGAGGTCCCGAGGTACGTCCTACTGCCAGGCGATCCAGGGAGAGTGCCGCTTATCGCCAAATTCTGGGACGAGGCCAGGGAGGTAGCTCGAAACCGGGAATTCGTCACTTGGAGAGGGCGCTACAAGGGGGTAGAGGTGGCGGCTACTTCTACAGGTATTGGCTCGGGGTCTACCGCCATTGCAGTAGAGGAGTTGCTGGCAGCCGGTGCAGACACGTTCATTAGGGTGGGCACTACGGGGGCGTTGAGGAGAGAGGTGAAGCTGGGGGACTTAATAATAGGCACGGCGGCCGTTAGGTGGGACGGCGCCAGCCGCTGGTACGCCCCGCCTGAGTATCCCGCCGCGGCCCACTGGCTCGTGGTAAAGAGTTTAATAGACGCCGCCGAGTCGCTCGGCGTGAGGTACCACGTGGGCGTGGTGGCCTCCACAGACTCTTTCTACGTCGGCCAGGAGCGCCCAGGCTTCGGGGGCTTTATGCCGCCTTGGGCGAGGGGACTAATCGACATGTTGAAGAGCCTAAGAGTCTTGTCTTTTGAGATGGAGTCGGCGACTATTTTCACCCTCGCGTCTATCTATGGCGCGAGGACAGGGGGCGTATACGCAGTTATTGCAAACAGAGAGACCGACGAATTTCAGCCAGAGGTGGGGGTAGAAGACACCGTTAAGACGGCCAATGAGGCAGTCAAAATCTTGGCGGAGTATGATAGTAAAAGTGGTGCAGATACGCGACGTAGCTATTATTGAGATGGACGTGGCGCCGTGTGCAGACGTGTTTATATTTACGATACGTGGCAGAGAGGTCGAGATGTGTGGCAAAGTGTTTGAGCTAAGCGAAGAGCTTGTGTTTAGAAAAGGCTTGTTAATTTTGAACAAGTCGGCATATTTCGTCGAGTGTGAAGAGGGGACTTGTATTGCGGCGAAGACTTCTTGACGTTCTTGAGGAGGCGGCGGACGTCCTCGGCCTTGAGGGCTTCCAGAGCCTAGACGCCACATGGCCTCTTCTAGCCCGCGTAGCCCGGGGACGTACACGACGCGGTCACATAGCTTAAAAAAGGTGTATTTACTTACGCCGTGGACTTGACAGTGGCTGTGTACAGTATCAACTCCGTGCCTAAAATGCTAGAAATGGCTAAGATTGCCTACGGCTTTGGAGTGAAGAGGTTTGTCTTAATTCGAGTGTTCGGCGCCGCGGCACAACAAATAGGAGACTTGTTTAAACTATCGTTTAAAATGGGGGGAGAGGTCCTCGTATTTAACGACGTCCAAGACGCCGTCGAAGTGTTGCGTCCCGACGTAGTGTACGCATTAACGCGCCCGGACAATAAAGACGCCAGGCCGATTGAAAAAGCGGAGGGGAAGGTGTTGTTGCTGGTGCACGGCGCAGACCTGTCCTTTTCACAGAAAGAACTGCCTCAGGGTGCTGTGCTAGTGTACGCAGTGCCCCGCGACATCGGATCCACGGGGCAACTAGCAGTCGCTCTTTACAAACTCTTATTTAGCTCCTGACTGGTATTTTAATCTCCTCCTCCTTAACTTTCTTCGCCGTGACTGTCAAGACGCCGTTTCTATATAAGGCAGACACGGTGGAGGGGTCTATTTTCACGGGTAGACGTATTAATTTAGAATATCTCCTATCTCCGCGGGCGCCCTCTGCCCTAATCGCAGTGCCGTCTTTAGTCACAGATAGAGAGATGTCGCTTGGCTCTAGGCCCGGCATGTCTATTTCGATGCGTATCTCATCGGCCTCCTCCACCAGGCGGTAGTCTTTTCTTTCTCTTAGCTCTTCTAACGCCTTTTGGATAGATTTCGTTACTTCTTCCATTGCCTTTTTGAACTCCTCCATGTTAAAATAACGAGGAACGGTTTTTATTTATTCTCTTCTAAAAGTTTTTCCCAGCGCGCGTGGAGGCTTTGCCCTTCCCACCACGCCGGCTACAATTAACAGGGTGGCGACGTAGGGAATCATCCTCGTCACTTCGTATCTGGCGACCCCCAGCGTCTGCAACCAGTACGACAACGCGTCGAAGAATCCGAACAAGTACGCGCCTACTACTGCGAGGAGGGGGTTCCAGTTTGAAAAGACGACGTTTGCCAGCGCTATGAAGCCGCGGCCTGCGGAGAGCTCCTTGGTCACCACGGAGAGATAGGCCAGGCTGAGGTATGCCCCCGCCAGCGCGGTCAGCGAGGACCCCGCCACGGTGGCGTAAAACCTGACCTTGTTTACGTCGATACCCATGTTGAAGGCGGCCTCGGGGTCCTCTCCACAGGCCCTAATTACTACGCCTAGGCGCGATTTTTTCAAGACGTACCACATAAACAACGCCGTCGACAAAGCGAAGAGGACAAGCGTCCAGGGTTCTGCCTTGGCCCACTCGGGCACTGGCTTATACCCGGCCACCCCCCAGTAGGCCTGTATGCCGTAGGCCACGGCGCCTGCGCCGAATAGGTTTATCGCCACTCCGCTTATTATCTGGTCGCCGGCTAGGTAAGTTGCGACGTATGCATGCACTGCCCCCACCAAGGCGCCTACAGCCACGGCGGCAAGTAGCCCGACAAGCGGCCAGGCCCAGTCGGGGAGCGATGCTCGGGAGTGTAGAAAATCTACAAAGAGGGGGGCGGCCAAGGCGCCGAGTAGCATGATGCCCTCTAGTCCTATGTTAACCACCCCGCTCCTCTCTGTTAGTATCTCTCCTATAGAGGCGAGTAGTATCGGCACCGAGGCGAACAACGCCTGTAGCAACAGCAAGACTATTACGTCTGTCATCTTCTAAACAACTGGACGGCGAGTAGTAAGATGATTAGGCCTTGGATCACCCTCACAAATTCAAACGGCGTACCTGCTTGTATCTGCATGTGTCTTGCGCCCTCTTGTAAAACCCCCAGAAAGACCCCCGCTAATAAGACTCCCAAGGGGTGCCCTCTTCCCAACATGGCTGCTGTAATGCCGTCGAAGCCCAGCCCGTATACGTTGGCTAAGTTCCTCATTAGGCTGTATGAGGGGGGTCTCGCCACTACTTGCAACACGCCGGCGACTCCCGCGGCGACTGCCCCTACTATAAACGCCAGTAGGATAGACCTTTCGGGACTTATGCCGTAGGACTTCGCCACGACCGGGCTACGGCCGCTTATTGAAAGCCTAAACCCCCACACGCTTTGAGTTATAAACACGTAGACTAGGAAGATGAAGAGATATGATATGGGGACTGCGAGGGTGAAGTCTGTGCCGGGGAGTAGCGGCGTGAGCCTGGCTTGTTCCGGCGTCTTTAAAGACTCCTCTGGCTGGAGAGGGTTTGCAAAGACCGTGGAGACCGACATGATGGCGAGCCAGTAGGCAACCCAGTTCATCATAATTGTGCTAATGACCTCGTTCACCCCCCTGTACGTTTTTAACGCCGCCGGCACTAACGACCAGCCTACGGCGAGGCCTACGCCTAGGACAAACGCGAAGGGTAGCGCCAAGAAGTCTTTAAAGATATAAGACGCAATGACTGCCCCCAGTGCGCCCATGTACACCTGGCCCTCTGCGCCTATGTTAAACAACCCCGCCCTCAGCCCTATGGCAAAGGTAAGCCCAGTCAAGACGATGGGGGCTGAGAACGCCAGCGCAGACAGTAGGTATACATAGTCGGTGAACGGCGTGGCTAACATTGCGCTGTACGACGCCAGTGGGTTGTACCCCGACGCCCACATGGCGACTGCGCCTGCCGCAAACGCAACGGCTAAGGCGGCTAATACGCCTAGCGTAGAGGCTAAGTAGCTATTCATAGCCCAGCCATTTTCCTCCCCACGTAGTCTATGCTCATCTTCTCCGCCGGGCCCTGCGCCGCCACTCTGCCTCTGTACATAACTGCAATAGTGTCTGCAAGCTTATAAGCCTCGTCTAAGTCGCTTGTTACTAACAACACGCCAGCGCCGTTGTTCCGCGCCTTTATTAAAAGGCCGTGTACATACTCTGTAGTGGCTACGTCAAGCCCGCGGGTGGGCTGGTGAGCAATAATCAAGCTCGCCCCCCGGCTCAGCTCGCGGCCTACGACAAGTTTTTGCTGATTCCCGCCCGACAGTTGCTTGGCCAAGACCCGCGGGCCCGGCGCCAGTATGTTAAATTCTTTTATCAACTTTGAGGCGTGCTCCTCGGCTTTTCTCCACGAGATTATTCCATATTTTGAAAAACTATACTCAAGCCCAATAACCGCGTTTTCTACTAAAGTAGCGTCAAGTATGAGAGCTTTTCTCTGTCTATCGTCCGGTATGTAGGAATAGCCGCCGTGTATCTTAACAACCCCCTTCCTTTTCCTCAAGCCCACGATTGCCTCCACGAGATGCTCTTGCCCATTCCCCTCCACCCCCACTATTGCGAGTATTTCCCTCCTCCTAACTCTAAGGCTGACTCCCTGCACCACGGCTCTGTCGCCCTCATACACCCACAAGTCCTCAACTTCTAACACAGAGACGTCGCCGGGCCTGCCCTCTCGTTTCACGCCTTCTACCTCCAGCTCGCCGACCATGGCCTCTACCAGACGTTTTGCGTCAAAGGGCCTGGTAAACTCAGCCACTTTTAACCCCCGCCTTAAAACTGCCACTCTGTCGGCAATTTCCATCACCTCCGGAATTTTGTGAGTTATGTACACAACAGACTTCCCTTGTTGTTTCAACTTTCTTATCACTTGGAAAAGCGACTTGACCTCAGGAGGCGACAGCACGGCGGTAGGCTCGTCAAGTATTAACAAGTCAGCCCCCCAGTACAACGCCTTTACAATTTCAATTCTCTGCCTCACCCCCAAGGGGAGCTCTTCCACGTCTCTGTCCCAGTCTATTTCAAACCCCAGCTCCTCTGCTATTTTAACAGCCCTCTGCCTCGTCTGGGGAGAGAGAGGCAAGACGCTTGCCCCCTCCAGCACCGCGACGTTCTCCAGAGCTGTCAGCCCTGGGATAAGAGATAAGTGTTGGTGGACCATGGCGATGCCCAGCCTCAACGCATCTTTCGCGTTCTTCGGCCGGACGAGCTTGCCGTCGACGTATATCTCTCCAGAGGTGGGCCTATAAATCCCGGCGAGTATTTTCATAAGTGTCGTCTTCCCGGCGCCGTTCTCTCCCAAAAGCGCCAGCACCTCGCCTGGAAAAATTTCAAGAGATACGCCCCTGAGGGCGTGTGTGCCGTCTGAAAAAACCTTGTGTATTTCCTTAAGCTGCACTCTCATTGAGAGGTCACGCCCAGGCCGAGCTGTCTTCTTAGGTTATTCACTTCGTCTTGGGTGGTTGGCAGGGGCACCTTCTCCTTGCCGCTTATTATGTCTTGCTTTAATACGTCTACGGCCTCCCAGACCCAGCTCGGGATCTTCGACCTCATTTCTTTCACCGTGTTTATAATAGTCTGAGCGTCGCTTGCCTTTACAGCTCCTGCGCTTACTCCAATATTAATGAATTGTTGCAAGTCGTCTAAGGTACTTACAGAAACGCCGCCTTCTTTAAGGCCTAGTTCTAAGACGCCTCCTTTAAACGTGCCCTTGACAACCATCTCCGCGGCCTTGTAGACGCCTACGTCCACTCTCTTCATCATAGAGGCCAGTATAAAGCCCGGCTTTATGTAGTCCTGGTCTGCGTCGACGCCTATTGCAAACGGCGGCCCCATGTTCCTGCCGGCCTTTTTCCCCGCCTCGGCCACGGCTTCAAAAACGCCGAGGCCTGTGGCCCCCGCGGCTTGGTAAATTACACAAACTCCATGCGCCAGCATTACCTCGGCGGCCTGCTTGCCCCTCGCAGGATCGTTGAAAGAGCCGGTGTATATGTAGTAAATGTCGAAGCGCACGTCTTTTCCAAATTTCTGTTTTATGTACCTCTCAGCCCACCTGACCCCGTAGGCGTATCCAATCTCAAATTTCCACAAGACGGGTATCTCCATGCCAAGCACTATCCCCACCTTGGTGCAGTTGTAGTAGTACGCAGTCAAGGCCGCCAAAGCGCCCACAAGCGCCGACCCCTCGTTTTCTCTATACAACACAGACAAGACGTTAGGCTTGTCGGGGATGTAGCCGTCGATAATTGCAAACTTGGCATCTGGGTACTCCTGGGAGACTTGCTTCACGGCGTCGGTCATCAAGAACCCCACGGCCACTACCAGCGCCGCGTCTCCAGAGCGCACCGCGGCCCTCAAGTTGGGGACGTAGTCGTCTTGAGTTTTACTTTGGACTTCTTTAAGCGTAAGGCCGAAGTCCTTCGCCGCTTTTGAGGCGCCGAGGTAGGCCATGTCGTTGAAAGACAAGTCGCCTCTGCCGCCGATGTCGTAGATTACGTAAATAGACTTCTGAGGAGGTTGTGTGACAGACGGCGGAGTTGTAGTAGACGGTCGCTGCGCCGGTTGTTGCAAGACAAACAACGCGGCGAGGGCCGCCACTACAACTACCACGACTACCCCAATCCAAACTTTTGAATTCATGTCCACACGTTCCAACTCTTTTTTATCAGTTCTACGTAATACACATCCAACTACGCCCAAGGTGAAGAACACGGCCCTGAACGCCAGCCAGAAACAAAAACGGAGACACGGCGTCAGGTGCGTTTGCCGCCGGCGCC
>JBEULK010000050.1:0-9183 GCA_041287325.1 Pyrobaculum sp. | reverse complement strand
GACACGGCGTCAGGTGCGTTTGCCGCCGGCGCCGCCCGCCTCCGCCGAGCTATTACTACATGTCCACGGGTCTCCAAGACTTCGGCCTCTCTCCAAACGCTCAAAGCCGAGTTATGAAAGAGCAGTTACGCCGCTTATACTATCAGCGACACACTCCGAACCGTGGGACTCTGTATGTCAAATACAGAAACTGCCCCCAAAGTAGACGCCTATGTCTAGAACTACGGATCAATTCGACGACCCCCGCGCCGCCCGCCCCAAGACGGTCATAACCGGCCACACGCATGCACAAGTTTAAGCCTTTCCCACCTCCATAGTAGTTTTTAAACGGGGCAGGCGGCAGATGCCGCCTTTACGGACCGTTAAAGGAATCGGCAGGAGATACGATGAAGCAGACGGCTAGACGGGGGCCGGAGGCGCTTTTCATAAATTTTAACTCTTGATATAGTTTTAAAACAATGACGAAGCTTACAAGGTCGGATAGGTGAAGACGGCTGAGCAACTGAGTCATTTAAATACGGGAGAAAAATGTTAAGACATGGACTACAGCATAGAACACGCCAAGGTCAAGGAACAGATTGAGAAAGCTCAGTGCGCCGCACAAAGCCCGCAAGACTTGGTGAACTGTATTGTTGAGCAGATCAAAACCTCGGGCTACTCCCCCTCTAAGGTACATCTACTAGACGCAAACGTAGACCCAGTGGAGAGACCCGAGCAGACGAGGTTTATACGAATTGAAGCATCTCGGACCGGCGACAAGAATGTACACATCTTTACATTTGCAGTACTCCGCCCCGGCGGCGTGTATAAGGCCCTCTGGCTTCAGTCGGCCGTCGTAGAGAAGTAATGGAGACTGTAAGAGAGAGGATTATCAAAGTGCTTGTAGAAGCTAAAGAGCCGCTCACAGTGTATCAACTCCAAGCCCTAGTGGAAA
Source organism: Pyrobaculum sp. (assembly GCA_041287325.1). Classification (GTDB taxonomy): domain Archaea; phylum Thermoproteota; class Thermoprotei; order Thermoproteales; family Thermoproteaceae; genus Pyrobaculum. The sequence continues at coordinate 8,249 of JBEULK010000050.1, read as the reverse complement.
CTGACTTAAAGCCAAGCGAGCTTTACGACGAGTTAGAACACGTGAGGAAGACGCTTAAAAGGCAGGGCTACAGACTTGAGGTCGTGCCGGCTGTGTGCAAGTCGTGCGGATACGAGTTCCGCGACAGGGAGAAGTTGAAAAAGCCTTCGCGTTGCCCGCGTTGTAAAAGCGAGCGGATCGAGCCGCCGAAGTTTTACGTCACTTCTTCTTAAACTTCTTGGGCCTCAGGTTCCTCGACTTGCACCTTCTGCACTTCTCGGCGTCAGGGGGGTTTCTGGCACCGCATTCTCTACATATCTTGTACTGGAATCTGTGTTTCATAACAATGGCCAGCTTCTCTGGGTCGAGGGTGATTGGCATAATGGGGCAGATCTCTTCTGTATATATATTTAAAGCCGTGTCTAGGGGCACACATGTCCTCTTCGCTTCTTGGTATTTCTAGGGAGGGGGAGGAGTTCTACGTCTTGAACATAACAGACAGCTACAAGGCCCGTCTGGTAAACTGGTTTGGCCCTATGGAGGAGCGTGTCGCCACGTCTTTAAAGGCGGGCAACTCCGTGGCGCTGATTGGGCCGCACGGCGTCGGCAAGTCTGTCTTGGCGAGGTACATAGCGGCGAAGCTTGTAGGCGAGTTCTACGCCGTAATAGACTTAGGTGTGGACGTCGTTACCTTCGACAGTTTGTTAGAGACGCTACACGAGGTTCCTCGCGCAATCGGCTTATGCGACCCGCTGGGAGTCACTTTTTACGACAACCCAATGGTCCCCCGCGCGGAGCTCGCTTCTCTGTGGATGGAAAAGTGTAGACTCGTGTTGGACCGCGCGCTTTATTTAACCACTAGGGATGTCCCCACCCTCATAGTACTGCCCTACTCGCTGTACCAGTTCTCGCCTTGTAGAGACCGCGTTGAGAAGACAATGCGCGTTGTAGACCTCGGAGAGTACTTAAGACGTGTGAACGTGTCCGCCGTCGCGCAGGAGGTCTTTGCCTCACACTCCTCAGCCCTTGGCTGCAAATCGCCTCAGCCAGGGCCGTATGTAGAGCACGTGCTCAGCAGACATGGAGATTTCAGCGGCGTCTTGCCGCTGGCGGTGTACGGCGCGAAGATTTATGCAAGAAATAAGTGCGTCCGCTTTGCGCCTGAGGACCTCTACAAGAGGGCCCTGGAGGAGTTGTCTCACTTATACTACCAGCTTTACAAGACGGTGTTTTTCCCCACGTGCGGCAAAACTCGCGAAGTGGCGCCAGCCCTCTGGCTCAGCCTTAGAGGCGAGTACTTGCCCGTAGAGGTGGCACGCCTATTGCCATATGCGCAACAGATATCTAGGCGGCTCTCAATATTAAACAAAATAACGCTTACCACCGACTTGGCGAAGTTAATTAGAGAAGATGTAGCAGAGGAGCTCAGAGAGCTGTACGACAAAGGCGAGGCCGACTTCTCTTTAAGATGGGCATCTTCGCCAAAGGAAAGCGTAGTGGCTGATGCATTGAAAATAACGCTAAGTCGAGACGTATGCGCCTCCCACACAGAGGACGTGACTTTACACATCAGGACTGTTTATAGAGGCCTACTTACTCTGCGCCCAGAGCTGGTGATAAAATTCGCAGAGGCCATGGCCAGCATAGCTATGGGGCGCCTAGACTTCTGTAGCGGAGAGGTAGGGAGCTATCTGTGCCACGACGGGGCGGTTACCCCAGCGATACTCGGGGCGCTGAGCCAGGGGAGGAGGCTGGTTCTAGAGTTCCCATCCGCCCAGCCCCAGGCGTGTACAGACGACGTTAATGTATTAGTCATTCTGGCGTTGCAAGACGCAAGGAGGGCCTCTATGCAGTGTGTAGAGAGGTTTGTAGAAATACTACACCACCAGGCCAAGGCACGCCTAGACGCGTTGCCCATCTTTTACAAATTGTACAGAGACTACATCGAAGTAGCCGTCGAGCGTGGATCTCCTCGTACATTACGTCTACTAGCCCAAGCCCACTACGCATCGAAACCCCTCAAAGAAGCTACCGCGGTGCTGAAAAACTTAGTCTCCTCAGCAGTCTCCTACTCCGACTACAAGACCGCGGAGATCGCCTTGGCTACACTTACAAAACTCTCGCCGCAGGAGGCCTTGGCGGCTTTGCCCGACTGCGACTGTCCCTACCTACACGTAGTCTCGCGTCTTCACATAGCTCGTTCGTATTACAAGGCTGGTAAGACGCAAGAGGCTGTCAAGATTTTAGCAGACATCCTCATCGACATAGGCGCCAAGGATCCCAGATTTGAATACACCCAGTCGCTTATTAGCGAAATAGAAGAACTGTACAAAAAGGTGGCTCTTGAGAGTATTATAATATAACTTTTACAAGATCTCGCGGGTCGTCCTTGAGGGCGGATATGTAGTACACTTCTTTAGCCCCTACTGCGGAGGCTATTTCATCTGCTTCTATTTGAAAACCAAGCTCTTTCGCCAAATCCATTTTATTCCCCACCACCGCCAGCCGCTTGAAAGGCTTTATGCCCCTGTCGAGCAACCCGCTGTGTATCTCAACCAGGGCTTTTAACGTGTCGTAATGCAACACGTCGTACATATATACAGCCTTGTCCACGTAAAAAGACCACATTCTGGCGAAGTTTTGTACTACTTCAACGACGTACTGCCCCGGCACGTCTATCAAGTTGACCTCTTTGTTTGACAAGTAGAGGCGGTATATGCCAGGCCTCAGAGTCACAGTAGGCCTAATAGAAAGGCCCATCAGTCTGTAGGCAAGCGTAGTCTTGCCGACGCCCCCTACGCCTAGAAGCACCACGATGTGACGCACGTATCTAGTCTACTACAGTTATATAAAACACACGTCGCGATTGAAAACCGTTAAGTATATATACACAATGTAAAAAAGCGGCCATGAACCCGGTGGGAAGGCTGGCGCTTTGGATTGTAATATATGTAGTTGTAATGGCAGTTGTACAAGCGGTATTTGAATACCTATCTGGCATTAAAGAAATTCCACAACTACAACAAGCAACAAATTACAAGGTTTACGTAGACATCTTACTCTCGTTATTCTTCGGCTGGCAGATAGTCAAGGCATTTGCAGACATAATTGCAATGCCCGTGGCTAAGAAACAAGGCGAAACCGCCGGCAAGGCCGTGTCTAACCTAGTCAAACTGCTTGGCATCGGCGCGTTGGTGGCCTCCATCGCGGGCGCCGTGTCGGGGGAGCCGCCGCAGCGGCACTAGGAGGCTTCATCGGCCTTGTTATAGGCTTCGCCACTCAGCAGGTGCTAGGCCAAGCGGTGGCCGGCACGTTCCTCTTGTTAGCTAGGCCGTTTAAAATAGGCGACAAGATAGTAGGAGCCGGCCAGGAGGGAGAGGTAGAAGACATCTCCGCCATGTACACAGTGATTAGAGACGCAGAGGGGAACAAGATTTTGGTTCCAAACAACCAGCTAATCGGTAGCGTGTTGAAGATAAAGAAGTCCTAATTTTTTTCAATAAGAATTTCCACCTCCCAGTTTTCTCTAGGCACAACAACTGCCAAGGCCGGCCTCATGCCGAGTTTTTCCAACACCCGCTGTCTTTTTTGTAAAAACAGCCACTTTTTACGAAGTTTAGCCTCCGTAGGCCGCGTAGTTGTCTTCACCTCGACATGGTAGACGGTCTCACCCTCTAGTAGGAGGAAGTCTACTTCTCTTAATGTATCAATAACTAACGCCGCGAACTCGGCACCGTCTAGTCTTTTAAAAATAGCCAAGGCCAGCTCCTTCTCGACGTCGTTAAACACTTCCCAGCCTCTTAACAACGTCGGCCTCGCCTCTTTTCGCACATAGGCCTTCAGCTCAGCGAGGCCGAGGTATAGGAGGTATTCATAGCTACCGTCGGCATCTCTGCCCACGTACTTTACCAAGCCGCGCGGCGGGTCGACGAGTACTGCGTGCTCTCCGTCGTCGACCACGGGCACGTACCACGACTTGTGTATAGGCCAGCGGCTTGTGACATGCCTAGAGACCACGCCTTCGAGCCGCTCCTTAGGTAGGCGAGTGCTCCTCGGTTTTAACACCTCTGTGGAATAAAGGCCTTCGAGCAAAATAGCCACGGCCTCTCCCCGAGCGGCGTATGGGAATGCTCTTGCAAATATCCTCTCTCCTAGGTATCCTATCTCCGCGCCTAGGTCTTTTAAGAGGTTTACCTTCAATGCTTTAAAGGGCGCGCCTATTTTTTCTACATAACGTTTAACATAACGGCGTTGTCGCCTCTATATACTTAATATATATGTCTAAATTTGATAGGTGTGGTGTCGAAATTGTTAGACCCAGAAAGCGTGGCCGTAGTAGGCGCCTCGCCGAGGCAGGGAAGCGTTGGATATGTCATATTAGAAAACATGGTCACGAGATTCAAGGGGAGGGCGTATCCCGTGAATCCGAAATATGACGTGGTAGAGCTCTGGGGCAGAAAGATAAGGTTCTACAAGTCACTTCTAGAAATCAACGACACAGTAGACGTAGTGGTGATCGCCACGCCGGCCCCCACTGTGTCCAAGATCGTAGAAGAGGCGGGGATAAAGGGGGTGAAGGCGGCGATTGTGATAAGTAGCGGGTTTGCAGAGGCGGGCAACTTAGAGCTAGAACAGCGGCTGAGAGCCGTCGCCAAGCAGTACGGCGTTAGGCTACTCGGACCCAACTGCATAGGGGTATACAACGCCTACACTAACTTCGACACTTTGTTCCTCCCAGCCGAGAGGGCGGGGAGACCGCCTCCCGGCCCCCTGGCGTTAATCAGCCAAAGCGGCGCCGTCGCAGCCGCTATAATGGACTGGGCGGCAAGGAGGAGGATAGGCCTTGGATTCGTGGCTAACTACGGCAACAAGGCAGACGTCACCGAGGTAGAGCTTCTAGAAACATTCGCCGAAGACCCGAGGGTGCGGGTCATAACTATGTACGTGGAGGGTTTTAAATACCCCGGCGAGGCGGCGCGGTTCCTGGAGGCGGCTAGAAGAGTCGCGCCTAAGAAGCCCATCGTGGCTTACAAGGCGGGTAGAGGCGGCGCGGCGCAGAGAGCGGTGAAAAGCCACACGGCCGCCATGGCGGGCGCCTACGAGATGTACCACGGCTTGTTTAAACAGGCGGGGGTAATAGAGGCCTCTTCTGTGAGAGAGATGTTCGACATGGCCAAGGCCTTGGCCGCCCAGCCCGCCCCCCGTGGGAGGAGGGTGCTGGTGGTGACAGACTCGGGAGGAATGGGGATCCAAGCCGTCGACGCCTTGGAGTCCCTAGGCCTAGAAGTGCCAGAGGTGCCGGAGAACATCGCCAGAGAGCTGAGGAGAGAGCTCCTGCCCTTCGCCGCCACTTCTAACCCAATTGACGTAACGGGGAGCGCCACAGACGAGCACTATAAAATCGTCCTAGACGCCCTCCTCCCCACCGCCTTTTTCGACATGGCGCTTGTGGTAGCTCTGATGCAGGTGCCAGGTCTTACAAAAAACTTAGCCGAGTACGTCGTAGACGCGAAGAAATACGGAAAGCCCATCGTAGTGGTGAACTTCGGCGGGAGCGAGCTGGTACAAAAATTCGAAGAGACGTTAGAAGAAAGCGGAATCCCCACATACCCAACTCCAGACAGGGCGGCGAAGGCTCTCTGGGCCTTGTATAGGTACTCAGAGGTGAGGAGGAGGCTATGACCCACCCAATAGTCGCAAAGGCGCTGGCAGAAGGCAGGGCGAAGCTGAGGGAAGACGAGGCGTTAGAGTTGTTAAGAGCCTACGGGATACCAGTGCCCGAGTACGCCGTCGCCCACGACGAGGAAGAGGCGGTAAAAGCCGCGGAGCAGTTGGGCTACCCCCTCGTGGCTAAGGTAATTTCGCCGCAGATTGTACACAAGACAGACGTAGGCGGAGTAATCCTAGGCATAAAAAACGCAGACGAGGCAAGAGCCGCTTGTAGACAGATAAGAGAGGTTGTGAAGAAGGTCCCCTACGCAGAGCTAGAGGGCGTGTTGGTTCAAAGGATGGTCCCAAAAGGCGTCGAGTTGATAGTGGGGACGACGTACGACGAAATTTTCGGCCACGTAATACTCTTCGGCCTCGGCGGCATATACACAGAACTCTACAAAGACGTGTCAATGCGCCTAGCGCCGCTCGAGGAACAAGACGCCTGGGAAATGGTCAGAGAGGTAAAAGCCTACAAGTTGTTAACAGGGTTCCGAGGGACGCCGCCGCGCGACGTGGCCGCCGTCGTTGACATACTGTTAAAATTCTCCCGCCTAGTCCTAGAAAACCCAGAGATACGAGAAGCAGACCTCAACCCAGTGATTGCCCTAGAGGAGGGCAAAGGCGCCTACGTAGTAGACGCCAGGTTCATCCTCCAGCCGACTTAGTGTGTTTATACGCCTGTGCCACCTTAAGCCTCCCACGCGGCGTAGCCCAAGTCGGGAATGCCAAGACGCGTTCTTTCAAAAACTCGCCGCTATGATTTAAGCCCTCCACCAAGCACAGTGGTTCTCTACACATCTACACACGAGGCCGTAGCGCTCGGGATCTAGACACTCCTTCCAAACACAAACAGTAACAACCGGGTCTTCGTATACGCTACGACACACCTCGCCTCCACAGCCGTCCCTAACGCAATCTTCGTCAGCAAGGCAGGGCCCACCCGTAGAGAAGCCGCAAAACTCATCCACAGCCAAAGCCCCCTCCACACTTAAAAAATTTCACAGCAAGCTCGTCTCAGATGGCGACGACAGAGACTTGGCGCCACGCGCCTCGTCTACGGTACACAGGGGCCACGGCGAGAGAGGCTTGTTGAGATACGGCGCGACGCCCTAGAGACGGCGGTGTGCACGCCCAACCGCCTTACGCAGAGAGGTATGACCAGCACGGCGCGGTGTTGGCCCATTGGGACAAGCCGTCGGCCGATTTGCCGTTTCTTATCGGCGTGAAGGACTGCCCTATTTACAGGAGAGGCGGCAAGGACTTATTTGGTGGGCCGTAGGGGATTTGAACCCCTGACCTACGGGTCTGGAGCCCGCCGCTGTAGGCCGAGACCTGACGTCCGCCGGCTTACAGCTAGTATGACTATTTTTCGGAGTTTTTAAGTTTTTTGGCTTGTTTGGCGTCGTGTAGCGTCTTTCTCGCCCATCCTCCTACCGTTATTTTGTTTGTGCGTGCTGCTTTTCCTAGTGTTGGTTTCCACTTCTCTACGTGTTCTTTCCAGGGCGTGTCCTCTGCTATTTTTAGTAGTGCTTTTTTGACGCGGTCTGGCGCCTCTGGGTCGCTGGTGTATATGACGCCTTCCCACTTGTCTCTTCTTCGGCGTGTGAACGCCAGCGTATATATGTGCCAGCCGGCGTCGTTTACGGCGATTGTGTAGTCCTCATGGCTTTCGTCTACGACGCGCAGGAATATCCTCACCTCGTCGTCCCAGTACAAAACCTCGCCGAACCAAAGCTCCGCCGCCCTCTTGTCTCTAAGCATTAAGTAGTCCACAGAGGAGGAGCCGAACTGCACGCCTTCGTTAAACACGCCTACGGACGGCACACCCGCGGCTTTAAGCTCCTCAGCCGCTTCTTTTAAAGTTTCGAGAGGTCTTTTGGCAGAGGCGAAGACTACTCCTCTCAACTGCTCCCCCCTGCCGCTCTTCCTCGGCTCTATTTTCACAAGGGCCGGCTCTTCCCACTGGGCGTGTCTCACCTCGAGGACGGCGCCTTTCTCCCCGACGGCTCTCAGCCACACCTCGGTCTTTTCTCCCTTGTGTAGCAACACGGGCTCGACTGCCCTCCACTCGGGCCCCAGAGCCTCTGTGGACGGCCTCTTCCTCGCCGCCGCGGGCTTTTCAGATGGCTTCTCTTTAGGCTCGGCTGACCTCTCAGCGGCCACCATCTCTTTTCCAACAGCCTCTGTCCTCGGCTTTTCGACTAGCTCTAGCCGCGCGTAACCTCTTCTCGTATACGGCCTTGGCCACGGCCTCGCCGCCACTGACGGCTTCTTGTAACAATTCTCTTACGTCTGCCGTAAACCACCTAGGCTCCGTAGAGACGCCCAGTTTTTTAAACGACTCGGCGTATTTAGACCTCCAGTTCTTCTCCACGACGTAGGCGCCCCACAGCCCGTAGGTTATGGTAAACGACTTGTCTTCGTCTATCACCCTAATCTTAACCCCTCTGTAGTCCCACTGGTATATCCACACCTCCACGCCGTTTTTTACATATTTTACCGCCTTGCCCTCTTTCAAAGGATGTGGCGGAGGCCATAGACGCCGGCGGGAGAGCTCC
>JBEULK010000049.1:0-26333 GCA_041287325.1 Pyrobaculum sp. | reverse complement strand
CCAGCCACCGTGGGCGCCGCCGCAGAGCCGAAGTTCCGAAATACTGTGTTTAGCCCAGTGGCAACCCCCAGCCGCGCCCTGGGCACCGAGAAAGTCAGGGTGTTTATCAGCGCCACGTTTAAAAGAGTTAGGCCTACGAACCCAATTGTTAAACACCCTATCAAAGTCCACACTCCGCTGTAGAGGTAGTGGGTCGCCAGCTGGTACCCCGTTATAGAGAATGCTATGCCGGCCACCGATATTGTCTTGGCGCCTAGTTGCCGCATTAACCTCCCGGCGAGAGGCGCCACTACGATCTGCACCGCGGCGATGGGCAACATGTAGAGCCCCGTCTGAAGTATGTCGAGCCCGTAGCCGTACGGCGGCGGCATTTGGAATAGGTAGGTCAGGTTCTGCGAGTTCATTTGAAAGGCGTAGGCCACTATGGCTATAGCCGCCGTGGCGGCGACGACGTTTTTATTAAAGACGTCTCTCGGGAGGAAGGGCTCCTCTGCCGTGGCCTCGTGTAGTACGAACACAGCCCACGACGTTGCCGACAGCGCGAGTAGGCTTAGCACCCTTTGAGAAAGCCAACCCCAGTCTGGCCCTCTCGATATCGCCAGCAGAAAAGAGGCGGTGGCCGTGCCGAACAACGCTATGCCGAAGTAGTCTATCCGCCTCGGCGTCTTGTACCTACTCTCTCTTATACACGCCCAGATCAATAACGCAAGAAACACGGCGATTGGGGTCGCCGTGTGGTAAGTGGCTCTCCAGCCGTAGTTTTGCGAAATATACCCGCCCACGGGTAGCGCTATTATTATGCCTATGCCAAACATGGCGCTTACAATCCCCTGGGCTACCGGCACCATCTGCGGAGGGTACTCCTCTCTAATGAGAGAAAAGGCTAGTGGAAACATGGCCATTCCAAGGCCCTGCACTGCTCTGGCCGCCAACAGCGCCGGGAAGTTAGGGGCGTAGCCCGTCAAGGTGACGGCGGCGGCGTACACTGCAACTACTACGGTCAAAATTCGCTTCTTACCGTACATGTCGCCGAGGTTGCCCATGACGGCCGCGCTTATGGTCCCCGCGACTAGGTATATGGTTAAAATCCACGATGCATCTGCAGGAGTGATGTTAAACTCAGCCTGTATCCTCGGCAGGCTCGGCATCAACATGGCCTCTGTGTACATGACCAACAGCGCGACGGAGCCTAGTATCGGCGTGGCCCTCTTGGCGTATCTTACGTCGTAGTTATCCACGGCGCCTCCTCCTAAAGGCAAGAAAGCCCCCCGCCGCCACCAACAACGCAGTCAAGACGGCCGGCACGACTACGAATAAGTCTAAGCCGCCTTTCACGTCCACGGCTAAGCTCACGTACTGAACCCCCGGGGCGAAGGTGTTTGTCTGATTCCACGTGACGAGCAGAGTGACGTAGTAGCGGCCTGGCGCGGCTTTGTCAGACACGTCTAAGAGAAAGGCGGCGGACGCCGAGTCGCCGGGGCGGAGGTCGCCCAGGACCCTCACAGTGGCGGTGGCCACATCTGCGATATTCGACGCATGGGGCTCAAAGACTTGAGAAGGCATGAGCGTAATTCTGACATTTTTCGCAGTCTCGGGGCCTAGGTTTGTGATATTCACCACAAGCTCCGCGGTGGAGCCCGGCTGTGCGTTAAAAACCGCGTACTTGACTTCAAAAGTGTCTTTCTTAACTACCTCAAAAGTCCCCTCGCCCTTCGCGGAGCCGCCCACGTAGTCCAATACAACTGGCACGTTGTACACGCCAGGGCCCAGCTTAGACACGTCTAAGACAAAGGTTAGAGTCAGCGGAGATCCCGGCGGGAGGTAGTCTACTCTGTACGTGCCAGGGCCAAGCGTGGCGTTTAGCACAGTAACAGAGACATTGCGCGCGGCCACGGGCCCTGCGTTGAGTATCTGGACGGCTACCTGAGCCGCTGGGAAGCCCTCCAACGCCCTTGGCGGGTTTACTAAGACGTTTTGTACATACACAGCAGGGGCCGCCACCGATATGTAAAATGTATAGTTCGCGCCGCCGACGCTGACGTATACCGGGTACTCGCCAGGCGCCGCGCCGTCGGGTACTCTAATAAGGACGTAGGCGGTGAAGGGCTGGCCCTGCGGGAGTAGCGGTATCTTAAAGGTAGAGGTTCCAAGTACGTTGAGAGGCGACGTAACGGCAATGGTGAGGTTCACCGCGTTGAAAGGCGCCGTCACGACCACCGTGCCCGTCACCAGCCCGCCGGGGTATGATACAGGCGGGTTGAAGTTGGCGACCACGGCGAACTCCGGCTTCTTAACCTCGTAGTAAAACGTGTAGTTCCTCCCCCCTACTCTCAGCGTCACTGGGTAAAGCCCGGGCGCCGTGTCGGAGGGAATTTCTAACAAGGCGTTTACAGCGACTGGAGTCTGTGGGTTGAGATAGGCGAGTTTTGTAGGGCTAATTGCTAAGAGCCTAAACGGCGAGTAAAGCTCTACGTCTACGTTAGCCAAGGTGTAGTTGGCGAGGAGGGTAAAAGTGGCCTGAAGAGTAGAGCCTGGGTACCCCCTAGGCGGGTTGAAGGCGTGGTTCACTGACACCTCTGCAAAGGGCACGAACAATTCCACGTACCTCCTGGCGCAGTTGCCAGAGTAGAAACAAATTTCCACAGGCAGATATAGACGGCCTTGCCTAGTCGCGACTACTTGAACAGGTATTTGCAACTGAGTTAAGACAGGCGTGGTGATGGCGCTTCTCGACAACACTCTGATGCCGTCGCCGTCTAACACATTTATAGTAACATTTTGTAAAGAGGCCAAAGAGCCGGGGGTGACCACTAGGGTAAGCCAGGTGGGGACCCCCACGTAAATAGGTTGCGAGGGGGTGGCAACTACGTTAAAAACAGGGATATCTAAGACAGCTATCTGCACTACTTTACTAAATGCAACAGAACCTGCGTACCCCGAGAGGCTGGTCAACGCGGCGGAAAGAGTTATATTATAGCTACCAGGCCTCAGCCCCTCTGGAAGCCTAAACGCCACGAGACACGTGGCGTTTCCCCTAGGCGGGATAACCACGTCGCAGGCAGAAGAAAAGTTTAGATAAGGACGCACTACATCGCCGCTGGCCTTGACCGAGGCCTTTACGTAGTCAGCCGACGGGTTAAACACCAACACGGGAAGTTGCACAGGCTGCCCAGCCGCGTAATAACTCGGCCTAGCCACCAACAAGGCCGAGAAGTCGAAAGGAAAAACCTCAAAGTCTACGGAGGCCTCTGCAGATCTTGTAAGCGTATACGCCGTCACTCTAATTGTGTAGCACCCCGGCCGCGCGTCGAAAGGCACTTGCACATAAGCCACTGCGGTATACGGAACGCCAGCCGAGAGCTGGGAAATGACAAACTGAGACCCCGTAACCACCTTAAAAGGCGAGTCGATAGACACATAAACGTTGCTCAAGCTCTGAGCCGAGAAAACCGTAACATACACTTGCATCAACGAGCCCGGATACACATAAGGCGGGGAATAAGACACAGAAACCCCAAACGAAGGTGCCTGCGCAAAGGTCAAGGCCCCCAATAAGAGAGCAATCCCAATTATCCGATATATCGGAGACATAAACACAACGCAAAAAGAAGTATATAAATGTTAAAAGTCGGCGGGGGAAGACAACCGTTGACAAATCTTCACCGAGGCGCCCGCCGCCGTTGAAGTTAAATAACTTGATCTGGCAAACCCCGTAGACCGCGTACCGACAGACCCAGCCCTGGGCACTTAAGCCGTTTCCAACAGTCATAGTTAAGAACTAAAAAACATAGAGACGATCACAAATGCCTTTACATGTGATGAGAGACGCAACGGCTCTCCACGCCACACTTTTAAACACCCCGGCCTCTCTACAAGTCGGGCCCTCTACGGCGTCGGGGCCTTGTGGTTAACAAAACAAGCCGCGGCGACTCAGAGCATAGAAACATTAGAGAGTCTGCGAAGCCTACTAGTCGTAGGGCAAAGTTTATCACGTATTCCGGAGACAATAAGGCAGGTAAGAAGCGGTAAATATAGCCGTCATAAAAGGCGTGAGATATATATAAAACAGTTCAAGAACTCGGACAATATAGATTCATTATTCACCACAGCCATCAACTAACAGCCCCTGTTAGAACAGAGCCGATGAACGTCAGCGGCGCGTTGTAACGTCTCCACACCCAGTACGGCCCTTGTATTCTATACGATAACATATCTAACGACTGATAAGAAAGACCGCAAGACCCAAACATAGCCGCTAGGACCCACCCTCACCGCGTATAAGCCCAATGAGACTCCATTTACTACGACAGTCGCGGCGTAAATACCCACGCCGACGGCGTATATGATAAACCTATGCGCCGCTTCCGACAGTAACAAATACACACATAGGAAAAACACCACAACTGCCCACAGATAGAGAGCGTACCATGTTGCGGCTATCGACAAGAATATAACATCTAGCCAATACCTCGGGACGTCGGCTGGCGACCCGGCGGCCAACACCGTCAACGCAAACATTGGAAGACCCACAACAGCCATCACAACGACTAGAAGACAGTTAAGCGCCATGAGCCTCAGCCCCCGACCTCCCTTTTCTCAAAGACGCTGTACATGTCCGAAAATCGTCTTGAAAAAAATCAGACCTGGCCACTTTAATCACCGAGTCTTCCAACCGCACTCTCATCACAGAAATGCCCAAGAGAAAAGTTTAAAACTAAACATATCGATGAGACAACGCCGGGGTGGCCGAGTTGGTCCAAGGCGCGGGCCTGCTAAGCCCGTCCCCATACGGGGGCGTGGGTTCAAATCCCACCCCCGGCGCCTTTCTTCTCTTTATACATGTAAAGCGGTAATTCTAAGTCTTCGACGAGCTTATCTAGTCCTTAAGTCAGCAAATTAGTAATTAATAAAACAGCGCTAACCTCAAGATCACAGACTAGTTGGCAAGTAATCAGTTTTTAACCTGCTAAATGAAAAGAGCCGCGTGATAGGCGATAATTAATTTTACTACACACGACGATTCCGCGTGGCGTCCTGTCCCGCTATTCATAAATATCTCTCTTCTTACCGTATTACATGGGGTTGCGTAGAGAGAAGAAGGTCGCTGGCGAGGATAGGTTGCCAGCAGTTGCATGTAGAGGTCGTGAGGAGGTTAACGAAAACACGGCGTTGCCGTATGTAAAAACCACCTACGTCGCCGGGTGAGTCAACATGCTGATTAACTTAGCCTCGCCGCCAACTCTTCACATCTTGCAAACAGTCGTTATCTACGTCAGTATTCCAGTCTTGTTGCTGGCCCTCCACGTCTTGTTGACAGCCCTTGTCTACGTGGCTAGCGGCAGGGCCGCCGCCTTGGCGTTTTTCTTTGTCGGCGGCTTGTTGTTATTAGCCTTCTACGACCAGCTTCTCAACATACTTCGTGACTTCTACAGGACGTACATCTTCTCCATGATGTTCAGCCTCCTCGGCCCCCTCCTCATCTACGTGACAATTGCCGTACTCCTCATGATGCCTCTATTTGACAAAGAAGGCGTTGATAACCACGTCGACCGGCGTTGAAAACGCTCCTTGTTGTTAACAGACCAGCCTTCTTGTCGCCTGTGTGGCACAACCTGGGGCGAGCCACCTCTGCATTGCTCTTCTACACGCTTGCCTGTGTGCCAAATAGCCTTTTAGTGGAGTTACTTCATCATATGCGCTGAACCCTGGCCGAGCGTGCTGTCAGGGGCGGTCGGCTACCCAAGGCGTATTTAACATCTAAAGAGGACAGCCTTCTGTTGTGCACATCTCTCCACCGCTACCATTGACTATATGTGCAGAAGGTGACACAACACTGCAGGCATACGACGCTAATAACCTGTACGACGCTGGAGTTATGCATATTGCGGCGGCGTTTATTTAAAGTAGGCTCCGAGTACCGCTAGTATTACCGCGACTGCTAAGACTAGCCCTACTATTCTCCTTGTCCTCTTAAACGCGCCTGTCAGGTAGAAAAACGAGGCGAACAACAACGTCGCGACCACTCTTCCGCCGTACTCTCCGAGCCCCGTCGCCGCCAGTAGCCCGGCGACTAGGTTAAACCCCGCCTTTAAGACGGCCCAAACTGCGGCGTAGTCTACCGGCATATCTTCCTCCCTCTCCAGTCAACGCATCTAACGAAGGCGGAGGCCCAGACGGCCAAGGGTATGACGAAGTTTCCGACGGCCCACGTGGCTATTACGGCGAGCGGGCTCACGTCGACGCCGGCCCACCTCCTCACTCCCCTTGCTCTTATTAGATCTTTGGCGAGATGTATTGGATGTAAGGCGAGACCTGCTAGTAGCTCGTGTCTCCCCGCCGCGAGGCCGACTATTGGCAGTAGGGTAGACAAGACGAAACCGACTGTGTATATGACGAGCCCCGCGTACCACCCCGCCGGGGCGTGCCACTTGACCATCAAGATCTGTCTAATTCCCCATTTAAAAGCCTCTCCAGCTCTGCAGTGGGGGTCTGGGGTGGGGGCTATTGCGCCCTTGGCAAACCAAATTGATCCACCGACTTCTTTTACGGCGGCGTACACGGCGTAGTCGTCGCTTACGTATTTCGGGAGCCTCTGTGCCAGCCCGGTCTTCTCGGCGACTTCGCGTCTTATTGCAGTGGAGCCGCCCCACACAAACCTCGACCTCTTGTCCAACATGGCGGGGAACCCCATGTTGCTAATTGCCAAGCGTATCTTGTGGCACAGCCCCCTGCCCAGGTACCAGCGGTATGTAGTGGCGGCGTGGTGTTGTGAAAGCGGCGCTGTGAGGAGCTCAAGCCAGCGGGGCCCCGGCTTGATGTCGTCGTCTGCAAACACTATGCAGTCCCCCTCGGCTTTTTTCAGCGCGGTTGCCAGCGCCGCGCTTTTCCCCTCGCCTTCGCTTACCAAAACTTCGCCGAACTTCTGGGCGAGTTTGTAGGCGGGGTCCTCTTCGCTGTCTACAACAAACACGTACTCTACCTCTGTGCCGGGTTTCTGCGAGGTGATTGCTCTTAGGTTTTCCTCAGTCCAGGGCGCGGCGCCTCGCATTGGGATTATCACAGCGACTTTGCGGCACTGCTGTCTAAACTCTCCGTCGCCTCTCCTCCAAAAGGCGTATTCTCTGACGAGGCCCGCCGCCGCAAGCGCCACGAAGGGAAGTACTACAAGCCACATCACATGGCGCTTATGGCTAGTGTTTATAAGTGGATAGCCTTTAAAAAACCAACACGCACTGCTCTTGAGTAGGGCTGAAATACGGAATTTAGGCGATGGGGGTATATAACTCCCCGTTCTCAGTTACATGATTAAAGAACTAGACCTCGCTTACAGCGACTTGTTCAGAGCGCCGGACAAAGAGGGGGCCGTGGTCTCGGTGCGGGTTCACAGAAAAGTAAAGGCCGTATTAGAAGAACTCGCCAAGAGAGAGGGGCTGGAGGGAGTGTCTGAGCTCGTGCGCTACCTCATCGCCGGGTACCTCCTCGGGAAGTATAACATAGAGAGGCCTAGGGAGAAGGTGTTAGTAGAGCCCATTGTGCTGACTGTAAACGTGCAGAAGAGAGCGCCTCAGCTAGACGAAGTAGAGGCGGATCTAGCCGCGGAGGAGATAGACGTGGTTATTAGAGACGTGGAGGACTACGTGAGGAAGGTGAAAGCCGGCCTCGTGCCGAGGAACCCAGAGGTGGCCATGAAGCTGGGCAAGAGGGTGGCCAAAGCGTTGAAGGCAGCCAAAGCCCTGGGGCTAGAGGAGGAGTATGTGAAGTTGATGAAACTGAAGGCCCAGCTGTCAACCATAGAGGCGTTGTAGCTCGACTCGCCTCTCCACAAGACGAGATGTTGTGTCTATAAAGTTTTTAAGTGGGTCTTAACGAAGGGCTATGCCTACTTGTGTTAGGTGGGAGAGGCTGGTGGTCTGGGCTGATAAGGAGGGCAACAAGCAGAAGGCTTTGGAATTTAAAGAGAAGTTAGTGGAGTGTATTGTCTACACCGCCACGGAGAGGGTTAGAAAAGGGAGACTGAAGGAGGCTGAGGAGTTGTTAAAATACGGCCGAGACGTGGCGAAGAGGCTGGGTATCGAGGAGTTGTCTTTTCACATATCTCTGCTGGAGAAGGAGATCGCCCGGGTGAGAGAGAGGAGGAAGGCGCAGGCCCAGGCTAAGTAACTACGTAGACTGCGTCTAGTATTTTCCTCAGCCTGTTGGCCCTCTTGCCCTCGCCTATTACCACTGCGTATTTGCCCAGCCCCACTGCGAGTACGTCTGCGGCGACGCCGCCTATTTCCCGCCCCGCTAGGACTAGGTATCCTCTTTCTCTGAAGTGGCGCCAGTAGTAGTACAGCTTCTCCGTCTTCTTGTTTACAGAGGCCGTTATTGGAATGGTGTTTTCTATTAGTCTGGCGAGGTTGGCCTCTGTATAGAGGTAGTAGTAGGGCGGCTTCTCGAGCCTTACCACGTCTACTACTACGCCCTCTACCTCGCGGCTGGTGGTTATTTGAATTACGTTTTGCATATATTTTTTACTCTTTGAGGCTATGTATAGTGATTTTTTCTTGTCGTCGAAGAGGGGGATCACAGGCGTGTACAGCCCCCCTCCTCTTACCGCGGCTGGGAAGACGTCGCCGAATATGTTTACAAAACTAACGCCGAAGCCGGCGCGTTCTATAAGCTCAGCTGTTAAGAACTTGGCGGCTTTTCTAACGCCGGCGCGGCCCGGCCGGAACTTGGCCAAGTTCGCCTTGTGGATTTGGGTTAACCAAGGGGCCATGTACCCCACGGCTCCTTCTACGTCTAGTCCTTGTTCTTGCATTCTTCGCGCTACTTCTCTTTCAAGCCACTTAGGCGAGTCTTCTACCCCTAGTATTTTCTTCACCGCTTTTGCAATCATCGCTCCATCGCAACTTTTATATAAGGTATATAAAGTTGACGTGGAGATTGCTATACGAGGCTCCGTCTCGCCGCCTCTACTGACGCCCCCTCCTTACATAATAGCGGGCGGGTTTAGGCTGGCGGAGCTGGCCGCCTTGTCGCTTTGCCAGTTTGGGAAAGTGGTGATATACGTCGATACGGCGGCGGACCTCCCCCTGATTTTAGAAGGCTGTAGTTTTGAAATTCGGACGCTTGACGAAGATAAAATCGACGTCCCTTCTATACACGTCGGCTGCGTCCCCCATCTATTAAAGTCGCCGAACCTATCCTGTGGAGGGTCGGAGCTAAGGCTGGGCAAAGGCGACGTGCTCCGCGCAGAGCCGCTAACTACGTTGGCCGATTTCCTAGAAGAAAACGTAAACGTGATGAGGCTGGCTTTGGCTAAGTTAAAAGAATTGGGCGTGGAGTTAATAAAGGGCGAGGCTGGCGGTACGATCCACGGCGATGTGTACCTAAGAGGGCGTATTTACGAATACGCGTATGTGGAGGGGCCTGCCGTGGTGGGCCCGGGCTCGGCGGTGCTCCCCTTTACATACATACGCCCAGGAACTACGCTTTACTACGACTCTAAGGTAAGAGACGAGGCTAAAAACGCCGTGTTAGACGCCTACACGAGAAAACAACACGGCGGGTACCTAGGCGACTCCTACGTCGCCTCTTTTGTAAACTTCGGCGCCGGCACTACTGTTTCTAACTTGAAAAACACCTTGGGGGAGATAAAGCCCTCCTACTCTCAGCGGAGGTATAAAAAACTCGGCCCCGTCTTCGCTGAGTTTGTCAAGACGGCCATCGGCACGCTAGTCTACGGCGGTAGATACGTAGGCCCCCTCTCGCACGTATACGGCGTGGTCGACAGGGACGTGCCGCCTCTCTCTATTTTTAAAAACGGCGCGGCCTCGCCAATGGACTTAGAAAAGGCCAAGGAGTACTTGAGAAGAGACTTGGCACAGTTCGGCAGAGGAGACCTCTACCACTTCTACGCCGTCCGCCTATTCCAAAAGTCTTTGTTTTAAATGTTCTCTCTCCGCCTCGAGTATCTTCTCTGTGAGTTTGTTTAAGTCAGCGCCGTCGAGAGAGAACAACAGCTCCTCTACGGCGTCTATGGGCAACCTAGACGCCAGGGCGTAGAGCGCGGCCCAGCCGTATTTCTTAATCAACTCGGCGGTTTTCTTCACCTCCTCAAGACCCCGCCTAGCCTCTTTTTCAAAATTGTCGCTTCTCACCACTCTGACCACGCCCACGTTGTCTCCCCCACACCTGGCGCACCTAAGCTCTGAGACTTCGCCGACGCGCACCAGCCCGTTCCATCCGCAGTCTAAACAGACGGCGAGCATGGCGTGGTTTAAAAACCTCGCCTTTGCGCTGTCTAGAACAAGTCTCCTCAGTCTCTCGGGCGGGATTATCTCAAGACGGTGGGACAGCTTCTCGTAGAGGACCTCGCCGAGGTACGTGGGCTTGTCTGCGTAGGCCAGCCTCACCTCGCCTTTCCAAATCCTCTGCAACACCTCTATGGCGTGTTCCAGGTCCAAGTCCCGTTCCAAGGCCTCTTTTATAGCCTCGTCAAACACCGGAGTGTTACTGAAAGCCTCTACAAGCTTCGTCATGCTTACGCTGTAGACGTCGGCCTCCTTGTCCACTGCGCCCATTTTCTTAGCCACGTGAAGTATCCTCCTCTTGAAAGAGCCGGACTTCACCAAGGCCGACTTCACCAACTCGGCCAGCTCCCTGGCGTCCATGGAGGCCAGCTCTTTTATTAACTGGCCCACGAGGCCTGTCGGCAACGCCTCCGACGTCTGGATGATAATACCGTAGGGGTCTTGGTGGACTCCCACCGGTTTTTCAAGCTTCTTAATTAACGACTCGCCTAGTAGCTTTCCCAAGGTCCTATTAACAAGAGTGCCGAAGGCCGCGTGTATAATCACCACGTTTTCCCTGAACTGTTCCACCACCACCGTCTTGTCGTCAGGCAGAGGGCCGTCGTGTCTGCGGAGTTCTTCTACAATAAATTTTGCAACCTCTTCGTTAATGCCGTATTCTTCCACCAGCAGGCGGGGGTCTCCCGTCTCCGTAGCCCTTCTACGTAGGGCGCCAACATCTTGCGACACCTCGTAGGGGACGGGGATCTCCTCGCCCACCCAGCTCGGGATGGCCCCCGTGGGGTCTGACACCTCTACAACTCTTATGCTCCGGTCCTCCACTTTTGTAATTAGCCAAGGCCTCCCCCTGAAGATAAACTTCACGCCCACGTTGCCGTACTCCGCTACGAAAGACTCGTCGAGGGTCCCCACCAACTCGTCTTTGTCGTTTATCACGGCGTACTGCCTCTCGTCGGGTATCATTGACAACGTCTCGTAGAAGTATCTGTAAAACCCGCGTCCCCTAGGCCTCGCCACTGTGTCGCTGTCCTCAAAGTAGACGGCGAGCCTGGGGTAGAGGTCTTGCATAAACTTGACCACCCTCCTCAGCTCGTCTAAGGTAAGCCCCTTGTATGCGTAGGCCCTCTTCACAACTTCGTACAACTCCTCCAGCCGCCACCTCGGCTTTAATATGAGGAAGGCCACTATCTGGTTTATTAACACGTCGTAGGGCTTCTGGGGGATTTGAGTGGGCTCTATCAGCCCGTTCTTAGCCCTGCGAATGATCACAGCGGCCTCCATGACGTCGTTTACATCCTCGGCCACAATCACCCCCTTGGGCACCGCGGAGAGCCTATGGCCGCTCCGGCCAACTCTCTGCAGAAGCCTAGTCACTTGGTGAGGAGATGTGTACTGGATGACCAAGTCCACGTGGCCTATGTCAATTCCAAGCTCTAGGCTGGAGGTCGCCACTACGGCCTTGAGCTCCCCCCTCTTGAGCCTCTCCTCCACAGATATGCGCACCATTTTAGAGAGAGAGGAGTGGTGTACTGCGATGGGCAGATCGCCGAATAAATAGGAGAGGCGGAAGCCCAGCAACTCGGCCATACTCCTCGTGTTTACAAACACGATGGTAGACCGGTTTTCTTCAACTAGCCGCTTAATTAGCCTAAGCCTCGCCACTACTTCGGGGTGGAAGCCGTGGGCCTTGGCAATTTCATAGTCCTCCTCCGTGGGCTTTGGCCTCGCCACGTCTAGCTTCATGTACCTAGTGAAGTTCACCAAAACTACTTTAAAAGGCCTGTCGCCCCCCACCAAGAACTTTGCCACCTCCGCCGGGCTACCCACAGTCGCAGAAAGCCCAACGACCTGAAAGTCGCGTCCGATGTAGTAGCGAATTCTCTCAAGGGCTAGGCTTAGCTGGACCCCCCTCTTGTCCTCAGCCAGTTCGTGCACCTCGTCTACCACTACCCACCTCAGCTCTTTAAGATGTTCCAGCAACCTCCTCCCGGTCAAAATTGCTTGCAACATCTCCGGCGTTGTGATTAAGATATGAGGGGGCGTCTTGCTCTGCCTCTGTCTATCCGACTTGTCTGTGTCTCCGTGTCTTACGTCGACTCTAAACCCAAGCCTCTCCCCCCACCACTTTATGCGGTCGAGGAGGTCGCGGTTCAAGGCCCTCAGCGGCGTGATGTACAACACGTAGATGCCGGGCTTCTCTACGCCTAGTTCCAACATCTTTGACAATATGGGCAGGACGGCGGCCTCTGTCTTGCCACTACCCGTGGGGGCGATTATCAAGACGTTGTTACCGTTGAGTATTTCAGGTATGGCCCTGGACTGAGGCTCCGTGGGCTCGGAAATGCCTCTCTCGCCTAAGGCCTCTCTAACCAGCGGGTGAAGCAGGTGAAAAACCACGCAAAACAAAACGTTTATTAAATTATTCATAAGTCGGCCATATGAGACCTCTTCTACTAGTCTTCGTGCTTGCGGCCGGGGTTGCTTACGCTACGACGATACTTGTATCCGGGCCTTCGGGGAACTTCACAACGACATATACAAACGGCACATTAATAATAGACGGGTCCCCCGTGAAAATTCCGAAGATAAGCCAGTGGAGCGGCAACGGCAGTTATACAGTATTCGGCATCTGGTACGCAGACCCCACGTGCATACTCGGCGTGAGAGGCGACACGCCTAGGTTCTATATTTCGTGCTCCAAAGGCACGGATGTGACAGTAGTTGCTGTGAAAGACCCGAAGGCCAAGGTGACTTGCCGCGACAATCGGGGCAACACGATACAGCCCGTTTTGTCTCAAAGCAGAGTTGAGGTTTACCAAGCCCAAGTGTTGTCAGTAGAGTGCTGGTCTGAATCCCCCGCGGTGGTGGCCGCGCCCCCCGTGCTTAAATCAATACTAGCGGGGGCTACCATAGCCTCGTCTACGGCTCTTTTCATATTAGCAATTCTCTTGTTAAGAAGGGGGTAAGCTACTGCTGAGACTCTTCGAACAAGAGCATTAGAGTCTTCTCAGTCACCATTCCAATAACCGAGCCCCCTTCCTCGCTTACCACGGGTACTCCGCCGACGTCGTATTCCAACATCTTTTTAATAACATCCGCCACGGGGTCGCTCGGCTTGACGAGGAAGATAGGCGACTTGGCTATGTTTATCGCATATGCGTTTAAAACCTCGTCCACGGCCCCCTGTTTGATTTTCTGCACCACCTCCTCTTCGGCGAAGTATTTCAACAAGTCTTTGGCGTGTAACATGGCGACTACGCGCCCGCCTTCGTCTACAATGGGGTAGCGCCTAAACTTGTAAATAGTAATGCCTTCTAAGACGTCCATCACTGTGGAGTACGGCGTCAGCACGTAGACGATCCTCGTCATAACGTCGCGGACTCTGTGGGGAAAGTCGAGTTGCGAAGCTACTTTTAACACGTCCCACTCTGTGAAGATGCCCACCAGCCGCCCCGCCTCGTCTACAATAGGCATAGAGCCGAAGTTGTGACTGAGAAATAAAGAAATAACCTCGCCTATGGGGGTCTCCGGCCTGGCCGAGACCACGCTCCTCGTTCCCACCTCAATAACGTTCTTCATATATATGTCGCTGTAAAGAGAGCCCTCTGCGTTTTTGTCGCTCACCCAGGAGTAGATGGCGTCTAAAATGTCTAACATTGTGATTATCCCTGCCAGCCTGTCGCCCCTAACTATAGGAAGCCTCCTAATGTCTAGCCTCACCATAGTCCTCATGGCGTTGAGGACCTTCTCCTTTTCGTCTGCAGTAACTACGTTTTTAGTGGCAAACTCAATCACGGGCCTTGAGAAGAGGTCCACAACTTTAGATACGTCCCTATTTATATAAATTACTAGAAACCAACCACCCGCCCAAGGCGGAAAACGCCTTCGCCCTGTGAGAAATTTTGTTTTTCACCTCCACGCCGAGCTCTGCGTAAGTCTGCGCATACCCCTCAGGCACGAAGATGGGGTCGTACCCAAACCCCCCAGACCCTCTAGGCTCTTTAGCCACGTAGCCCCTAGTCTCTCCCACAAAGACCCTCACCTCTCCCCCGACGCAAATCGCCGCGGCGCATTTAAAAACGGCTCTTCTATCCTCCACACCTTCCAAGAGCTTTAAAACGCCCCTCAAGCCGATTGTTCTGTACACATACTCTGCGTAGGGCCCTGGGAAGCCCCCCAGAGACTCTATGTAAAGCCCCGTGTCTTCCACAGTCACAAAGTCTCCAAGGTTACACAACGCCTCTGCGGCTCTCCGCGCCACCTCCGCCACGTCGTCGTGTTGAATCTCCACCTTCTCTGCGTCTAGCGGCTCCACTCCAATCCCCATGGGCTGGAGAATCTGGACAATTTCCAAAATTTTGTGAGGGTTCTTTGTGACCAGTCTT
This sequence comes from Pyrobaculum sp., assembly GCA_041287325.1. Taxonomy (GTDB): domain Archaea; phylum Thermoproteota; class Thermoprotei; order Thermoproteales; family Thermoproteaceae; genus Pyrobaculum. Next base: position 11,650 of record JBEULK010000049.1, on the reverse strand, counting down.
ATCCTCACGACGTGAGGCCCATGTGATTTTTAACCTTGGCCAAGAGCTCGTGCTCAGGTGGCACTCCCACGAACTCAACGTCGCCAACGGCGGCGTCCTCCGCTTGTAAAATAACTGTGGGGACGCCCGTGACTCCGTATGTGTCTGCTATGTCTGGGTTTTCGTGAGCCTCCACCACCACAGACACCACCTTGCCCTTACTCTCGTGGGCAAACATGTTCGCCAAAAGAACCGCGTAGGGGCAGTACGGACAACTCGGCGTGACGACGGTAAGCACGTACACTCTCTTAGGCCCAGACTGCGCGATAGTCGATAGCTCGGCCCTAGTCTTCTGACGCAACCCAGTCTTCCCAGTGCTTAGCCTAACCACAGTTTCGATAAATGCCCTCACCTCCTCCCCCAGGGGCGCCCCCAGGTATCTAATAAAGCCGTCTCCGAAGTAAACCACAGGCACTCTCTGCGCCTCTATGCCGAATTTCTTAAAAACATCCAAGTCTTTTTCATAGCGATATTTATTTACTTTCAACTTCCCCTCCGGCGCTAGTTGGACAAGGAGGTCTAATAACTCTTCAGTGGGGACGCACCAGTTGGTCTCCCTACCTCCACAAGCCTCGCTAGTAAAGAAGTTGACCTCTACGGGGTTTTCCATCTGAGACAACATCTCCTTGATTATCTCCTTTGTCTCCTCGTCAACTTCAATATGTGGGACCTCCTCAGGTCCGCCTATTGGGATCGCAGTCATGGGCGTTTATCCGAGATGAATTATTAAACTTACGTCCGGCGTCGCCTCCTCTTTGCCCCACGCCTCTTCTTGCTCCTCTTCTTCTTAGACTTCTTAGCTTTAGACTCCTTATCTCTGCTTTCCTCCACTAGCTTATACACCTCGTCTATTATTTCTTTGTACTTCCCCTCTACCTTGTTTTTCACGTCTTCTAAAGACATGCCGGACTCTTGCCACCACGCAGTTAAGTCCAGCACCAGCCCCACGCCCTCCACATAGCGCCAGTAGTCAAGAGTCTGCTCCCTGACCTCTCTCAACGTGGCTGGGCTAACCCTCCCGTTTATTGGAATAATTGCAAACACATGACCTACCTCGGGGTCTTCTACCACTAGCAACTTACCGACCTCTCCAGCGATTTCAAACAAAGTGTTCACGTCGACCTCGGAAAAAAGAAATATATACTTTTACTGGAGGTACGACGGCGGTATTGCCGAAATAAGTTTTCTAATCGCCTCCACGCTTTGCATAAACTTCTCCTTCTCCTCCTGGGCGAGCTCTACCTCTAGTATTTTCAAAACGCCCCTCCGCCCGAGGACTATGGGCACCTCCACTGGGACGCCACTCACGCCGTACTCCCCGTTTAGAACCACCGAGGCTATTAAAGAACGCTTAGAATCGCGCCTCACCGCCTCGGCCATTATGGCAAGCCCGGCGCCGGGGCCCCAGTTGGAGGAGAAGCCCCTAAGCTCAGTGATCTTAGCCCCAGCCTTCACAGTCTCTTCTACTACTTCTCTCAACTGGTCTCCCGTAAGCAACTTGCTTAACGGGACTCCGTGTACAAAACTTTTACTAGGCACCGGGAACATTGACTCACCGTGTTGACCCAAAACGATGGGCAAGACAGAGGCAGGCGACACCCCGAGCTTCTTGGCTGCGTAGAAGGCGAGCCTCCCAGCGTCTAGCACTCCGCTGAAGCCTATGACTCTCTCCCTGGGGAACCCCGTCGCCTTCCAAATTACGTAAGTCATAGCGTCTAGGGGGTTTGTGGTTAAGATAACTACAGAGTCGGGGGCGTATTTCTTAATCTCCTTCCCAATCTCGCTGACAATCTTGGCGTTGGCCTCAACTAACTGCTCCCTAGTCATCCCCGGCTTCCTGGGGAGGCCTGCCGTTACGATCACTATGTCGCTCCCAGCCATGTCCTTGTACTCGTTTGACCCCTCGTACTCGACGTCTAGGCCGAGTATAGAGCTCATGTGGTTTAAGTCAAGCGCCTCGCCCTGCGGCAACCCCTTGACGATGTCAATCAACAAAATTCTAGAATCGACCTTCATTATGCCCATAATTGCGGCGGCTGCAGCGCCCACTCTCCCACTGCCAATTATTGCAATCATAAGTCAACACATGCAAATATAGAAATACTTTACGTAATGATTTGGCTAAAGACTATTTCACTTATTCGTAGAATCTATAGACGCCCTCTGCTCAAAACTCTTGCGGCGACGATAAGCGGGTGCCACACAGGCGCCGTGTCGGGCATGTAGCCGATGTCGGAAAAGAAGATGTCAGACACAGCGTAGCCGGACTGTATAGCCACGGCCATTATGTCGGCGTACGAGGCCACCACCGGGCTCTTCCCCACCACCTGCGCGCCCAGCACCCGGCCGCTGGACTCCTCAGCCACTAGCTTTACGTGAACTGTGGCGGCGCCTGGCATGTAATGGGCCTTAGTCCTGGCCTTAATCAAAGCACTTTGAGTCTTAAGGCCCAGCTGGGCAGCCTCCTTTTCTGAAAGGCCCGTCCTGGCGATGTACAAGTCGTAGAACTTAGTAACCGCCGTGCCGACGACCCCCGGAAACTTCAAAACCCGCCCCTTCACCGCGTTCCCGCCGGCCACTTGGCCCTCTTTGTTGGCCGCCGGCGCCAGCGGAATCCAAACTCTCCTTCCAGTGATGCGGTGCTCCTTCTCCGCTACGTCGCCAGCCGCGTAGACGTCTGGGACCGTGGTCTCCATATACTCGTTGACATACACGGCGCCGGTCTCCCCCAGCTTAGCACCTGCTCTAAGGGCAAGCTCCACGTCGGGCCTTGCGCCGACTGCCAGTACCACTTCGTCCACCTGGTACTCCCCCTTCTCGGTCACCACCTTATCGACGTGGCCAGAGCCGCGGAGCTCCACCACCTTTTCGCCTAGGTGTAGCTCCACGCCGCGGGCCTTCATCTCCTCTGCCACCAAAGCCGCGACGTCGGCGTCGAGAGAGGCGGGGAGTAGCTGGTCAAACATCTCAAAGAGGAGGACCCTTTTACCCATCTCCAGCAAGACCTCGGCCATCTCAACGCCGATGTAGCCGCCTCCCACGATGGCCGCTGTCCTCGCCTTTTCTAAATGGCCCCTGAGGTCGGGCACCTCGTCCGGGTGTCTCATCGTGAGAACACCCTTCAGCTCCACCCCGGGTATGTTAGGGACAAGCGGCTTAGCCCCCGTGGCGATGACCAGCTTATCCCACTGAATCCGCTCCCTAGAGCCGCCACGCTCCACCACAACAACTCTCTTGTCCACATCGACGTCCACAGCCCTGGTTCGCGTGAGCACTTTGATGTTACGCTCTTTTGCAAACTCCTCGGGGCTGTACGTCATCAACTCCTCGTGGCTCTTAACAACCCCGCCGATGGCATACGGCATGCCGCACGGGGCGTGCGTAATCATGCTACCTCCCTCCACAAGTATCACCTCTGCCGACGGGTCGAGACGACGCGCCCTGGCAGCCGCAGAGGCGCCAGCCGCACCACCCCCAATAACCACCACCCGAGTCATAAACAAGGATTGATCTTACTTTTTAAGTTATAAAACAGAACGACTCACTCTTCTCAACGTCGGACGCAAAAGAAAACGTCAATGAGATACACAGCCGTTATATCTGGCTACGTCACTGACGCAACGACTGCCGCTAAAGACACTCCGGCATGAAAATGCGAGCCGCAGTCCAGGAGACTAAGGCTGGCTCTTGTTAACAACACAACCAGCGTACCTCAACACAGACTCTACAAAAGTTCTAAACTGCGGCGCAGTCATAAACCCAGGCGCCATGTCAACTAGCCGTCCTTCTACAAATGCCGCTGTGGCCGGCGTCCCCATGACCCCCAGCGACGCCGCAAGTTGGTAGAACTCCTCCACGTCGGCCTTGACAAAATTAGCAAAGCTCCGGTACCGCTCTCCTACCTGCCTAAAAATTGGGTCAAAGGCTTGGCAGTAGGGACACGTCTTGCTGAAGAACATGACAAAAGCCACTCTGCATCCATACAACGCGTTTTTCAACTGCGCCTCGCCCCTGACCACGTGGCCGGGCTGGTAGCTCACGGCACAACACCGAGGCGCCCCGCCCCTCGCCGATAGGTCCAGCGCCATCTTCCATAACAGCCTATCCACTTCGTCCATACGCCGAAGTCTTAAAATCCATTTAAAAGTTTGAAATAAAGTGCGCCTATGTCCTTCGACCCCGAGGTAATCGGGGCTACAGCCGCCCGCGTCTTTCGATTTATCCGCATAGAACACACAATCTTCACACTGCCCATGGCCTACGCCGCGGCACTTCTGGCGGGGGGCGTCCCGGACTTGTGGAAGGCGCTGTGGATAGGCCTCGCAGTATTCGGACTGAGGACCGCCGGCATGGCGTGGAACAACATAGCCGACTACCCCATCGACAAGTTAAACCCGAGGACCCAGGGCAGGATGTTAGTATCTGGGAAGATATCCTTCCGAGAAGCCTACGCCGTGTTCGCCCTTGGAGTAGCCGTCTTCATAGCCTCCGCGGCGGCCTTGGGGAGGTGGCCCCTGGCGCTGTCCCTCCCCTACCTCGCCGTGGTGTTGACGTATCCATACGCCAAGAGACTACACTGCATCCCCCACCTCCACCTAGGCCTAGTATACGCGCTAGTGCCGCTAGGGGCCTCAATTGCAATGCGCCCAGACGACATCGCCGCGGCTGTTATACATACTCCCTGGCTGTTAGTCGCCGCAGCCGCCCTCTGGGTGGCGGGCTTCGACGTGGTCTACTCCAAGGCAGACGCCGAATTTGACAAAAGACACGGGCTGGGGAGCATACCCGCCTGCCTAGGCCTCAAAGCCGCGGACGCCTCGGCCATTGTCTTGCTAGCTGCATCCGCTGGCTTGTACGTGGCCAACTACGTGACCAGCGGCCTAAACCTCTACGGACTTGCCATCACGACAATAGGCGCATTGGTAGAGGTGTACTCAGCAGTCGTAGGCGCAAGGGGGCGAGTAGCCCTGGGCTTCAACCTAAACCTAGCCGTCGGCATATTAATGCCGCTCGGAGTCTTCATCGGCTTTTTATAAAAAGCGTCAAGAAGGCAGAGGCCAAGGCCCAGGGAATGGCAAACAGAAAAGGCGCAGACAGGCGGCCGGAGGCAAAGGCGCCGATGGAGTAGCCGAGGTTGTTCAAGGCTTGGTACACCCCGTACCCCCTCCCCCAGTACGCTCCCGCGACGTGTCTAGAAAGCATCTGGTCAAGAGAAGTGGAGACCACTGCGACCCCCAAGCTCTCCACAGCCCAGAAAAGCGAGAAACATAGGGGGGCGGGCGAGAGCCACATCCCAGCCAAGCCCCCAGCCATCAAGAAGCCGCCAGCCACAACTGACGCTGGAGCAGGCCTCGCAAACCTAGGCCCCAGAAACCACGACGCCACTGCGGGCAGATACGCCGCCACGGCTGAGAAGGGGGAAAGGCCGTACCTCTGGTGTAAATACGGCAAGACCTGGGGGCCGTAGACGCCCAGCGACAAGCCAAGGAGGAAGGAAGAGGCCACCACCACCGACGCCGCACCCAGCCGCCACTCCGCATGTCTGCCAGCCAAGTGCCTAGTCTCCCCCGGCACGAGGAACAACGCGGCGGCAGAGACGGCGGCGAAGAGAAACGCCGCGGCCCTGAAGGCAGAGGCGTAGCCCACGGCCTTAGACAAGAGGTAGACCAGGGGTATCGAGGCCCCGCCGCCGACGGCCCCGGCCGCCGCAGCGACGCGCATTTTTGAATACAACACGGGGTCCTCCAAGCCTCCCAAGTCAGTGACGTATGCGATAAAAGCCACGTTGACCAGACTGGAGGCCGCCCCTGCAAGAAACATAGCCGCGTAGACCTGCCACAACTCAGCAGAGAGGCCGAGCAGAGCCATAGAAGCCGACAACGCCACGCCGCCGGCCACTGCGGTGGGCCTACGCCCAAGCCGGTCCGCGAAGGCGCCTGAAAGAGGGCGGAGCAAGACAACGGCGAGGGCGTAAAAGCCGTAGGCCGCCCCCACCTCTTCGCCCCCGCCTCCCAGCTCAAATATGTAAAAAGGCAGGAGAAAGACTACAAAGGAGTAGGGCGAGGAGAAAAGGACGTAGGCACGTAGGTCACTTGACGTGTTCGTAGCCGACGACGTAGATGCCATCCACCACGCCGAGCCCCCCCTCGCGGCCGTGAGGCGAAGGCCTCTCATCCCCCCTAAGCTCAGTGGCTTGCTGAATCATCGCGGCAAACTGGCTGACTAAATCTCTGTCAATCCCTTCAACGACGACGTCCTCCTTCCCCTTCACCTCCACCTTAACCCCCTTCGGAATGTCCAACACAATCTTAGACTTACGCCCTAGGAAGTTTTCAATAACAAGCTGGCCACCCTGCACCTTCACCAACATGGGGAAGTGAGTGTAGATAACCTTGAGCTTATAACGCCACCCCCTCGTCACGCCAAGAAACATGTTTCTCAAAACCCCCCTGTAGGCCCCCAAGATCCCATACTCCCTCTTCTTCGCATTGATCACTTCCATGACAATCTTCCCATCTCTCACAGACATCACCACAGGCGTGTTTTTAAACTCCTTAACTAACTCGCCCAGAGGCCCCTTGACCCTCACCACGTAGTCAAACGGCCCTGTCTTCTCCACAGACACCTTTACGCCGTCAGGCGCCTCTACCTCTTCCACAGCATATACGACGTGCATAACCCCCCGTTTAAAACACATTTAAAAATTTGCCCACCACGAAGCCCCCGCGAAAAATTTAAAAACGAAGCAATACGAATTCCCTGAGGGCCCGTGGCTTAGCCCGGTTAGAGCGCCCGAGGATATATCCGGCGAGGCTGATATACAAAGAGGTTCAGACACCGGGAGGTCCCGGGTTCAAATCCCGGCGGGCCCACTACATCCTACCTTCTCGCTGGACTTAGTTTAGGTATTACGTGTTTTTGTCTCTGGTTTTTGCACGTGATGGGCTGTTTTCTACTGGCTTTAGAGTTTTGTGTAGGGTTTGGTCGAAGGCCCCTGGTTAGCCGAGGCTTTTCTGCCTATTCGGGTACGTGCGTCGTCGCTGGTGGGCGTGGTCTGATGCGCGCCTGGGTTTGGGAGCTGTCTTGTATCTAGCAGATTTATGTCTCTTCTCAGATTTATTTATGTCTCTTCTTAGGTATGTCGGGGTTAGGTTGGCGTTGGCTGTTCCCACGTTGCTTATCTTATTGACGGTGGTGTTTTTCGTGCTTAGGGTGATTCCTGGCAATCCCATTGTGGCTATGGTGGGGATGAAGGCGCCTCCTGAGTATGTGGAACAGTTGATAAAAGAGGCCGGTCTTGACAAGCCGTTGTATGTTCAGTACTTTGACTACCTGGCCCAAGTATTTACTGGCAACTTGGGGAGGAGTTTGATATTTGGGAGGAGGGAGGTGGCGGCGGAGGTGTTGGACAAGCTTCCCGCCACTGTGGAGTTGGCGGTCTCCGCCTTTGTGGTCAGCGTGGTTTTGGGCCACGTCTTTGGCTTTTTGGCGGCGCGGTTTGGGGGGAGGGTGGACTTCGCCGCGAGGCTGTACGCTATGGTTACCTACGTCTTGTTTATTCCGTTCATTGGGTTGGCGCTTCAGTTAGTGTTTTCTGTCTGGCTCGGCGTGTTTCCTGTGGCTGGCAGGATCACCCCAGGGCTGGAGCCTCCCCGCGTCACGGGGCTATATCTAGTGGACTCTCTCCTCGCGGGGAGGCTGGACTCTTTTCTAGACGCCTTATGGCACTTGGCGCTTCCCTCGTTTACTCTCGGCCTTGTCTTGTCGGGGGTGTTCACGCGGCTTATTAGAAACAACATGGTGAAGACTTTGGGAGAGGACTTCATCTCTGCCTACCGCGCGCAGGGCTTTTCCGAGTGGGCCGTTTTGTTTAAGGCTTATAGAGTGGCCATCGTGCCCACCGTTACTATGATGGGGCTTCAACTGGCCTTGTTGCTTCAAGGCGCGGTTCTTACTGAGACTACTTTTTCCTGGCCCGGCTTGGGCACCCTCCTCCTGGAGCGAATTCAGTATCTTGATTACACCACTGTGCAAGGGACTGTGGTAGTCTTTGTTTTAGTCGTAGTATTTATGAACATAGTTGTGGACATAATAAACGCGATGTTAGACCCAAGAGTGAGGCGCGGGCTATGATGAAAACAGGCGCGTTAATCGTCGCCTTTGTTGCGGCCTTGTCTGTCCTGGCGCCTGTTATCGCCCCCTACGACCCCGCGCGCAGGTCTGGAGACCCGCTGTCGCCTCCAAGCGCTGTACACATATTTGGCACTGACAACTTGGGCAGAGACGTCTTTAGCAGAGTGTTGTACGGCGGGCAGGTGATTATCGGCATCTCCCTACTGGCGACACTAATCTCCGCTGCCGTGGGCTTTTCGTTGGGGATGTTCTCCGGCTACGTGGGAGGGAGGGCTGACCGCCTCTTGGCCATGGTTATGGACAGCATGTACGCCTTCCCCAGCTTAATACTCGCCGTCGCCATCGCCAGCGTGTTGGGGCCCAGCCCTTTAAACGCCGCGTTGGCCATAGGTGTGGTGTACATCCCCACTTATTTTAGAATGGCCAGGAACGAGACTATGGTGGTGAAATCCAGCCTTTTTGTAGAGGCCGCCGTGTCGATGGGCATGCCTCGTTGGAGGATTATATTCCGCCACGTGATGCCTAACTTGATACCTAGTTTTGTCGTGGTGGCGACTATAAACATAGCTGACGCCGCGTTGACCGAGTCGGCGTTGGCGTTTTTTGGCTACACTGTAACGCCCCCGACGCCCGACTGGGGTCTAGACTTGTCTAGCGCGCGGTCGTACATTATAAACGGCGCGTGGTGGCTTCTGGCGCCTGGCTTCTTCATAGTACTTACAGCATTAGGGTTTTCTCTACTGGGGGAGGGGCTGGGGGAGAGAGTGGGAAAAAGAGGTGTTTAGCCGGCTCTTATTGCCCAATATCTTAAAATCATTGTTGGGTCTACTACCACTTGTATTCCGGGCTTTGTTACAAGGTACAGCTTGCCTTGTACGAGCGGTATAATAGGCACGTCTTCTGCAAATATTTGTTGTGCTTGTCTATACAGCTGTTCTCTCTTGGCTTGGTCGATTTCTAGAGAGGCTTTTTCTAATATCTCATCCATCTTGGGGTTGCTGTAACCGTTTCCTAGCCACTTGTTAGACCCTGTTTTTAAAAACGGCGTCATGTAGTCGTCTGGGTCTAAGTAGTCGGGGTACCAGCCTAATAGCGAGATCATCATGGCGCCGCTTCTGAGTTGTTGTACGTAGGTGGCCCACTCTGCTGATTTTACAGTAACAGTGACAAGGCCTGTGGACTCCCACTGTTCCTTGAGCACTGCGGCGAGATCCTTCTCCGCGTCTCCGTAGTGAGTTGGCGTGTACCAAAGCTCTAGGTTAAGCTTCTTCGCCGCGCTGTACCCAGCCGCTTGTAGCAACGACTTTGCGAAGTCTAGGTTGCAGTCGCCGTATTTTTCTTTAAACACTGGATAGGATCCCCACAAGCCCTCGGGGATTAGGGTGTACAACGGAGTCACAGTTCCGTGGTATACTACGTTTACAATGTCTTTTCTACACACAGCGGCGGCCAAGGCCTGCCTCACCCTAACGTCTTTTAACTCAGGCATGTTTAAGTTAAGGACTACGTATCTTATGAACGAGCCGGGGACCTCCACCACGTTAAACTTGCCCGAGGCCTTAAGCGCCTCTACGTCTGGCGGGTTTAGAGTCCTCCAAGCTATATCAACCTCGCCACGTTCTAGCGCAAGCCTAAGCGTGGCGGCGTCTTTAAAGAACCTAATTACCACTCTGCTCACCTGGGGCTTGGCGCCGTAGTAATAGGGATTGGCCTCTAGGATTATCTGCTGGTCTCTCACAAAGCTTTTAATACAATAGGGACCGGCCCCTCCTGCCGTCTGGTCTGAGTCTATTTTGTCGGGGGCGTATCTGGGATGTACTGGGAAGTAGGGTGGCGTTGCTACTAGTGCAAGGAAGTACGACACAGGCGCCCTTAGGTAGAACACCACAGTAGTGGCGTTAGGAGCCTCGACCTTCTCCACAAAGTCTGTGACTAGCCAAGCGGGGTCGCCGTTTATTTTCATTACGCGCTCGATAGACCTCTTTACATCCTGCGCCGTCAGAGGCGTGCCGTCGCAGAACTTTAAATTAGGCCTAAGCTTAAAGGCCCAGACCCTGCCTCCCTCAAGCACGGTCCAGCTCTCGGCCAAGTCTGGCTCTAGTTGAGTCGTGCCTGGCTTGTAGCGTACCAGCCCCGCCATTGTGTTGTAAAAAATTTCCCATGTGAAGAAGTCATATGCGTTGGCGGGGTCTAGGTCTGTGACTTTATCCGTCACACCTATGGTCAATGTCGTGGGAACGGCGGTCTGCGTAGTAGTCTTAGCGGGGGTGGCGACTTGTTGAGTGGCGGTGGGGGTGGTGGTCGGGGTGACCGTCGGCGGTTGTTGCTGGGCTAAAAATAATGCAACGATTGCAACTATTACTATTAACACTACTATGCCTGTTATAATCGTTTTATTCATGTGAAAGTGTTTTTACCAGTTTAAAAACAATTACTGTCCGTAGCCGCCTCCTTCTGGAGTTTCTATAACTACCTTATCTCCCTCTTCCAAGCTCACTGTGGCGTTTTCGACAAACTCGGTTACTCCGTCTTTTCTATATATGGTCACTTTGGCAGGTTTGCCAGAGCCTCCGCCTTCCAGCCCCCAGGGCCCTATCTTAAACCTAAAGGCTATTATTGACTGCGTGGTGAAGGCCATGACTTTAAAGGCTCTTACTATGCCGTCTCCGCCTGGGTGTCTGCCCGCGCCGCCGCCCCCCTCTCTTATCTTATAAGCTGTGAATCTCAGTGGGAATTCCCTCTCTGCGATTTCTATAGGTGTGTTTAGAGTATTTGTCATGTTTACGTGGACGCCAGACACGCCGGGCCCGTTCGGCCTCCCGCCTGTGCCTCCGCCTACGGTCTCGTAGTAAGACCAGTAGCGTTCCTTCCATATGCCGCCCATCATTACATTTATCATAGTCCCAGACCCCGCGGCTTGCATCCTCCCGGGTTGCGCCTTGGACAGGGCGAGGAAGGTGACGTCCGCAACTCTCTGGCTAGTTTATAAATTGCCTGCCCCCACCGCCGCTGGCTTGACTGGGTTTACTAAACTGCCCGCGGGGGGCTCTTACTTCTACGACGCTGTAGAAGCCGTGGTTTGTGGGCAGGTCTACCCCTAGGGCTGACCTCACAGCAAAGAAAACTGCGGAGTAAGTGACTCCCAACACGGCGCGGAGAGAGTTGTACGCCGTGGCAAAATCAATATAAACCCCCAAGGAACGTTAGACTATGAGGTACTAGAGGCTTAGCCCGCCGACTTGCCCGGGTCGGCGGGCATGCGCAAACCCGGGCGCGGACCGTCCCAAGGGGCCTGCGGCGCCTTGGGACCCCCAGCCACCCGGGGACGCCCGGGCAGAGGCGAGAAGGGGGCACGTCCACAGCCACTATCATGCACTGCCTTTTTAGATGATATAAAAACTCAACGCCTCGGGGACGTTATGTGACAAACATTTCAATAGTTATCGAAGGCGCCGCGCAGATTAGCCATTTTCGAAGA
>JBEULK010000048.1:0-3346 GCA_041287325.1 Pyrobaculum sp. | reverse complement strand
TTAGAAACGAGTGGACGGCAATGGGCGGGAAGGCGACGAGAGACGGGCAGGTCACGTTGAAACACTCCGACCAGGAAGTCGCAAAAGCGCACGCAGACGCCTTCAACGAAATGCCGTGCGTCGCCGAGGGCCGGTGCAGGCGGAAGGAGGTAAGGCAGACGCCAGACGGCTATGCGTGGTACTTCAGCCTATACGCCACAGACTTGAGAGAACTCGGCTTGTAAGTCGACAGGAAGGTAATCGATGGCGGGCCCGGCGGGATTTATAGGCCGGCTCTCGCCGCGAACCCACGACCTACGGCTCCGGAGGCTCGGCGGACCTCGAGGCCGGGTCCACCGCCGCTCTATCCTGGCTGAGCTACGGGCCCGTTCCTAAGGTAATTCACGATTTTAAAGCTTCTCGTAGTTTTTATATTGGGGGTTTATTATAATCGTGAGGCAGTGTTTTAAGAGGGTGGGTTGCGTACCTGCGATTGGTCTAGGCACGTGGGGGATCGGGGGTGGCTACTGGGTCGCGGACAGTAGCAGGGATAGGGAGTGGGTTGAGGCTATTAGGTATGCGGTGGAGAGGGGCTTGAGGCTCGTCGACACGGCGGAGATGTACGGCGGCGGCCACGCAGAGGAGTTGGTTGGGGAGGCGGTGAAGGGGTTTCCGAGGGAGGAGCTGTTTATAGTCTCTAAGGTCTGGCCTAGCCACGCCCGTTTTGACGACGTTGTTAAGTCTGCGGAGGCCAGCGCAAGGAGGCTGGGCACGCACATCGACTTGTACCTGCTCCACTGGCCCTCCGACTCTGTTCCTCTGTGCGACACCATAAGGGCTTTTGAGGCGTTGGTGGACAGGGGGGTTATTAGACACTTCGGCGTGAGCAACTTCTCACTGGCCCAGCTCAAAGAGGCCGAGGCGTGTGCGAAGAAGTACGAGGTCGCGGCAGTGCAGAACCACTACTCTATTTACAACCGGCGTGACGATAGAGACGTGATTCCGTATGCCTTGTCTAACGGCATTATGTACATGGCCTATACGCCTTTGGAGAAGGGGTCTGTGGCGAGGGACGCCAGGCTGGCTAATATAGGCAGAAAGTACGGCGCCACGCCGGTGCAGGTGGCGCTTGCCTGGTATGTTAAGAGGGGGGTGGTGCCGATTCCCAAGGCGGAGAAGAAGGAACACATAGACGAAATCGTGGGCGCTTTCCGAGTAGAGCTCGGCGAGGAGGATTTTGAGAAAATTGCGCGGTGGAGTTCTTAGCAGACAGAGAAAAGGCTCTAGAAATTGTGGCCGCCAATTATAAAGGCCCTGTAAAGTACGCAAAGGCGGTGTTGGAGAGGTGGCCGCGTTCAGACGCCTTGGTGGCCTACGTCGGCGGCGACGCCGCGGGCGCGGAGATTTTTTACCAAATTACGCTGGGCCGGCCGGCGTGTGTGCACTACTACGTCGCGGTGGCTCCTCCCTTCAGGAGGCGGGGCGTCGCCACGGCGCTTGTGCGGCGTGTGGAAGAAGTCTGTAAAGCCTATGTATACGCCGCCACCTCCACTGAGGATAACAAGGCGGCGGAGGCCTTGTTTACAAAACTCGGCTACGTCCCGTACGCGTGGCGAGACGTCCCGCGCAGAGCCAGGGAGGTGTGGCTAAAGGCTACCTGCGGCTATGACGACGACGTCTTGTACGTAAAGGGCGCGGACCCCGCCTCCGTCACGGTGCACACGAGAGATGTGGAGGAGTTTTGGAAAGAGACGTGCCTAAAGCCGTACCTGGGTCTTTAACCGTTAGGACTATAACAATGTGTCTAGAGTAAGAGGTGCAAGTCTGGCTGTTGTTAATAAAAGGCGTGGGCAGGAGGTGGACGCGGCTGAGCAAGCTCAAGGCTGTTTTCTTCTGTCCAAAAAAAGGCAGGAGGTTAGGCGGTTTTTTCACCACGGTGCCCCAGCCGCCTGTCCCAGACGCCGAGTTGCTGCCAGTGCCTCCAGAGGAGGCCGAGGCGCTGGTCAGATGCGCCTTCGAATACTACCAGAGGCGGTTCTACGAACTGGGGCGGGCGGGTAGATACGCGGCGGAGATGAGGAGGGTTGTGAAGAAGAAGCTCGAAGAGCTGGGCTTGTTGCTGGCGGGCCGGTGAAGGGCGTTTACCGCTACGCCTACCGTGAGACTCATTTTAATTTCGTATTATTTTTTGTGATGAGGTCTACGGGGATTGGAGCTGTGACGTGGCGGTTATCCCGCTGATTAGAAGAGGTTTAGCTCGACGTTGAGCCACTCTTTTAATTCTCTGAATAGGGAGTCTAGCTCCTCTCTTGCCTTCTTGTCACGTACGTATTCCATCTGCGGGACTCTTGTATATGCCACTCTCTGGTGTACGACTGTCTGAAACCGCGGCAGGTCGATTTTCTTCACTATTTCAAAGGCTTGTCTAGCCTCTCTAGTCGAGACGTCCACCTTGTTTATTAACACTCTGGCCTTGATGTCGGCCCCAGTGTGGACGGCTTCTGTAAGTTTTTTATACATCCTCCTCACCCTCACGGCCTCTGCGCCGTATGGATGCGTGACTAAGACGATCTTGTCCGCCGCGTAGAACGCAGAGAGGGTATACCTCCTCTCGTAGAAGGGCAACGTGTCGAGTAGTACGACGTCCCACGCGCCTGCGCCGACCTCTTCGAGAAACCTCCTCAACAACTGCTCGGGGCTTGGCCTGTTGCCTGAAAACCAGAGTAGCCCCATGGCGTCGCTTAAGAAGTCGCCGCTGGGCGCCAAGTGCGCCGAGTGCTCCCCCAGCTGCACCTCGACGACGTAGTCGGAAATTTTAACCGAGTCGCCCTTGATAAATTTAAACAACGCGTCGCCTACCGTCTTCTTTTCCTCCTCAAGACGCGCCACGCCCTCTTCTTCCAGCAACGCGACGCTGAGGCCGGCGCTTGGGTCTAAGTCTACTAACAAGACCCTCCTCCCCTCTGACAAAAATTTGTGTGCCAAGTGCATCGCAATCGTGGTCTTGCCCACGCCGCCGCTGGCCGACAAGAAGGCAAGTATCACAGTTTAGAAGATTTTTTAAAAATTAAAAGCCGTACTTGTCATGTCTAAGAAAAAAGACGACTTGGCTTCTTTAGAGGGGGTTGGGCCGAAGACTCTTGAGAAGCTTAGAGAACTCGGCGTCGTCTCGGTGGAACACTTAGCCGAGTTCACCGTGGAGGAGCTGGTAGAGGCTGGGGTGGAGTACGACCGGGCCGTAAAGCTTTTACAACAGGCGTTGCAGAAGGTGGGCGGAGTCAAGCCCGCCACCTTGAGAGAGCTGAGGCAGAGGCAGTACTCGGCGTTTAAAACTGGCGTCGCCGAGTTTGACGAAAAGACTCCGTGG
>JBEULK010000005.1:0-54144 GCA_041287325.1 Pyrobaculum sp. | reverse complement strand
GTGGAGCAATGGCGCCGCGAATCCCGTGGCCACTGCGGCGATGGAAATCCCCAAGTCTCTGGCCAGTACGGCGAGGTCTAGAGAGGGGTTGCTTAGAGTAGACATAAGAGTTAATGTGCCAAGTACAATTGCTAGGAAACTCAGCGCAACGATAACTGAGGTTTTCATGTATAAACCACCGCGGGAGCATATATAAGGCCGTTGTGGAGTATCTGGATATTAGTTAGATTTATTAAGGGGCAAAAACTGGAGGCCATGGGGAAATCGATTTTGTCTATGACATCGCCCGCCTAGATGAGAAGCTGTTGCTAAACGCGTTGAAGGCAGCCGGCCTTGTCCCCCGTCTGTTAAACGTCGAAGAGGTAATAGCCCCAGACGACGTTGGTAAAGTAGGCGTGATTAGGCTAGCGGCAAGGTCTAGGGTGATCCCTACAGCCTACACATACGAGCTAGTGGGGGGCGTGTCTATAAACAGCGCCCAGTCGTTGGTGGCGTCTCACGACAAGTACCTCACCTACTTAAGACTCCGAGAAGCTGGGGTGCCGACTCCGAAGACCTACTTAGCCTTCGGCCTGGAGGCCGCCAAGGCCGCCGCGGAGAAGTTGTCCTACCCAGTGATTATAAAGCCCACAGACGGCTCGTGGGGCCGTTTTGTAAGCCTTGCCAAATCTCCCGACGATTTAGCCGCCATTATAACACAGCGGCAAGCCATGGAGAGCGAGCTTCACCTCTATCTAGTGCAGGAGTACGTAGAGAAGCCGGGTCGCGACATTAGAGTAACTGTAGTGGGAGACCGCGCTGTGGCGGCTATATACAGGATAAGCTCGGGGGACTGGCGGACAAACACTGCGCGGGGAGGCAAGGCGGAGCCTGTGAAGATAGATCCAGAGCTTGAGGAAATTGCCGTGAGGGCGAGCAAGGCAGTGGGGGCACACTACTCAGGCGTGGACGTGGTGGAGTCCCCCAGGGGGTACCTCGTTTTAGAAGTAAACGGCGTGCCTGAATTTAAAAACGTTCAGAGAGTAACCGGCGTCGACGTGGCTTGGGAGATAGCCTCCCTAGTAAAAGAGCTTGTAAAGAAATAGCCGCCTCTACGCTGAGGCAACCTCCCCGACGGTTGTGGACCTTCGCCGCGTTGTTAGACTCTTGTACAAGCTTTTGTTTATACTGCCTTTTGTACTTTTAAAAATTCGCGTAAGGCTACCTTCGCCTTGACGATGTGTTTACAAGGCCCTCCCCTGTACTTAAAGTCTGGGCATTCGCACCTACCTATGAAGTACCTACTGCCCCTCTTGAGCTTTAAAACTACTTGGTAACACACGTCTCTCTTTGTCTCAGACCTTACATAACACACTGCATAGATCCAAGAGCCTCTGCGCTCTACGCTTTGTATGTAGACCTCTTCGTCTAACTTATACACCCAACTCCTTACCTCTCTGCAGTGCACGTATATTATCTACAAGTTTAAAAATATTCAAAAGCGCCTTGTTAAAAACCTCGACAGGCCGCGCCTCGCGGAAGGCGCCCAGGTCTGTTACAAACAAGTCTACGAAGGCGTGGGGTACTTTGTCAAACAGAGGAACCTCCACACGCCGTCCAAAGACCTCCGCCTCCACTGCTGAGGGCTCTGGGGCGTTTAGAGGAACTGCCTTGTAGCTTTCAAAAACTACGATAGTAGACGCCCCTCTAGCCTTTGCCGAGGCGAACAGCGGAAGCGTGCCGACTTTGTTCACGGCGTAGTCTAGATAAAGCCCGTCTAGCCCCGCCACCGCGGCGTCGTAGTCCACGGCGGCTACTGCGGAGTCTGGGATGGGCACTACTTCAACAAGCCTTGAGTACTCTGCGTAGGCCACGGCGCCCTCCACGCCAGGCCTGCTCTCCGCAAGATAGAGCCTCTTGATACAGCCGGCGTGTATTTGAACAAACCTATGCACCGCCCTGCTGAAGCTTATAGTAGCCGCCGTGCGCGGGCACTCCACGTTTGCGATAACTACGTCTAGCCCTCTCTTGGCCTCGTCGGCGTAGGCCCTCAAAGCGGCCGTCGTTGCGCCGAGGTCCAGCCCCCTGGCAGAGGCCTCTCTCAGCACTAGGTAGAGAAAGTCGAGGACCGCCATGCCGCGTCTCACCCCCCTAAGCCTCTCCGCGTCGGCGAGGGGGTCCGGCGACTTTTGCAACAGTTCTAAGACCTTTTCCAGATACCAAGAAGCCCCCCTCACTCTCTCTTTCTCTAACTCTTCCACGCCTAGACAAACGAAAGCATTAATAACTGTGCACGACACGGCGTTGGAGCCGTCGACAAGCCAGCGCCTCTGTGCATTTAAATACATAACAAACATCTCTCATGGCTCTTTCAGTAAGACACTTGACTGCGTTTCGAGGAGGAAGAGTTGTGTTAGAAGACGTCAACTTCGAGACCCGTAGAGAGTTTGTGCTAGTGGCGGGCCCCAACGGCGCCGGCAAGACTACACTATTCCTCGCAGTGCTGAACTTAGCGCCTTACCGCGGCGAAGTTTGTATAGACAACATCTGTACTGGAGATAGGACGAAGAAGATCGGCTACATACCGCAACGCCTAAATGCAGATGGGAGGGGCACTGTTTGGGAGTACGTGTACCTCCCCGCTAAGTTTAGAGGAATAAAGAGACCTGAGCATGCGGCGGCGGAGGCTTTGAAGATAGTAGACATGTACGAGCTGAGAAACGCCCCCCTCGCCGCGCTGTCCGGCGGGCAACTCCAAAGAGCCGCTATTGCCCGCGCGCTTGCGGTGGGGGGCGAGGTATTGCTCCTAGACGAGCCCCTTGCCAACGTAGACCCCCAGGGGAGGCTTGAGCTAATCGCGCTCCTGCGGGAGCTGAAAAGAGAGAAGACCATCTTAATGACGTCTCACGAACTGACCCTCCCGCTAGACCTCGCAGACAAGGTCTTGATACTAAACAAGAGAGTAGTGGCCTACGGCCCGCCCGCCGATGTTTTAAGAGAAGAGGTGTTGAGCAAGGTCTACCGCTACGTGAGGGTGGCAAAAACTCCCACTGGCTATCTCTGCGTCACGGAGGACTACGCCCACCCGCACTGATGGCCGTGGCTTCTGCGGGGAAGATGCCGCGGAGACGCTTGGGCTTAGGAGTGTTTCATCTCGTTGCGCTGGCCTTGACAGTCGTTGCGTTGTGGTACGCACATGAGTACACTCCTCTGCTGTTTTGGCCGTTTGTCTCTCTGCTGTCTAGCTCAGTGGTGTTGGCTCTTCACAGCCCGATGGCCCTCGGCAGGAGGATGACCTTTCTCGCCCACGCACAAGTTCATACGGTGCTTACCGCGGCCCTCGCGGCCGCTCTGTCTGCAGGCGCCTTATCTCTCGGCATAGGCTCGGCGTATTACACGGCGTTAGCGTTGCTCTTTGTCGTGTTGCTAAACTTAGCGGTGCTGGCGACAGAGAGGCTGGGCTTCGCCAAAGACGTGGCCACTGGGTTGGTCATGTCATTTCAAATGACGGCCACAATCGCACTGCTTTACCTGGTGAGGACTTTATACGCAGCTACCGTAGACCCCGTGGCGTTGATAACTGGAGAGTATGT
Organism: Pyrobaculum sp.; assembly: GCA_041287325.1. Taxonomy (GTDB): domain Archaea; phylum Thermoproteota; class Thermoprotei; order Thermoproteales; family Thermoproteaceae; genus Pyrobaculum. Next base: position 50,572 of record JBEULK010000005.1, on the reverse strand, counting down.
GTTAATTACGCCGAGAGCCGTCGCCGTCCAGGCGCCGTTTCTCGCGGCGGCCTCGGCCTTCCCCATCTTCTTCGGGCTCCGCTACCTCTATATATCACTGGACGAACAATTCGCAGAGTCCATCGGGATGAGAAGCAGAGCCTACGACTACGCCTTTTTGATGTCCATGTCTGTGGCAGTTTCTGCCAGCGTCTTTGCCCTCGGCTCGCTCATGCCAGCCGTGTTGCTGGTGTTGCCAGGTGCAATCGCCGCCAGGCTGAGCCACAAGCTGTCAGACCAGATTCCTCTCTCTGTCTCAGCGGCGGCGCTGTCCGCGTCGGCGTCTCACTTCTTATATACACTTGTGCCGTGGCTGTGGCCCAGTGCTGCTCTTGGGCTAGTCATGTTTACGCTTCTCCTACTGAGAAACAAATAAATATACACAAGCTAAAATACGCATGCGGTGGATTTGGGCGCTACTCGTGGCGGCCCTCGCGGCGGCTGGGACGTTGACAGACCACTTCACGTCGCCTCCCATCGAGGTCTTGGTAATCAGGACCGACCAGTGGCTGTTCTGCAACGACTACGGCGTCACCGTGCAGATCAAGGCGCTGGACCCCGTGACGGTAAACGGCGTAAAGATTGTCGCCAAGTTTTTTGAAGAAGGCACGTTAATGGCGACTGTGGATTCAAGAAGCTTCTCGGGGTTTACCCTGTCCAAGGGCGAATCTAAGCAACTCACAACGTCTTTTAACTACTGCCCCCAGAGGAGAGTCGACCCGCTGATACTCCTAGAGATCTACGTATACCTCCCCAACGCGACGTGGAGCTACCAGTACTACATCGGCCGCGTCTTGCCCACCACCTACGAGGACCTCGCCGCCTATGCCAGGAGGTTGGAGGACAAGGTAAAGGCGCTTGAAGAGGAGGTGGCCCGGTTGAAGAAGATTATCGACGACCTGCAGGCACGGTTGAGAACCCGCGAGGGCCAGGTGGCCAACTTGACCTCGTTCCTGGCCTTGGCCAGATCTGACATCAACAAGCTCGAGGCGGCGCTGTCGCAAGTTAAGGCAGAGAGAGATTCGCTGAGGGCCCAGCTGGAGCAGACCCAGGCCCAGCTAAACGCAGTGAGTCAAGCCAAGGCGTCGCTTGAGGCGCAGTTGGCAGACCTAAGGAGGCAGTACGAGGACTTGAAAGCGGCATACGAAAAGCTGTCGGGGCAGTACTCAGACGCCCAGAAGACGATAGCGCAACTCGAGGCCAGGCTGGCCGACCTCCAGAAAAGCTACCAAGAGCTCCAGAAGGCTGAGCAACAGCTGAGAGACAAGTACTACAGCCTCTCCGCGGAGTACAACAGACTCGGCGGGCAATACGCCGAGCTGTCCAGGGCATATGAACAAGCGACGGCGGAGAAGCAGATGTTACAAAACAGGTACTCAGAGCTCAACACTGGCTTCACCTGGGCCGTCAACATGGCCACCGCCTTAGGCGTAGCCCTCCTATTCGTAATAGCGCTGTTTCTCACAAGGAAAAAGTACCCCCAGCCCGCCCAGCCGGCCCCCGCCCAGCCGCCGGCCTCAGTGAAGGCTTTGGTGATAGCCCAGGAGGAGCGCAAAGAGACAATTGTGAGCTGGCCCGCCACACACGAATAAAAACTCACCCGCCTTTTTCTTCAGATGTGGCTAGCCTGAGTCTCCGAGCGGTGAGGAGACGGCGGATTGCCGAAGTTTTTAAAAATGGCAATGGGATAGGCAGTGCTTTGGTTTCTCCTCACCACGGGGGCGTGCAACCTATCCTGTAGGTACTGCGGCGGCTCTTTTAGGGAGAAGGACTCCCCCTGGAGGCCTTTGATCTCGGCGAAGGACGTGGCGGCGTTTTTGTCCAAGGCTGATCCGAGCCCCACGGTGTTTTTCTACGGCGGCGAGCCTCTGCTGAGTCCCAAGTACGTGGCTGAGATCATGGACTTGATGCCGGGGGCGCGTTTCGGCATACAGACAAACGGCACTCTTGTGAAGAGGCTACCTCCCGAGTACTGGCTGAGGTTTTCCACAGTCCTCCTCTCGATCGACGGGCCGAGGGAGGTCACCGACTACTACCGCGGCGCGGGGACGTACCACAAGGTGGTCGAGGCGCTGAGGTGGCTCAGAGAGGAGGTAAAGTGCCGGTGTAAGATCATAGCCAGGATGACGGTGTCTAAAAAGTCTGACATATACAGAGACGTGACTCACCTACTCTCCATCGGCTTCGACGCTGTCCACTGGCAGCTCAACGTCATTTGGACAGACGAGTGGGGGCCCTCTGAGTTTCTCAAGTGGGCGGAGGAGCGCTACCTGCCGGGCGTCGCCGCTTTGAGAGACTTATTTTTGGCAGAGGCTGAGAAAGGGCGAGTTTTAGGCATAATCCCGTTCTTGGGCATCTACCGGGCGTTGTTGATAAGGCCCTACGACTGGGTGCCCTGCGGCGCTGGGAAGTACTCCTACGCCGTCAACACAGACGGGAGGATCTTGCACTGCCCCATAGCCGTGTCGGAGAAGTGGGCAAACGCAGGCCACATAAAAATAGGCATTACCAACGGCGTGAGGCTCAAGGACAAGTGTCTCCGTTGCGAATACCGCCACGTCTGCGGCGGCCGCTGCCTGTACACACACTACGAGAACTACTGGGGCGAGGAGGGCTTCGACGCCGTGTGTAAAGTCACCAAAGCCACTATCCAACTCCTAGAAGAGGCGGCGCCCCGGCTGAGGCGCTTGATCGAAGAAGGCGTCCTCGACAAAGAGGCCTTAGACTACGACCCCCTGGCAGACTCTACCGAGGTGATTCCTTGAGCGTAGGCAAAAGCCAAAGGCCGCCGGGGCAAGGCCCGAGGCAGCTCAGCGCGGCGCGGACCTCTCGGCAGGGCTTAGGTAGACGCAGAAAAAATCCGCGTCGTTGTGGGGGGAGGAGAAAAGCCTACTCCTTTTTCTTCTCTTCGGTTTTCTTCTTCTTACACGGCATGTTTCACTGTGTGCCTGTTTTTTAACAGTGCAGTTGTATTACACTAAACATTTATAGGCGTCGTTTGTGCGTGGCGTGGATTTTGCAAAGTTTGGCACCGGGGTGTTACTGGGCTACAGCTTGGCCGTGCCTCCCGGGCCTATGAACGCCTTGATTGCCGCGTGGTCGCTTAGGAGCTTCCGCCACGGCTTCGCCGTGGGCGCCGGGGCGATGAGCGCTGACTTTCTACTAATGCTAATAACCGCCTGGCTCTACACCTTTTTAAAAAACCTGAGCCAGGTGTACTTCGTCCCATTTTACACCGCGGGGGGCGTCTTCTTTTTATACCTGGCGTATAAAATCGCGTCGTCGCGCCCCCCTCAAAGAGGCTCTGCAACAAGTCAAAGCCCCGTTAGGGGATACCTTCTAGGCCTCTCTCTCGGCCTTGTAAACCCCTACCAGGTGGGGTGGTGGCTGACGGCTGGGCTTAGCTCAATTGCGCAGTTCGGCCTAGAGTGGGCCGCCGGCTTATTCGTCGCAATTTCCACTTGGATTACGGCTTTCCCGGCGGCCGTGCGTGCTGGGTGGGAGGTCAGCCGCAGAGCCACCTGGCTTGCCATCAAGGCCTTCTCAGTGCTCACCTTGACGGCGTTTGGTGCGTATTTCCTTTACAACGTAATTGTCATCCTTAAGGCATATATTCAAGAGGTGATTTACTGACGTGAAAGCTGACTTATGTATAAGGTGTAGAGGCGGGCGCCATCTCTGCGGCTTGTCTTACTGTCCGCTTCTTGTTCGCAACTTGGCGACGCCGTTTAGGCGACCTCCGCCTAAGGAGCTCTACGGCTCCAGCCCGCCGTCAGTCTTCGTGGGGCGCGTCGGATATCCCAGAGTTAGGCTTTACCCCTCTGCTCCGCCTGAAATAGGAGACACTTCTCAGTATGAGAACCCCCGGCTGTGGTTAGAGTTGCCTCTTGAGCATTTCTTGGCAATGAGGCTGTCTTTATACCGCGGCGCTGTTGAGCTTAGAGTAGAAGATGCCGCGAAGCCGCATAGGGTTTTACAAGAGGTGCAGTTGCTCGCCCTGTCGCACAGCCCGGTGGAGGTGGACATGACGTTTCGCAGAGCCCCCCGGGGCGCGTATTTCAGCGAGTATGCGCCTCCCATGGGCCCCTCTGCCCCCGCCGAGAGGCTGAGGATAGTGGGCAACCCCTCGCTGCCCAGAGCTGTGGAAAGAGCGTACGGCGACTTAGACCTAAAGGCCAGCGAGGCGGTGGTAGAGTTGTACAGAGCTGGTCTAGACGTGTCGTACATCTCTAGGGCTCTCAGCGTCGGAGCCCTAGGCGGTAGGAGGAGGCTCGTGCCAACCAGGTGGGCCATTACAGCCGTGGATAAGATAGTGTCGGACTACCTGTTAGAAAAAGTTAAGTCTTACCCAGAGGTAGACGGGTACTACCTCTACGCCAGGAGGACGGTGGGGAATCTTTTCGTGGCTATACTCGCCCCCTCCAAGTGGGCCTATGAGTGGGGGGAGGCCTTTGAGCCAAATACCGTGTGGAACCCCGGCCCCGAGGTGGAGGTAGAGGCCGATTACGAGCTTTACGGCGGGCGGAGGGACTACCCGGAGATAGGGGGCTGTTACTACGCAGCAAGGCTGGCGGTGGCGGAGCACCTCTACGCCTTGAGGCGGCAGGCGGCGGCTATTCTATGGCGCGAGGTATACACCGGCTTCACGACGCCGCTGGGAGTCTGGTGGGTGAGAGAAAACGTGAGAGCCATGTTTAAAGAGCCCCCAGCGCGGTTCGATACGCTTGAAGACGCGCTACAGGCAGTTTCATATTTGTTAAAACTCCCGCTTGAGAAGTGGCTCTCTGCCTCGCGACTAGTCCAGGTGTTTAGAAGCCGGCTGTAAAGGGGTTCTTGTTTCCACAGGTCGTATAGACCTTTACTACCGAGTGCTCCGCGTATACCCAGTGCAGTCTGAGCAGATGTGTTGGCTAGAGGCGGCGTTTGTTAAGTCTTTGACAAGCCGTCCACCGGCGGGGAAAGGCAGTAAAAACCACAGGCGTTAAGCCGAGGCGCTTGTATAAGTGAGGAACTAGGCGTGGAGACAGAGAGAAGCGGGAGCACAGCGCGCTTAGGTTTATGTCTTGATACAGATGCTATCTTGAACATTCGCTGTGCACAGAGTCGACTTTTCTATAAGTGTACCTCCAGCGTCGCTGTGCACAAAGTTTAAAAAATGAAAACTTCTTTCTATAACATGTCGTTGGTTCAAGCCAGGGCATTAGCCAGCTTGTTAATAATCTCGCTACTGGCATTATATGCACAAGGCGCAAAGATCGTCGTCACGTTTCCAGCCTACAATGTGGTGTTAAAAGAGGCTTTTCCAAACGCTGATGTAATATTAATAACTAAAGGCGCGACGGATCCCCACGAGTACCAACTCACGCCGGAAGACCGCGAGTTGTTAACACGTCTCGAATCAAACGACGTCATTGTGTCCTCTGCCCACGCGCCTTTTGAGTTGCGTATTGAAGAATTAGTAAAACAGGGGGAAATCAAGGCGAAGTACATAGACTTGACTAAAATACAGACATACCTTACATGGGATGGGAAAGAGATAAGGCTAGGCGAAGGACAGGGACACGGGGGCGTCAACCTCCACGACCATGGCTTATATCCGCCGAACGTGCTCAGCCTAGTCGAGGCGGTGTCTAACGCCACTGGCATGAGGCCCGACCCAAACTTTTTGGATAGGCTAAAAGAACTAGACGCCAAGTACGGGGGGAAGTTCTCTGGGAAAGCAGTGGCCCTAACCCCCGCCGCGCAGTACCTACTACACTGGCTAGGCTACAACGACGTTGTAGTCTTGATTAAAGAACCTGGCGTACCTCCCACAGCCGAGGATTTACAAAAAGCTCTTCAATACGCCAAGGAGGGCGCCCCAGTAGTGGCAACGTTCGCAAGGGACCGAAACCCGCGGCTAATACAGATGTTTACCGAAAAGGCGAAAGAAGCCGGCATAACGCCTCACATAATTGAGGCAGAATTCTCGACTTCATATATCTCAACACTAGAAAAATTTGTAGAATCGTTTAGACAAACCCCGGCGGGCAACAAAAGCGTACAAGTTGTAACCCCGGCGGGCAACAAGCCCGCTGGGGCCACGGCGCCCAGCGGCGCGCGATCTGTTGATGCCGCCTGGTTAGTCATAGCCGTAGTTGTGTTGATAGCCGTATTTGCATTCGTCTTGGTTTGGAGGAAAAGGAAATAAATCTTAGCCGCGTCTCAAATATTCCCCTTTTTTTTTTTGCAAGGTGCGGCGCCTTGTTTTGAATTTTTTCCACGGCCTCTCTTACCCCGTCTTCTGGGTATACGCCGTATTTGACTAGAGTATATGCATGGACCCCGAGTAAGTCTCTTACAGTAGGCATGTATACGACGTACATCCAATTTAAAAAATGTTCCATAGCGCTAGACTACTCCGTACTTTCTGGCGATGTGTCTGGCGACTTCCACAAGCTCCTCTGGGCCTATCGATGCGTCGGCTACTTCCGGCGGCTTCTCGGAGAGGCTTACCAAGCCTGCTTTCTCTGTTTTTCAACTTGGCCGTCGCCTCTACGGCCTCTTTTCAGGTAAAAGGCCCTGTCTTAACTTCATACGCCCACACTCGTCTCCTGCCTTTGACTAGTACGACGTCTACGTCTCCTCGCGGCGAGTAGTACAACATCGCGTCGTGGAGCTCGGCTAACAGCTCGCCTACGGAGAACTGCACCTCGCGCCCTATTGGAAGCTCGGGAGGAGGAGCCTCTGTGTCGCTTACGCTGTACTTAGCCTCTGCGTACAGCACCAGTGAAAGCGCCGGCGAGCTCACGGCGTAGTACTTCTCCTTGCCCAGCGTCGGCTCTTAAAAGCCCCATCTGCGCCATCTTGCTTAGCATAGACGAGACAGAGGCCAGCCCTCCCCTCAACGCGAGGAGACCTGCCAGCTCTGTGCTCTTCCACCTGCCCTCCGCCACGTATAGGAGAATTTTCCAATAAGTCTCGGCGGCTTCTCTCTTCTCGTCGGAGAAGACCTCTCCAATAAGTCCCTTAGCCACCATTAACAGTTGCGGCGTCTTTCTCCGCAAGTCTTCTAAAGAGTCTACGTAGGGGATTACCCAGGGGTCTCTGTATATTGTTGACAACACCGGGTCTCTCAACTGCGCCAACACGTCGCCGTATGCGATTATGTCTATCTTATAGGACAGGCCGAGCAACGGGCTCCCCTTTGTGAACATCTCCTCAACCACGCCGCGCCCAGACCCCGCCGCGATTAAAACCCCAGACCGGGGCCAAGAGGAGACTAAATCGAAGTAGTCCGGAGGAAGTCTTTGAAACTCGTCGATGATCACGACGCCGCCTTTTCTCAACGCCGCCTCAGCCTCTCTAAAAGCCGCGTCTAACGCCTCAGCCCCGCCTCCGACCAGGGCCTTGCCAGTACGGGTAAAGAGTATGTAAAGGACGTGTTTAATACTCTTATTAAAAAGGTCTTTCCAACCTTCCTCCGGCCGTATATAAGAAGCCAATCGTCTCTATTTCCCAAGTCTATGCACTCTCTCCTATTAAGAACTATTCCCATAGTACTAGTCCTAACAGACTAGTATAAATAGACTAGTCCCGCCTTTTCGCCACCGCGATGAGTAGGGGGAACTTCCTCTCTACTTGTACCTGGAAGCGGGGCGACAACACCTCCTTGAGACACATTTCGGTACAGCCGTGGCTACCGACGAGCGGCATCCTCGCCAAGTCCACCTCAGCCACGACGAAGTAACCCCTTGGCTTTAACACTCTCCAAACCTCGGCGACAGACGGCTCGTGCAGGCCCCAGTGGTGTAATGTGAAGAGCGCCACCGCGGCGTCGAAGGCGCCGCCTCTAGTCGGTAGGGCGAAGCTAACCCCCGCCACGGAGGCGCCAGGGACCCTCCTCTGGGCGTATTTAAGCATGGGAGGCGAGGCGTCCACGCCCACCACCGCGTAGCCCATGGACTCAAGTCTTTTGAGCAGAGGCCCCGTCCCCGGCCCTATTTCTAACACATACGACCCCGGCCCCGTCGTCGCCGCCAGCTTCTTGGCCACGGCGGCGTAGGCCCAGTCGAAGACTTTCAGCGAGACTAGGAAGTTGTAAAACGCGGCTGTCTTGTCGTCAAAGGCTTCAAACTCCATTGCGCCTGTCATGTGATAGGCAAAAATCATAGGTAAAAATCTTTATGTACTACAACTTAGAGAGGCGTGAGGCTTATCATCGTCTCAAACAGACTACCAGTGGTGGTATCGAAGGGCGAGAGGGGGCTGGAGATCAGAGAGGCGGTGGGCGGCCTCGCTACCGCCATGAAGACGTTTATAAGAGCCACCGACGGGGGAAAGGCCCTCGGCTTTAGAGAAGTGCTGTGGGTGGGGTGGTCTGGCGTCAAGGCGGAGGCCGAGACCCCCGACGTCGTGGGCAAACTGAGGGAGACGGGGCTGGTCACAGTTCCTCTTACAAACGAGGAGGTGGGCTTGTTTTACGAGGGTTTTTGCAACTCTACCCTCTGGCCTCTGTTTCACGGGTTCACGGTCTTCACCGTGTTTGAGAGGCGGTTTTGGGAGGCGTACGTCAGGGTGAATCAGAAATACGCCGAGGCTGTGGCGTCGATTATAGAGCCGGGGGACTTCGTGTGGGTGCACGACTACCACTTGATGCTACTCCCGGCGATTCTCAGAGAGACTTACGACGTTGGGATAGGCTTCTTCCTCCACATACCGTTCCCCCCGGCGGAGGTGTTTCAGCTGATCCCCCCTCCGTGGCGCACCTCGCTTCTCGACGGCGTCTTGGGGGCAGATCTCGTCGGCTTCCACACCCACGACTACGTCAACAACTTCATCAGGAGCGTGTCCAAGTTCTTGGGATACAAAGCGGAAGGAGGCGTGGTCCACGTAGGGCGTAGGAAGGCGAGGGTCGGCGCCTTTCCCATAAGCATAGACTTTGAGTTTTTCCACAACTCGGCAACAGACCCCCAGGTGGCTAAGGAGGCCGAGGAGCTTAGACAGAGGCTGAGGGGGCTTAAGATCGTGTTTTCCATCGACCGCCTGGACTACACCAAGGGGAATTTAAACAGGCTGAGGGCGTGGGAGCGTTTTTTAAAAGAAAACCCTGAGTGGAGGAGGAGGGCGGTGTTCATCATGGTGGTGGTGCCCTCTAGGACCGGCGTGCCGCAGTACGAGGCAATGAAAAAAGAAATAGAGAGAGAGGTCGGCAGGATAAACGGGGAAATGGGCGAGGTGGACTGGGTGCCCGTGGTGTACATCTCGCGGTTTATCCCCGACGCCACCCTCTTGGCATTGTACAACGTGGCGGACGTGGCTTTAATCACCCCGCTCCGCGACGGGATGAACCTAGTGGCTAAGGAGTACGTGGCCTCTAGACGCGACTGCAGAGGAGTCTTAATCCTCAGCGAAACCGCCGGCGCTGCCCACGAGCTTCTACACGCGCTTATAGTAAACCCAAACGACGAAAGCGGAGTCGCCGACGCGATAAAGAGGGCGTTGACAATGAGCGAGGATGAGCAGTGTAGAAGAATCAAAGCCATGCAAGAGCGCCTTAGACAACACGACGTAGTTAAATGGGCCGTGGACTTCATACACACCTTGTTCACCGCCAGGTCAGACGAGGCCCAGGCAAGGCCCACAAACCTCCTCACGCCAGCCGACGTGGAGGCGGTAGTCCAGTCCTTCCAGTCGGCCAGCCGCAGGCTCCTGCTTCTAGACTACGACGGCACGTTGCTACCCCACTACCCCTACGCCTACCAAGCCGTGCCGGACTCTGAGCTGATAAAGCTCCTGACAAGCCTCGCCGCTCTTCCAGAGACCCACGTCGCCGTGGTCAGCGGCAGAAGCAGAGACTTCCTAGAGGCGTGGCTTGGAGAACTGCCCATATACATAGTTGCGGAACACGGGGCGTATATAAGAGACGCCTCGAAGAAGTGGACCTCGCTATTCCCCTTCGACACGACGTGGAAAGAAGACGTCAGAAAAATTATGGAGGAGTTCGTGGAGCTCACCCCCGGGTCCTACGTCGAGGAGAAGAACTCCTCCATCGCGTGGCACTACAGAAACGTAGAGCCCGACATCGGCGAAGCCGCGGCCAGCAGACTTGTAGAGTCCTTGTCGGTGGCCCTGAGCGGCTCCGCCGCTTCGATAATTCGCGGAAATAAAGTAGTGGAGGTCAGGCCCGCGGGCGTGAACAAGGGAGCGGCAGCGAAGATACTCTTAGAACAACTAAACCCAGACTTCGTCCTAGCGGCAGGCGACGACGCCACAGACGAGGACATGTTCAAGACGCTCCCCCTAACGGCCTTTACGATAAAAGTGGGGAGAGGCGAAACCGCGGCGAGGTTCACAGTGGCCTCTTATAGACAGATCAGACAGCTGTTAGACAGATTAGCCAAGGCCCTCAATCCTCTTAGCTAACAACTCGGCAAGCTTCACCGCTACATCGGCCTTGCCCCTCCCCTTCTTGCCCATCTCGTCCCGCACCTCCGGCCTATTTACAAGTTGTGTAATCCACCTCGCCGCGCCGTCTACGTCGTCTGGATTGCTTAGCCGAACGCCATCTACGCCGTCTGTGACGAAAAGCCAAGCCTTCGACCCAGGCGAGGCGGCCACCGGAGTGCCTAGGTATAAGTACTCCAAGGCGCGAATACCCGCTGGCTCGTAGTGGGAAAAATCCACCCCGGCCACGGAGCGGCTCATCAGCGCCGCCAGCTCCCTCAAAGTCGGCGAGGGGATGTACACCAAGTTCCTCCTGCCCCTCGCCTCCCTGGCGAATTTCTCGGCGGCCTCGCCTCGGCCCGCCACGGCGACGGCCACGTCTTTTAAGCTGGACAGCTTATCCGACAGCTTGACGAGCGCCCTTATGTTCTTCTCCTCCGCTATGGGGCCTACGTACGACACCACATGCTCGAAGCTCTCCAACTGAGCCGGTAGCTTGACAGCCCCCTCCTCGGCCGCCTGGGCGAGGTCCGGGTCGACCCAGTCCCGGCACTCGACGGCGTTTACAACTCTGCGTCCTAGATGCGCCAGCTCCTGCTGACAACACGTCACCACGGCGTCTGCTTCAGATAAAACAGTGGGCAAAGTGACGGCGGCCCACATGGTCCTAGACGCCGACTCCACCGGCTTAAAATAAGAAATCCTCATGGGGTAGAAGGGCACGTAGATAAACACAGCCCTCTTCCTAACCTCTCCTGCGGAGTGCAGAGCCTTTCTAATAGAAGTCCACTTCGCCGCCTCCTCGGGGCCGTTCCAGAAGCTTGAAGTAACTATCACCGCGTCGAGGGGGTACACTTGGTCTATTGCAGAAAGCACTTTTACAAACGCCCTAAGCGACACGGCCCCCGGGGGAAAAAACGACTTGGTACTGAGCACTCTTATAGTCGGCACGCCTGAGGGGTCGTTTCTAGCCTCCACGAAGCCTGTCTCGCTCCTCTCCACCACGTCGGGGTCCAGCGCGGGCCTTCCCTCGTGGTACACGCTGGCGACAAGCCACGCGTTGTGGCCTATTCTCCTCAGAGCCTTAACTAACACTACGGCGGCTCTGTGCTCATCCTCCCAGTGAGAAGACTGCGGGGCTACTACGGCGACGTTCATTTCTTTTTAAAAACCTCGGCCACGATGATGGCCACAACAGCCACGGCCAGCCCCCAGGTGATCGGCGTCAGCATCGCGCTGAGAGTCGTCACGTTGATGCCGCCTTGTTCCAGGGCGAAGGTGACTACTACTAGGTATAAGATAATGCGGATGTACTCAGCCACGGGGCCCACCACGGACTCAGACTTCGACAAGGCGCCTTTGTAGATATACTCGGCGAATCCGTCAACTAGGATGAACCCCAGCAGAGAAATTACAAAAAACCTGACGAAGCCCGCCACGTAGACGTTGAGAATGTCCATGGCGCTCTGCGAGACCTCGGGATGGTCTAGACTCGCCCCCAGATAGGCAACCGACAAGAGGATAAAGACGACGTAGATAACCCACGCGGTCAGCGAGCCGAAGAACTCCCCCGCCGTGTACCCAGACCGAAGCAGTGCCCTGCCGATGTTAAAATTCCGAAACCAGTCGTTTAGGCCAAGGCGTCTGAACATGCGGACAACCACCAGCCGCAGAAAGCGGCCTAGAGCCACGCCCAGCACTACCACCAAGACCGAGACAGCCACGTGGAAAACCGCACTCCACAAATCCATGTACCCAACTAGGTGGCTTTATTAAACGTTGCCTATTAAAGAGGCGGCGCGGCTACACATGTGAAGAAGCCTCTCCGTTTTTTCGACATAGCGGCAAAGAAGGTCTTCACCACGTCAGACTACAAGGTCGTGGAAATAACCTTTAGATACAGACACGGCGTCGAGAAGAGGCAGATGGCGGTGGCGACTTCGCCTTACACGGGAAACGTGTGTTACAGCTTCGCCCCCAGGCGAAGCGAGGTTAGGGCAGTCCCCCTAACCGTATATTTTTAAAAACGAGGCCAGGCACATACGTGAAGTTGACTAATCTAGACGTCGCGGGGGAGGGGACGCCGTTTAGGTTCTACACCGCGTACTACGTCTCGCTGTATAACAAGAGGAGGGCGAGGACGTTGAGAGAGCTACTAGAAGGCATAAAGACGGCCGACAGAAGCGTGCTGTTCCATCACATATTCCACACAATTAGGGCAAAACACCTCGTGCCGCCAAAGTACACAAACGACTTCGCCAGGTGGGTGGGGGAGGAGGTAGGCGACGAGGACTTGGCGGCGGAGCTGTCAGACATATCAGGCGCCGAGCCCGCCACCATCGAGGACTTGAGGAAGGAGCTGGTGGAAATCCTAGAGCCCAAAGCCGACGACAGGCCCGGCAGATCTGAATTCGTCTTCGTAGGCATGGAGCCCGTCGTCGTGGAGACTAGATACGTGGCCCACACATTGGCAGACTTCCTCGACCTCGTAGAGACGGTGCCCGGGGAGTCCATCGTGTACCACTTCGTCACAAGGAGGGTGCTGGAGGGAGCTGGGAGAAACGACTTCTCCGCCTGGCTCGAGAAGAACTTCGGCCTCTCGGAGGTGGCCGCCGCGTTGTCTAAAATCGACCCGTTGATGTTCAACAGCGAAGAGGCCCTTAGGAGAGAGATCGTGAAGACTTTGAAGAAGTGGTTGCTATGATTGAGAAATACGCCCAGTTTGTGGGGGAGGACGAAATAGACGCAATTATAAAACTGGCGGAGAGGCTCTCCGACCTGTCTATACTCCACGTAAACTCCACAGCCGCCGGCGGAGGAGTCGCCGAGATACTAAACAGGCTGGTCCCGCTTATGAGAGAGCTGGGGCTGAGAGCAGACTGGAAGGTGATTAGGGGAGACGAGGAGTTTTTCAAAGTGACGAAGTCTTTTCACAACGCCCTGCAAACCGGCGTCGAGGTGCCGAGGCACTACTACCAGATATACGAAAAGTGGCAAGAGATAAACGCCGGCGAGATAGACCTAGACTACGACGTTGTGTTCGTCCACGACCCGCAGCCGGCGGGGCTGATAAGGTATAGGAAAAGGGGCGTGTGGATTTGGCGTTGTCACATTGACCTCTCCACGCCCAACCAAGAGGTGTGGAGCTTCTTGAGGCAGTACGTGTCTCGATACGACTTGGCCATATTCCACATACCGGAGTTCGCCCGCGACGATCTAGACATACCCCAGTTATTAATACCGCCGTCAATCGACCCTCTTAGTCTGAAAAACGTAGAGTTGCCAGCCGTCACCGTCGAAAGAGTGTTGAAAAAATTCGGCGTAGACTCAGAGCGGCCGCTGTTGCTACAAGTATCTCGTTTCGACCGGGCGAAAGACCCCCTCGGGGTGATACAAGCCTACAGACTGGCAAAACGCCACGTCCCCGACCTCCAGCTGGTGTACCTAGGCAGCCCGGCGCACGACGACCCAGAAGGCGAGGAGGTCTACAAAGAAGCCGTGGAAGCCGCCGGAGACGACAGAGACATCCACCTGCTGATGCTACCCCCCAACAGCCACTTAGAGGTAAACGCCTTCCAGAGGGCCGCCCACGTCGTGATGCAGAAGTCTTTGAGGGAGGGCTTCGGCCTAACAGTCAGCGAGGCGTTGTGGAAAAAGAAGCCGGTAATCGGGGGAAGGGCAGGCGGCATAAAGATACAAGTGATACACGGCGTCACCGGCTTCCTAGCCTCCACGCCGAGGACGGCGGCGCACTACACGGTGTTCCTCCTCCGAGAGCCAAAGATAAGAGAAGAAATGGGAATCGCCGGCAGAGAACACGTAAGGCGCAACTTCCTAATAACGCACCAGCTACGCCGCTACTTAATGGCCGCGGCTTATGCTACGAAGAGACACAGGCCATAGTACATGCAAATATTTAGGCCTTATGTAGACTGGCGCAGGTCGGCTACTGTACTCGACGACAGGAGGCTGGGTAAGCAGAGGGCCGAGGCGAAGCAGGTCTTACTTGCAATTCTTAGGAAACTCGGAGTGGTCAAAGACGGGAAGACTGGGTGGACGCGGCATCCCATCGTCTTGATGTACTTTAACGACGGCCGCCCATTCGTCGACGACCTCGTCGGCTATTTCAACGCAGTGGTGGAGGAGTGGAGACGCAGGGGGTTCCGCAACTACGTGACCCTAGAGGACGTGTTGCCCCTCTTGTCTCAGTTGGAGAAGTCGCCGGGGACGCCCGTCGCACACATCCACGAAGTTGAGTACCGGAGGCTTCTCATCTTAAAAGACCCATGCCACTACCTCGACAAGTTCAGCGAAGAGGAGGTGGAAGAGGTGGTGGAGACAGAGCCGCAACACATCCCCGGCATCAACACGTGGCTTTTTTCCAAGCTGGACCTATATCGCGAGTTTATCGCCGACTTGAAAAGAGGGAGACCAAGGTGCTCAGGAATATTTCCAAGACGTTGATGTTTAATATTCCCCGAGCCGTGGACGGGACGCTTTACGAAGCCGCAGAGGCCAAGGGGTTGCGTCTACTAGAACGAGTTTTAGGCTCCAGCCGACAGCTTCGGCCCGCTTGACTGCTCCTCTGTCCGCCCTCAAGTCAGCGCGCCGCGGTGTATGAGCGTCTTAAAGGCGTGGATGGCCTCGGCGATTTTTATCCCGGCGGGGCACTGGAAGTTGCAAGCCCTACAGTTTACGCACGTGAGGACCCCCGAGAGCGCCTCTTCGCCTAACTTCACGCCGTCTGTGAGAACTCTTAAGATTATGTTGACGCGCCCCCTGGGCCCGAAGTGCCTTGCCCTAGTCACGTTCAACGTGGGGCAGACGTGTTCGCAAAAGCCGCAGAACTGGCACTTCTTAACCTCTTCTAAGATCTGCTCTTTGTTCATAAGACTTTGCCTGGGTTAAAGACGCCGTGGGGGTCAAATACTTTTTTCAACTCTTTCATAACTCTAAACGCGGCATCAGCCTCTCCCCGGTTCTTTACTTGGACCGCCTCTCTGAGAAGCTCTTTTTTCTGAACACCGATGCCGTGTTCAGCGCTTATAGTCCCACCAAGCCTAATCGCAATCCTCCCGATTTCGTGAAACATCTCGGCAATTTTCTTGACTTGTTCTTTGTCACTACGGCGTGCCCAAACGGCGGGGTGCAAGTTGCCGTCGCCGATGTGGCCCCCCAGTACCGCTCTCACGCCGTACTTCTCGCCTAGTTGTCCAATTGACCTCACCGCCTCTGGCAACTTCGACACAGGGACGGCCACGTCTTCTATAAATAAAAAGGCGTCGGGGCCGTACTCTGAGAAAGCCAGCTGGAGCTGGGCGCTGTACAGCCTCCTCCTAGGCTCTAAAACCTTGTTGAACTCTTGAAGAGAATAGGCGGTCTGGATAACCTCTCCTCTGTGCCGGGCGACCACCTCGGCTAGTTTGTCCAAGACGTATTTCTCGCCGCCGGGCGTCACGTCTACGCCTATCCATAGGTGGAAAGACCTCCCCAGCCCCACCACCTCTGAAATGACATCATCTAAAAACTCAGAAATCATAGGCCAAAGCCTCGCCTGTCTAACCTCCACAACGGCGTCTACCAAGTCCTCCACTGTCTTAAACCTCGCGAGAAGACCTACAAAAGATTGAGGAAGTGGGGCGAGCCTAAGCACGGCCTCGGTTATTATGCCTAGCGTGCCTTCGCTACCGACGAAGATCTGTGTGAGGTTGTACCCCTCTCTACACTTCACAGTCCTGCAACCCACCCTAATGGCCTCCCCCGTGCCGATTACCACTTCAAGCCCCAGCACCCAGTGAGAGGCGGGGCCGTACCTAGCCCCCCTAAGCCCGCCCCCTCCGTTGCTGACCACCCCTCCCACAGTCGCCGCCCTAGAAGAGGCGGGATCTACTGGCCACTGCAACCCGTGCCTAGCCAGCTCAAGGTTCAGCTCGTCGACTCTGACGCCGGCCTGAACGACGGCGTACCAGTCGGTGGGCTGTACCTCCACCACCGAGTTCACCTTCTCCATAGACACTATCACGGTGTTCTCAGCCTTCACCACGGCGTTCCCCGACAAGCTTGTGGAAGACCCCACGGGCAACAGCTTCAGCTTGTTATCCACGGCGAACTTCACAAGCCACTTGACCTCTTCCACATTCTGTGGCTGGACCACCGCGAGGGGCGGGATGCCCTCTTCGAAAGAGGCGTCTCTTCCGTAGAGGGCGAGTATGTGTCTCTCAGTAAAAGCCCGATCTTTAAACTTGTCGACAAGCTGGTCAACTACCTTCTTCATTACGCAGACCTCTAGAGCAATATAAAAAGTTAAAAGAACCCCAAGAGTTATACCCATGGAAGTAAGCATCGACTGGGTCAAGACGCTTAGAGACCTCCTCGTTTCTTCTCTCCAGGAAAAGATGCTACCCCTTCCGGTGGGCGAGGAGATTTGTGCCGAGTGGCGGAGGGGTCTGCAGTCGGAGAAGTCGCAGAGGGTTTTGTACACCTCTTGTATGTATCAAATAGCGCCGGCGATGCAGAAAGCTGTGGAAAATTTAGAAAAATTCGGCGTCACCCGAGGCGGGCTTTTATCAAGAGCTGCGTCGGTGGGGGCTCGCCTCGCGGGGGGGCTCGTGCTGAGGCCCTCTAAGGAGGAGCTGGAGAGGAGCAACGCCATACTGCGCTCCATTTACAGACTGCTCAAGGCAAGCGGCGTCGAGTTCGGCTTGTTAGACAAGGAGCCGTACTCCGGCGCCCTCTTGTACGAGCTGGGCTTCGTGGACGAATTCGCCGAATACGCCAAGAGAGTGTACCAATTCTTTAAAGAGAGAGGCGTGCGCGAAGTCATCACAGTAGACCCCCACACTCACAACGTCTTGGAGAAGGCCTACCCCCAGTACGTGCC
Organism: Pyrobaculum sp.; assembly: GCA_041287325.1. Taxonomy (GTDB): domain Archaea; phylum Thermoproteota; class Thermoprotei; order Thermoproteales; family Thermoproteaceae; genus Pyrobaculum. The sequence continues at coordinate 33,228 of JBEULK010000005.1, read as the reverse complement.
GGGTTTTGACATACGAGTAGTCAGCTACCTCGACCTCGTCGACGTGAGTAAAATCAAGGTCAAGGCCAAGGGCTTCGTCATACACGACTCCTGCCTATACGCCAGGCACCTCGGCAAGTACGACCGCGTAAGAGAGCTTCTAAAAGCTGGCTCCCCCGTGGAGGACTTCTTCATCACGGGGCGGGAGACCTCTGGCTGTTGCGGAGGGCCTATAGAGTCCATTGCGCCTAAGCTCGCCTCTAGGATAGCCGTGGACCGGGCGACTAAGCTTTCAAAACTTTCTAAAACCGTTGTGGTGGCATGCCCCATCTGCATGGTGAACCTCTCTAGGACAGGCATCGTAGAGGTCAAAGACATTTCAGAAGTCCTCGAGGCATGAGCTGGCAGGAAGCGGTCGAGAGGGCGAAGTCGCACATAGTGCCGAGGACGTACGAAGTGTTGGCCAGATACCCCTACGTAAAGGAGCTTGCCAAAGAGGTGAGGAAGGCGAAGGAGGAGGTCGTCAGAAACTTGGACTACTACATAGAGGAGCTTAGGAAGTCGGTGGAGAGGATAGGCGGTACTTTCGTCTTGGCTGAGACGGCGGAGGAGGCCAGAGAGGCGGCGGCGAAGATCGTGGGCAGGGGCAAGGTTGTGGTGATGGGCAAGAACAACGTAGCCGTTGAAACTGGGCTTAGGAAGAGGCTGGAGGAGGAGAACGAGGTGTGGGAGACAGACCTAGGCGAGTTTTTAATACAACTAGCTGGCGACGAGCCGAGCCACATCTTGGCGCCTGCCGTCCACATGACTAAAGAAAAGGCGGCTGAGGTGTTAGCTAAACGTCTCGGCATCGCCGTGCCTCCCGAGCCCGAGGCCATCGCCCAGAGGGCCAGGGAGTTCCTAAGAGAGAAGTTTTTCAAGGCCGACGTGGGGGTAACCGGGGCAAACGCCATAGCCGCCGACACGGGGGCGGTGGTGTTGGTGGAAAACGAGGGGAACATCCGCATGGCCACGGCCGTGCCGCCGGTGCACATCGTATACGACGGAGTTGAGAAAATCGTGCCCACGCTCCTCCACGCCTTCATGTCGGCAGCCGTGCAGTCGGCATACGCAGGGCTGTACCCGCCCACCTATTTAAACTTCTCCGCGGGGCCCAGCTCCACTGCAGACGTTGAGATGAAGAGAGTCTCCCCCGCCCAAGGCCCCAAGTCTTTCCACGTGATCCTCGTGGACAACGGGCGGAGGGCCGCGGCTAAGGATCCAGACCTCTGGGAGGCCCTCTTGTGTATTAGGTGCGGGAGGTGCCACATGCACTGCCCCGTCTACTGGGCGCTAGGGAAAGAGTTCGGCACGCCTCCCTACACGGGGCCAATGGGCGTTATGTGGACTGCCATTACCCGCGGCATAAAAGAGGCAGGCCCCCACGCATTGAAATGTGTACATGCCGGCAACTGTAGAGAAGTCTGTCCAATGGGAATCGACATACCTAAGGTAATCCACGCTGTGAGGTCTAAGTTTTTAAAATTAATATGAAAAAGCTTTATAAAAAGTAAAGGAGGTAGGCGCCAGCGCGTAAAACCCCCAGCGTTGTGATAGAGGGCGTAGCGGCGGTCACTGAGAGTGAGCTGATACAAGTAGTAGACGTAGAGGGACGACGTGTCTATGGGCAGAGTGGTGGGGGCATACGCCGCAGAGGACTTTACAGTAGGAGGCTGGACGCTTGAGAGGGACAACCAGTCTTTTACCTGGGGCGCACGAGGAGTAATGGAAAAAATATCGGGTTTTACCTATCTCACCTTGCCTTCAGTAACTTAATAAATTCTCTCATCCACGCCGGGTTATCCGGCCACGCCCTGGCGGTGACCAAGTTGCCGTCAACTACCACTTCTGCATCTACCCAGGTTCCTCCGTTGTTCTCCACCTCGGGCTTTACTGCTATGTAGCTAGTCATCTTCCTCCCCTTAATTACGCCAGCTACTGCAAGTATAAGCGGGCCGTGACAAATCGCCGCCACTGGCTTATTAGACTCAAAGAAGTGTTTAACGACCCTCTTCACGTCTTCTGCCGCCACGACGCGGACGTACTCCGGCATTCTCCCGCCTGGGATGACGAGGCCGTCGTATTCCTCTGGCTTTACTTCCGAGAGGGCTTTTGATACCCATCCAAAGTTGTAGCCAGGCTTCTCTGTGTAGGTCTCCCAGCCTTGTTCAAAGTCGTGGACTACTGTTTTCAACGTCTTTTTTGTAGGCGCCGCCACGTGGACTTCAAATCCCTCCTCCTTGAGTCTGAAGTAGGGGTAGAAGATCTCTAAGGCCTCCACCGCGTCTCCGCCTATTATTAATACTTTTTTTGTCATGTATTAACAGAGAGGCGTACTATTTAAGCATTAGTATAGGTGGCAGGCGACGTAGTGGCCAGGCTTTACCTCACGGAGGAAAGGCTCTTCTTTGTCGCATTTGCCTTTTATTGCCAGAGGACACCGCGGGTGGAACCTACAACCACTGGGCGGGTTAATGGGGCTGGGGGGCTCTCCTTGGAGGAGTATGGCCCTGCGGCTCTTAGCAACCGCTTGGTCTGGCACAGGCAGGGCTGAGATGAGCGCTTGGGCGTATGGGTGTAGCGGCTCTTTTATTACGGACTCCGCCGGTCCTATCTTCACTATCTTTCCTAGGTACATCACGGCGACCCTGTCGCTCATGTACCTCACGGCGCCTATGTCGTGACTAATGAAGAGGTAGGTCAAGCCCATGGACTTCTGTAAGTCTTTTAACATGTTGAGTATCTGTGCCTGTACCGAAACGTCTAGAGCAGACGTGGGCTCGTCGAGTACCAGAAACTTCGGCTGTAGTATAAGCGCTCTCAGTATGGCAATTCTCTGTCTCTGACCCCCGCTGAATTCGTGCGGGTATCTGTGCAAGTGGCTCCTCTCCAGTCCCACAACTTCTAACATCTTGCCGATGTAGTCCTCTGGGTCTGAGATGGGGAGCTTGTGTACTTTAATTACTTCTAGCAAAGTCTGATACACAGTTAGCCTCGGGTTTAGGGACATGTAGGGGTCTTGAAAGATCATCTGTGCCTTCCTCCTAAACTCTTTCAACTGCCTACCGCTTGCCTTAGTGATGTCAACCCCCTCGAAGTATATCTTGCCCGACGTCGGCTCTATAAGCCGGAGCACAAGCCTCCCAAGCGTGGTTTTGCCGCTTCCAGTCTCGCCCACCAGGCCTAGCGTTTCGCCTTCTTTAATCTCCAGGTCTACGTTGTCCACTGCCTTTACGTACCCCCTCGGCCTCAGCAAACCGCCTACTGGGAAATACTTAGTCAGTTTCTCAACTTTGACAAGCGTCATGCGTACAGCCAGCAAGCTACTTTATGTCTCTCTCCTACCAGCGGAGGCTCTTTTCTGTCGCACTTGCCCTGCATGTAGTAGGGACACCGAGGATGGAACCTGCAACCGCTTGGCGGGTTTATGAGGTTTGGAATTGTGCCAGGCACTGGCTCTAGCTTGCTCTGCGGATTTATGGGGTTGATCACCGCTTTTAAAAGCCCCTGGGTATACGGGTGCTTTGGGTTTTGAAACAGCTCTTCTACCGGGGCCTCTTCCACTATTTTGCCTCCGTACATCACCACCACTCTGTCGGCAAACTCGGCGACAAGGCCCATGTTGTGGGTAATGAAGATAATAGACATACCGGTCTCTTCTTTTAGTTTTTTAAACAAGTGTAGTATCTGGGCCTGGACTGTGACGTCTACTGCGGTAGTGGGCTCGTCGGCTATTAAAATCCTTGGCTTGTTACTCATGGCCATGGCTATGACAGACCTCTGCTTCATGCCGCCGGACAGTTGGTGGGGAAAAGCCCTTGCCCTTGACTCGGGGTCTGGAATCAACACGCGTCTTAGTAGCTCTACTGCGTCTTTTAAATACTGCTTAACTCCGCCTCCTCGGTGAGCCGCTATGGCTTCGCCGATTTGATAACCCACGGTGTACAACGGGTCAAGAGCAGAGGAGGGGTCTTGGAAGATATAGGCTATCTCCGCGCCTCTGATCTTCCTAAGCTCTTCTTCTGGCAACTTAAGCAAGTCCACCTCCTCCCCGTCTCTCCTATAGATCACAGACCCTGATACAATTCTCCCGGGGGGCTGTATAAGCCTGGTAATAGCTCTAGTGGTTACGCTCTTGCCGCTTCCCGTCTCGCCTACGATGGCCAAGGTCTCGCCTTTGTACAAGTCGAAGGAGACGCCCTCCACAGCCCTCACAACGCCGGCATATGTGTAGAAGTAGACTGTTAAGTCTCTAACCTCGAGGATCTTCATACCCTAAACTCTACCCTCCTCCTAAACTTGGGGTCAAAGACGTCTCTCAACGCGTCTCCCAAAAGGTTCCAGCCCAGCGCAGTTAGAAAGATGGCGACGCCTGGGAAGAACACCAGCCACCAAGCCGCGGGGAACCTACTCCCGCCCATGTTTATCAAAGACCCCCAGTCTACTATAGGCGGTTGAGCCCCCAGGCCTAAGAAGCTGAGCCCGGCCGCAAGTAGGTTTACTGTGGCGAAGTCGAAGGTGACCAGCACCACTACGGGAGACATGATGTTGGGCAGTATGTGCCTAGTCATAATTCTCCAGGTAGAGTAGCCCAGCGCCTTCGCCGCCTCTACGTAAGTCTTCTCCTTTTCCACTAAAACCATCCCCCTCACCACTCTTGCATACGTAGGCCACCAGACGATTATCAGTGCCGTAAATATAGAAATCAACGGAGCCAGGTGAATGGCGTCGTCTCTACTCACGCCAAAGACCGCGGCCATGAAAGACGCAAAGGCGGGGTTGTTTATTAAAACCTCTCTAATACGCTGAGGAAAAGTGGCGGCTAGCGCCAAGGCTAACACCAACGCGGGGAAGGCGAGAAACATATCTGTGATCCTCATAATAGCCTCGTCGATTTTGCCGCCGTAGTACCCGGCGATGAGGCCGAGCACAATTCCCAAGGGGACTCCCAGGGCTATGGTAATTACCGATATTACGAGAGAGACCCGCGCGCCGTAGAGCATTAGGCTTAGCACATCTCTTCCATAGATATCGGTGCCGAGAGGCATCCCGTACGCGCCCGGCGGCGCGAGGTATAGGTCTGGGTTTTCTAAGTAGAGAAAATTGTTGTAACTATAAGGCGCGACCACCGGGCCCACGAGTCCTACTATCACAAACCCCAGTGATAAGAACAAGCCGAGGACGCCGGTAGGGGACCTGTTAAGGGCATATAAGGTGAGGCGCCACTCCTCTACTCTTGACTTGTTTTTTGAGTACCAGTCCCGCCTCACGGCAGAGATCGTCTTTACCACGAGCCAAATCAAGCCGTCGGCAAGCTTATCAAAGACCTTCATATCAATACCTCACTCTTGGGTCGATAAATGCATATAAGACGTCTACTACGAAGTTCGTCACCACGTATATCACGGCGAATACAAACGTCGTCCCGATTATAGCCGGGAAGTCTAGGTAGTAAATCGACTGAACAGCGTAGGCGCCTAAGCCGGGCAGTCCGAAAATTGTCTCTGTTATGGGCGCGCCGCTGAGCGATGCGCCGAACTGCAGCCCGATGATGGTTACAATGGGCACTAGGGAGTTTTTAAAAACGTGTCGCCTCACCCAGCCGAGGGGGACGCCTTTTGCGTGTAGATACTCCACGAAGTCCGACCCAAGGGCCTCCACAGTGGAGTTTCTAACAAACCTCGCAATTATGCCAGCCCCCGAGAACCCCAGAACAAACCCCGGAAGCCAGTACCTCCCCACAATCTGTCCCAGAGTCTGGAAGTCACCGGTTATCAACGCATCTATTAAGGGGACGCCAGTGATTACAGTTTTTGAAGTGGGGACCCCAGCCAGTGTGATTACTTTGAACTGTACAAAAAAGACTAAGATTAGTAAGTATGCCAAAAGGAATGCGGGCATAGAGACGCCGATTAAGGCAAATATGCGGACAGCGGCGTCTATCTTCGTGTCTCTCTTATACGCAGCCAGCAGACCCAGCGGCAGACCTATCAAGACTGCGAAGAAAATTGAAAATAACGCAAGCTGAAGAGTCACGGAGAAGCGGGCGGCTATGTCGGCAAACACGCTATTCCCAGTGCGGGGGCTGATCAAAGTGCCTTCAAAAAGCCTTACCAAGAAGTAGTAAAACTGCTCGTACCAAGGGCGGTCGAAGTAGTAGTACTGCCGGAGTTTTTCAATAACCTCCGGCTTCGCCTTCTCCCCACCTGCCCAAGCCCTTACAGGATCCGCCGGTATTGCGTAGGCGATTAGATAGGTAATAAACACAACGCCGAATATTGTAGGTAGGAAGGTGAGAAGACGGCGGAGTAAAAACCTCCTAAAAGAAGACATGTCTAGAAAAAAGGTTATGGTTTAAATCCGTACAACTGTTGCCATAGAGTCGCGTTCCAGTAGTAGGGGTTGTATCTTAATACTATGTACGAGTCCTGCTGGTAGTCTGCCACGTAGTACGGCCCGGTGGAGATGGGCTTCTCGTGCAGTAATTTGTGAGTAGCGTCGTCCTCGCCCGGCACGACATATTTGGCCCATGCAGATGGGTTCTTGCCGTTGTTCGAGTCGGCCAGAGCCTGTTGATACTTGTCGCCCAGGGCGTATTGCATCGACACGATCATAGTAAACGGGGCCGCCAATATAGAAAGAATGGCCGGGTAGGGTTGCGTAAGCCGCACCTTGACCACCCCAGCGGTGGGTCCCGAGTAGCCGAAAACCTTCATGAGCTCGTCCCAGCTCTTCACAGTGTAGCTCTTCCCGGCGTACTCTGTGTAGAGCCCGTTTGCCAGCACCTGACTAAACTCAGCCTCTGTGAGCACCGAGCTGGCATTTACGTCGAAGTAGGTGGTAATCATCCAGCTTGGGTCTAGCGACAACCTAGCAATTCTCCAAAGAGTAAACAAGGCGTCTACGGCTGAGATGTTGTACACCTTGTTGTTCCACGGGTCGTAGGCCTTCATGCCGCCTCTAATTACGAAATACCAAGTAGTTCCGTTCTCATCGTGAGCCCAAGCCACGGCGCCAGCGGGCACTACGTACTCTATGTTATCTCTCCAAAACACCACCAACGGCGTGCCGATCTGCGTAAAGACCTCCCAGCCAAACGACTCGTAGCTCGCCGCGGGGTCAAAGCTCTGAGGCCAGCCAATCGTGGCAATGGCTAAGGTATCGGGCCCGTTCTTGTAATCTTTAATACCTAAGTTTACAGTGGGGGCGTCGGAGGTTTCCCACACTAAGTCGTATCTTTCTAGCTCTAGCGGAGTGTAGTAGCGGTCTTTTACCCAGTTCCACTGGTGCATAAAGAACTTGGCCTGGCCCAGCCATATTATGGCAGGGTCTTGGTTACTTGCAATGAAGATTGCTTTGTACAAAGTCTCTCTAAGCTGTGGGTCAAAGTACGTCCTTGCAGCCACTATAAGGGCGTCGACATCGTAGTTCCTATAAAACGCGGGGTTTATGTCTACAAAGCCCGTACTCTGGCTTATAGGCTTGGTGGCCTGGGCATCAACCACGTACTGCACTACGTAAATCTTCTTGCCAGACGGCACGTTCACGGTAGCACCTGTGCCCTTTGGACCCACCACGACGACTGCATCGCCTGTGTCGTAGACAACGGCCTTAGACAACATGGAAGACACGTCGGAGGGGGATCTGGCCTCAGCGGCCTTTAAAGAGCTGAACTTAGTACCTCCGTAGAACAAAGGCGACGCGTAGTCGTCGGGGTCTAGGTAGTCGGGCAACCACCCTATGATATACACGTCGAAGTCGCCGCGCTCTGTCTTACTTAGCAAAGTGGGCCAGTTAAGAGGCTCTACAGTGACCTTGAAGCCAAGCTGTCCCCATGTGTTAGCCAAAAGGGCCGCGGTCTGGGCTCTCTGGTCGTTTCCTAAGTTGTAGTCGATGACTATAGTATACTTAGTGGGGTCAATTCCGCTCTTTCGTATGAGCTCTCTCGCCTTAGTAAGATTGTACGTGTACTTAACAATGCCGTATTCCGTGTAGCCCGGCAACCCCTTCGGAATCACGCCGTATAGGCGCACAAACCTGCCAGCATAAACTCTGTTGAGAATGGCGTCATAGGACACTGCGTATGCCAAGGCTTGGCGAACTAGGCTGTTGTTAAACGGCGCCTTGTTGGCATTTAACACAATATACTCGATAGCCAGTCTAAGAAGGTTGGGATTTTCTACAAGCTCTATCTGGAAGTTCCCCAACTTTGTGCCCACAACCTCGTTAAGCCTGTCTAATGGAATTGCGGCGATGTCCACCGTGCCAGTCTTGTACAACTGGATGCGGGCAGTGGCATCGTTGTTAATTACATAAATTACGTACTTCTGAAACACTTTTTGAGCCGCAGGCGTCGGAGTCGTCGCCGTGGTGGGGGACGGGGTAGTAGAAACAAGCGTTTGAGTTGTCGTTGTGGGACTCGGCGTGGTGGTTGGAGAGGCGGTGCTTGGAGGCGTTGTGCTCGGGCTTGTAGGCGCAGGTGCGCGTTGCTGAGTAGCGAGGAACACGGCGGCGAGGGCTATTACAACTATGGCCAATAGAATGCCTGCCACAGCTGTTTTAGATAAACCCCTTGCGACCATAAATCTCTGTATATACACTAATATTTAAATATTACCTATTCTTTCATCATATATATTATATTACACTGTTATCAATATTGATTTTCAGTAAAATTTTGGAAAGATTTATGATTTATTATAAGCTTAACGGCTTTGTCTAGCTGTAAGTCGTGCCGTTTGTAATGTGTCGCATTGGCCTTGGCATCTCGCCGTGGCTCCGATCTCCGCTGGCCTCGCCAATCCGAAGGTGTTTGCGCTGAGTAACCGTTGCGCCGTCTACAAAACGGCGTCTCGCGTCCGTGTCCGCGGCGTCTCACTGCGTCAGCGCCTTTGCCAAGTTATGCGCCGCCTCCGCCGCTATTTTTCTCAAGGCGCTTTGAACAACTGAAGGCGCCAAAGAGGCGGCGAGGCCTCTTGCCTCGCCGTCGAACCTCCACCTAACTAACGAGCCGCTGTCCTTGGGCTCCGCCTTTACGGAAATGGTAAAATCTGCGGTAGTCTGTAGCCCCGTTGCCCTTCCCACTACCTTAACCTCGTCGTCGCTAACCTCGGCGTATTTAAACCTGACTGCCATTTTGCCAGAAAGGTGGCCGAGCCTCACCACGGCCTCTCCCACGTATTCATCCCCCGATTTGGAGACAGAAGTCACTCCTGGTATCATCTTGGCGACTAGCTCGGGGTTTTTCAAAAGCTTCACCACCTCGCCGGGGGGCTTACCCACGTAAAATTCGCCCTCTTCAGAAACACGCATGAGATGAGAAATGGACTTGTTATTATTTCTTGTGCAGTCTACTCAGCCGCCTCTTGCTACACCGCCGCGGCCGTTCAGTGGAGGAGCTTGGCTAGGCCCAGCGCGGCTATGGCGGGAAACGCGGCGGCGTACATAACCGCAGCGGTGTAGGCAGTTATGCGGCCCGCGACCCTGGGCGGGTAGATAGATGCGTAGAACTGCACAGTTGTGCGGGGGAACTCGTACACTGTCATATATACCACGCGCCCGGCCAAGAGGGCTATTAAGACGTCGAGCGCCCCCACGCGGCCTGAGTAGTACAGAGGCGCCGCCGCCATTATCCCGTAAGTAGGCCTCACCGCCGCCACGGAGGCTACGGCGACGGCCTCAGGCGGTAGCGGAAGCCAGTGGAGCGTTACCCCAACCCCCGCGGCCTCCAAGGACAGCAACACCGCCTCCACCGCCAAATATCTCAGCGTGATCGAGACGGCTTGTCTCCACACGTTCACAGAGGAGATCATCCTAGCAGAGGCGGCCACGTCGGGCCACGCCGCCTTGACTCTAGTGGCTATGAAGAGGCCGAGGAACGAGGGCAGATACGCGATGAGCAGATAGACGGCGCCTAGTAGCCCGAGGGCTCCGAGAGCCACCGGTATCACGCCGATGCGCAGTTGGAGTGATACCACTCTGATGGGCCAAGTGGCGAAGGTGTACTGCAACACGTGTCTAAACTCCACCCTCCCCTCCTTCAGCAACTGGGCCAAGACTGCGTGCGGCGTCCGGGACTCCACAGCAGACAGCGCAATCAAGCTGGCTGGGATCCCCGTCCTCCTTGACAGGGGCGCCGCCAGCCTTTCAACTCTCCACAGAAGGTAGCGGGCCACGTAGAGCCCCACGGCGACGGATACAAAAACTGTAACAGCCCTCAACAAAACGACGCCAAAATCCACACACGGCCAAACGCCGGTATATATAAATCATTATTGCCCAGGGCACTAGGCAGACTCAGCTGTTTAACAAGACTTTTCCATGGGGGCTGTTCCACTGGGCGTATACGTACCTGCCGCTGGCACATGGACAACGGCTACATGGCCGTTTCCGGGTCCTTACTGTTCTCAGACGCTTGGCCGTTGTTTGGAGCAGTCTTAACATCCCCCGGTCTAGCTTAGATAAATGCAAGAGTCTTGTCTCATGCTTGTTCCAGGCTGTCGTTGCCGATGTTTATACACGGTATTGCCTATTTCCACTTGACACCAGAGCTAGAAATAGCCGCGTCGTCCTCATAGGGCTAGCCGGCCCATAAGCCACTGCTCGCAGTGGGCAAGGGCGGAGATATGCCGCCTATCTAATCGTCGCCTTGTTAATAGTTGCGGTTGCCGTAGCTCTGTCCCTTGGAACTAGCTCTACCTTTGCCCTGAACCAGAGATCGCTTAGGCGGAGTCCCTGGTACGGCAAGGCGGCAGTGTCGGTTGGGTGAAAATTTTGCTAAGGAATTCCCCTCCTTTTTCCCCGTTGTTTACTATTATTGTTGGTGGCCCTGAGCGCGTTGGGGGTGGTGTACGTCACATTTTAAGCCAGAGTGCGTAGAAAATCCCAGCTGTCTGGTTGCGAGGCGTCCCTCTCCATGTGCAAGGCCTTTTGGAATTACTTTAGAGTTCGTCGGCGCCTTGCGGTTCGCCGGCGTAGTCCCCGCCTATTACCTCGGCGTGGGGATCCTCTGGGCGTACCTGGCTTTGCCGGCGTCGTGGCGCTCGTGGCCCTCGAGGCGGAGCTAAGGGCCTTTTGTCTCTACTGCACAGTTGCCCACGCCCTCGGAGTCGTGGTTGCTCTTATTTTATTACTGCTATAAAGACGTCGTTTACATTTGTGCCGGTGTAGCCGGTGTATACCGCCCTGTTGAGGGCCTTGAAATATGTGTAGCTATCGTTGTTTTCTAAATACGGCAAGGGGTCGGCGGCTGAGGCCAAGGCGCCGTCCACAACAGCCCCCGCTGCGGGGCTGTTGCCGTCCACGCCGTCGGTGCCTAGACACGCGGCGTATACGTCATAGCCCTTTGCCGACACGGCAAAGGAGAGGCACAGTTCTTGATTCCTCCCGCCCACGCCGCTCCCTCTTACCGTCACCACAGTCTCTCCCCCCGCCAGAATTGCGGCAGGCCTGGGAACCGGAGTGGAGTGGTGCACAACCCCCTTGGCCACCGATGCCAATACTCTGCCCGCCTCGCGCGCCTCGCCTTCTAACATTGCCGTGAGGAGGAGGGTGTTGTACCTCGCCCTCAGCGCCTCCTCTGCGCGCTTTAACGACTGTAAATTGCTGGCCACTACGACGTTTCTCACTCTGTTAAAGTGGGGGTCGCCAGCCTTCAGCGTATCTGCCCGTAGGATTATTTCTTTTACGTGTGGAGGTAGTTCTTCCCACATCTTGTACTTCTTCAATACGGCCACTGCGTAGTCGGCGGTGGTGTAGTCGGGGGCGGTTGGGCCCGAGGCTATTGTGTCAAGTCTGTCGCCTACCACATCGCTTATTATTAACGAAAGGATGTACCTCGCCTTTACTAACTTTAATAACTTGCCGCCCTTTACTTTAGACAGTCTCTTCCTAACGGCGTTTAGTTCCACAATGTCGGCGCCTCTTTTCATAAGCTGTAGCGAAATACGGCCCACTTCTTCAAGTGAGACGCCCTCCTCAGGCGCTTCAAAAAGTGCAGAGCCGCCTCCTGACACTAAGACGAGTAGAGCTTCTCTCTCCCCGACCCCCTTTAGGTAGTCTAACAACTCTTGTGACGACTTGAGCGTGTTCTCGCCGGGGGCGGGGTGGTCGCCTTTTAACACTCTCACCAGCCCCGCGGCGTCCTCGATCTCCGGGTTAATCACCACGCCTCCTTTTACTAAGCCGCCAAGCACGTCCACAGCCGCCTTGGCCATTTTTACAGAGGCCTTGCCGAACCCCACGACGTGAACTCCGCCGTATCTCTTAAGCTCCTCGCCCTCCCTGGCCAGGTAAGAGGCAACTGCCTTGTAGGGATCTGCGGCGTCTAGCGTTGCTTCTAGGGCGTCTAGCAAAACGTCGTAGGGGTCGCCGCGCGGGAGCTCCTCCCGGTTTTTAATATACACCGCGATAAGTTTATATCCCTATATACATGTTTTTTCATGCTCGACCTCGTCTTTGTCGCCGTTGTTCTCATATTCACGGGCTTGTTTGTGATTATGCTTTCCATCTTGCTTCAAGCTCTGCGCTCGGGGGAGGGCAAGGCGGAGGCTGGCGCCGTGGTGATGATCGGCCCGGTGCCGATTGTGCTGGGGACTAGTAGGCGCGCCGCATTTGTGGCAATGGCGCTGGCCCTTACCGCCATGGCGCTACTCTTGGCGCTCTTGGCGGCCTCTTTTCCAAAGTAGCCACTGCAACGCGCCGAGGAGGACGGCTACTGTTGCCAACATCGCCGCGGCCAGCGTAAGATACGGCTCGTTTCCAGCGCCGAAGCATATCGGGATGAAGAACACCACTACACAGCCAACAGCCGCGCCGCCCACCGCCGAGGCTTTGCCGGCTTGAAAAACTGAAACTAGCAACGCCGCAATTAACAGCGCCACGCCGACGAGGACGAGGAACAGACCCACCGCGAAGAGGCTGTTCACGCGCTTACGCGTGGCTGTCGTTATAAATTTTTCAACAAGACGTAGACGAAAAGCGCCGCGCCGAGTAGAGAAGCAGAACCGTTGGCCAGCTTGTCGTCGTACCTCACCCCGCCTATTACCACCCTCCTGTACCTCCCCCCGCTGCGGATGTATATGCCGTGGCCGGTGAAGAGGTCTAGGAAGAGGTGGCCTAGAGCCACGTAGGCCCCCGCCCAGACGCCGTGAAGTGCTAAATTAGGGCCGAGCCACTGGCCGAGAGCCCACCCGACGAAGCCTCCTGTGGCCGCGCCTAGGATTAACGCGTTTACTGGGTCGTGTGTCGTGGGGGTCCTCCGCGGCGCGCCTCCGCGCCTCTCGTGGCCAAGCGCGTCTATTAAAAAGTTGACCAACGCCGAGAGCAAAACCGCCAGGGCCAGCGCCGACGTCAGGTCGACGACGTGGGCGAGGGGGTAGAGCACGGTGCCCAGGCTAAACCACATATGCGTCTCGGACTTCACAGGCCCCCCTTAGAAGATATTAAAATGTAAACTGTCGTGAACATGCCCTTCGAGGCCAGGTACAGGGTGTACTGGCACCACACAGACGCCGCTGGGATAGTCCACTTCTCAAGAGAGCTGGCCCTCGTCGAGCAGGCAGAGGAGGACTTCTACGCGAGCCGCGGCGTGCTCCATGTACACGGCAGACTGCCTCGGCGGGAGGTCTTCGCGTCTTTTTTCTACCCGCTGAGGAGAGGGGACGAGGTGATGGTGAGGATCTGGGCTGACGAGGTTAGGCAGAGGGCCGTGAGGTACCGCTTCGAGATTTATAACATCACCGCCGGTAGAAAGGCGGCCGAGGGGTACGTGGTGGGGGTCTGCGTAGACGAGGAAGAGGGGGAGTTGAAAGCCGTGGAGTGCCCCGAGGAGTTCCTACGTATTTGGCGAGAGGCGTAGCCCGTTGTCTCTCACCTGGATTGCAAAATCGTACGCGTCGACTATGGCCTTGATCGAGGCCTCCACCACGTTTGTAGACACCCCCACCGTCCGCCAGACCTTCTCCCCATCTGTAAACTCCACCGTGACTCTCACCACGCTCTCGGTACTCCTAACAGCAGTGGGCAGAACCACCTTGTAGTCCTTCAGCGAGGCAGAGGCTAGTTCTGGAAACGACGAGGCAATAGCCCGCCTAAGCGCCACGTCCACCGCGTGGACCGGCCCCACGCCCTCCCCCGCCTCCAGCCTTATCTGTCCGTCTATCCACGTCTTGACCACCGCATAGGCCGCGTTGGTGGGGCCCGTCACCACGCGCCACTCTAACAACTTGAACCTCTCCCTATAGAGCCCCAACTTCTTCATCAATACGAGCAGAGCCGACGCGGGGGCCGAGTCGAAGGAGTAGCCCTCCCGCTCTAGCCGTTTTATCTCCTCCAAGGCGGCCCTCACGGCCTCCTGCCGTTTGTTCAACGAGATCCCCAACTCCTCGGCGGCCTTCAGCACGAGGCTCGCAGAGCCGGCGGCCTCCGACACCACCACAACCCTCTTGTTGCCCACGAGGGCCGGGTCTACGTGCTCGTAGGCCCTTGGAACTTTCAAAACGGCGTCTGCGTGAACTCCGCCTTTGTGGGCGAAGGCGTACTCCCCCACGTATGGCTGGTAGGGATTCGGCTGTAGCCCCAGCGCCTCGTAGACAAAACGGGAGACTTCTCTCAGCTTCGAGAACTTGACCTGCGGCGGCCCGTCGCCGAGGACTCTAAGGCCCATTTTCAGCTCCAAGGTGGGCAACACTGCAGTTAGGTCTGCGTTGCCGGTCCTCTCGCCGACGCCGTTGATAGTCCCCTGTACGTGCCTCGCCCCTGCGGCGACGGCCATCAAAGTGTTAGCCACGGCGCAACCGATGTCGTTATGCATATGCGCGCCGAGAGGCATGGCCGGAAACCGCCTCTTCACCTCCTGGGTGATTCTAAAGACCTCGTGCGGCGGCGTCCCGCCGTTTGTGTCCGCCAGCACCACCACCCTCGCCCCGGCCCTCCACGCCGCCTCTATGGACTTAAGAGCCATTTCGGGGTCCTCTTGATACCCTTGGTAGAAGTGCTCGGCGTCGTATACGACCTCCATTCCGTGGTCCCTCAAATACTCCACGGACTCCGCTATCATGGCCAAGTTCTCCTCCCAAGTAGTCTCGAGGACCTTCTCCACGTGGAGGGTCCAGCTCTTGCCGAAAATTACTGCGACGGGCACGTCTGCCTTGACGATCGAGTTCAAGCTCTCGTCCCTCTCGGCCCTCACGCCTTTACGCCTAGTGCTCCCAAAGGCGGCAAGCTTAGCCTTGGACAACCCGTACTCCTTCATGGCTTTGAAGAACTCCAGGTCCTTGGGGTTCGAGTAGGGCCACCCACCCTCTACATAGTCCACGCCTAGCTCGTCGAGGAGTAGCGCAAGCCTGATCTTATCCTCAAGAAGAAAAGACACATTGGCGCCTTGCACGCCGTCTCTCAGAGTCGTGTCTAGAACTTCTACATAATCCCCGACATAGCTATATACAAAATACGGAGTATATAAACTTAGCCCCTCATTTCGCACGCCCACGTGCCGCGGCGCAGTCCCCGGCTAAAACGGAGCCAAGGCCAGCTCAGCAGACTTCTCATCCACGTGCCGCATCCCCACGGCCACTAGTCCAGTCATCAGCACAAACAAGAGAGCTATTCCGAGTTCAAACCTGGCGACTCCGCCTGGCGTAGGCGGCTTGAGGCGCTACGCATAACGGAGGCGCCAGCCGCCTGGGACTCATCTGCAGAGGCTGGGCAACACCTTGGGATTTATCAAGTCTCTTATTGATATCACCCCTATGGCCTTGCCTCCCTCGGTGACCACCAGATGCCTTATGTTATTTACCCACATCAGCTCGGCGGCTTTCTCCACGTTTTCTTTTGCGTCAATCGTGACAAGCCAGGCGGACATGAACGCCTCCACTGGGGTGGACAGAGGCACCCTCTGGCTTATCGCCTTCACAATATCCCGCTCTGAGAGCACAGCCACGGGCCTCTCGGAGTGGTCTACCACGACGAGGGCCCCCACGTTGTGACGCGTCATGACGTCTGCGGCCTCTATTAGAGACGCCGTGATCGGTATCGTGATAGGCGGCTTCTTTACTAAATCTTTTACTTTTAATCCTCCGGAGGCGGCCACCATGCCCTCTCCCCCAGAGCTTTTAAAGCCTTGTCTTCTAGCAAGTCGCGAATTGAAACAACTCCCGCCACCCTCCCCTCCTTGTCCACCACGATTAAGTGCCTCACCTTCTTCTCCCTCATGTTTTTCAACGCTTGGTAAACGTCGTCCTCGGGGGAGGCGGTGAGTAAGTCGCCCCTCGTCCCGACGTCCAGAGCCCTCGCGCCGTACTTCCTCTCCGCAACTACTCTGACCAAATCTCTCTCTGTGATTATGCCGATGGGCCTTTTGGAAACGTCTACAATAACCACGGCGCCTACGCCGTGTTGCACCATCAGCCTGGCGGCGTCTTCCACAGTGGCGTCGGGCCCGGCCACCACGGGCTGGCGCTTCACGTAATCTGCCACCTTAGACATATGTAATTAAAGCGGGGGCCTTTTAAATATTATCCCAAGAACTTGCGGTATTTGCCCATGGCGATTATGTTAGGCTCGCTCCTCGGCATTCTGAGCAACGCCAAGTAGGTAGGACTAGGCCTCGCCTCTAGCCCCAGGTAGTCCGCCATCTCAAGCGCCGCCTTTACCAACTCGCCGCCAAGATACTTCTCAGCCGTCGCCGGGTCGAAGTACTCGAAGTCGTATTCAAGCTCTTTTTTATACGTAGGCAGGACTTTAAACACCTCGTCAAGTTTGTCGGACTTAGCCAGCTCCACCACATAGGGCGCGTCTAGTAGCGTAGGCGGGAACCCCATGGCGTACCACGTCGACGTGTAGACAATGGCGCGCGGCATGTTCACCACCCTCTCGCCGTCGGCAACCGACCTGCCGTACTCCTTCCAGCTTATCCTATCCCTAGTCCCAGGCACAAGCCTAGCTACCTCCACCACTTTGTCCACGTACTTGAGAAGGATCTGTCTATAACGAGAAGAGGCTTGTTGAATAATGTACATTACTTCGTCTCCCACCCTCTGTCTAGCCGAACAACAGGCATTTTGGATAGACTCCCTCACCTTTACATATTCATCTAGCGACGTGTCGTACCTCACGGCGGACTGTATAGTGGCCGTGTGGTAGCCGGCGTACTGCACCACTTCTAAATGCGCCAGCCTGGGGTTGTTTAAGCCGCCTCTAAACGGCGGCGACCCCATGCCTAATATGGGCTTGACCTTGACGCCGGTCTCTGCTTCAAACTGTGTCAGCAACGAAAGGGCGTAGACTATGGAAAGAGCCGAGGCGAGGTGGCCGTGCTTCACAGCCGAGTCGGACTTCCCCAGGAATAGTCTCAACTCTCTCACCTCCTCTCCTCTAAACACCTCTCCAAGCAACGCCTTGGCTTTGAGTTGCACAAAGGCGTCTTCCATCAAAGGAATTACCTCGATTTCCCCCACGTCGATCCCCGTCTCGGACTTGTACACCTCGGCCTTGCGCTTAAGCATTTTCCTAACCAGCATCACGGTGTCCACGTCTTCTACCATCGGCAAAACCACCCACCTAACGGCTTGCACGTCTGCGTATTTTCTAGAGAAGTAGTTCGCCACAATGGCGGCTTCCAGCGCCAACATGGCCTTGTCAAACTCCTCCAGCTTTGGGTTAGGCAACCTCACAGTGACGTAAAACTTAGAGCCGAGAGGCACCCCGCCTCTTAGAGCCTTTACCACAATTTCCTTCGGCTGAGCGTAGGGGGTCATCTTGCCCTCGTAGTCCACCATCACCTCGTCGCAACCGTAGGCGGTAGACGCCACAATTGCCTCGTCTACCTCCTCCGCAGCAGTTATCTTCACAGTGGCGTCGGGGTGCTGAGTACACATCAGACGTGGAACGTGCATGGACACCACTCATAGGCAGTATTTAAAGATTAGCTGTACTTCGTATAGTTTATATTACACTCTAATTATAATAATATATCCAACTAAAAGAAGAAAAAAAGCTTTTAAAGAGAGACGGCGAAAAGGTATATGAAGGCCGCGGTTTTACACCAGTACAACACCCCCCTAAAAATAGAAGATGTCGACATACACAAACCACACGAAGGAGAAGTCAAGTTAAAAATTAAATACGCCGGCGTGTGCCACAGCGACTTGTACGTACTCGAAGGCGCAACGCCCATTCCCCCGCCGCTCGTCCCGGGACACGAGGCCGTGGCGGTGGTGGAAGAAGTGGGGCCAGGCGTGTCTAACGTCGCGCCGGGCGACTTAGTGGTCTCGTCGTTTATATGGCCGTGCGGCCACTGTAGAAATTGTGCAAGAGGTATGGAGAACCTCTGTGAAAAATTTGCAGAGGCGAGGGCCAAGGGGGTGCTCCTAAGCGGAGAGACACGCCTCAGACTCAACGGCGCGCCGCTGAGAGTTTTCCTCGGAGGCATGTGGGCCGAGGAGGCGGTAGTCCCCGCCACAGGCCTCGCCAAGTTGCCCAGGTCAATGGACGGCAGGCCTGAGCTAGCCATGTTGGGATGTGCATTTTTAACTGCCTACGGCGCCGTGGTCAACTCGGCCTCGGCGTCGCCGGGGGACACGGTGGTTGTCATCGGGACGGGCGGCGTCGGGCTGGCAACTGTAAACGTGGCGAAGGCCGTGGGGGCGAGGGTTATTGCAGTGGGGAGGAACCCGGAGAAGCTCAAACTGGCTAAACAACTAGGCGCAGAAGTGGTAAACACTAGAGAAGGCGATCCAGTAAAGGCCGTCAAGGACATGACCGAGGGGAGAGGCGCCGACGTGGTGATCGAGGCCGTGGGCTCCGAAGAGACTGTGGACGCTGCCGTGGAGATGGCCGCCGCCGGCGGCAGAGTGGTGCTGGTGGGGCTCATGGCGGTGGGCAAGAGGGCGCCAGTGCACGTGGCGAGAGTAGTGCGCGGCGGGATAACCATCGTGGGGAGCTACGGCGCCAGGCCGAGGGTGGACCTGCCTAAGGTGATTTCTCTAGTGGAAAGAGGCGTGTTGCGCCCAGACCTCCTGGCCGGGCCCTTCTACAAGTTAGAAGAGATAAACGAGGCAGTGGAGGCGCTTCGAAGCGGGAGGGCCATCCGCCCGATTATTAATCTAACATCCTAGCCGCAGACACCAAGGGGTGCCACACGGGGCCTGTGTGCGGCATGTAGGAGTACTCTGCCAAAATCACCGAGGACAAGGGCTTCCCTATGTACTGCGCCGCCAGGTCTATAACGGCGGCGACGTAGGGCGTGTAGCCCGCGGCCTGGACGCCTATTAACAAGTCGCCAGAGGCCACAGCCTTGATTCTAACCTCCCTGCCCCCCGGCATAAATGTTGCCTTGTCTCGAGTGGTGAGCACGGCGGACCTCACGTCTAGTCCAGCCGCCCTGGCCTCTGCCTCTGAGAGGCCCGCCTTGCCGATGTACATGTCGAAGAACTTGGTAACGGCGGCTCCGACCACCGGGGGGAACTGCAACTTCTTCTCCCCGGACCCGGCGTTGAAGCCCGCCACGTAGCCCATCTTATTTGCGTAAGGCGCCAGGGGCATCCACACGGGCTTCCCGGTCACTGCGTGCACCGCCTCGGCGACGTCGCCCGCCGCATATACATTGTGCACAGAGGTCTCTAAGTACGAGTCCACCGACACAGCCCCCGTGGGGCCCAGCTTTGCCCCCAGCGCCGCCGCGAGCTCCACGTTGGGGACCACCCCGGTGGCGAGGACCACGGCGTCGGCTTTCACGACGCCGTTTGTAGTTTCTACGTACTCCACGCTCCCAGATCCGCCTATCCTCACAACCCCCTCTCCCAGCCTCGCCTCGCCTCCCATGGCCTTGAAGTACTCGGTCACAAAGGCCCCAAGCTCTCCGTCTAGCATCTTATTCAAGAGCCACCTCCCGCTTTCTATCAGCACCACTTTCTTGCCCATGGCCAGGATAGCCTCGGCCATCTCCACGCCGATGTACCCCCCGCCCACCACGGCCACGGTCGCCGCCTTCTCTAAACCTGCCTTTACTTCCAACACCTCGGCGGGGTGTCTAATGACGTGCACCCCCCTGAGCCCGGCCCCCTCTATGGAAGGCACCCTCGGCCTTGCCCCCGTGGCTATTATCAAGACGTCCCACTCCAAGACGCCGTTGTGAGCGCCCGAGAGCCTCAGCCGGTTGCCCTCCCCCGCCTCGACCTTTGTGTTCACTAAGACAGTCACCCCCCTCTCTCTGGCGAACTGCTCCGCCGTGTATACGTACAGCTTTGCAGAGTGCAATATGGCGTACGGAACGGCGCATGGGGCGTGGGTGATGTAGGGAGTTGCCTCCACGAGCACCACCTCGGCTGATGGGTCCACCCTCTTTGCCTTAGACGCGGCGGTTGCGCCCGCCGCCCCTCCGCCCACGACGACGATACGCCGACCCATAAAAACACTTTATGGCATTTATAAGAGTTTTTCTAAAACGATGTTTTATTGAAAATCTACTACAAGATCTTTAATTATATTTTTATCTTTTATAGGCTCTATTAAAATGTCTTGGGTCCCCAAGTCGCTGAGCTTCGTCATACACGCAAGCCTCGGCTTTCCGTTTACGCGGACGGCGCATATCCCACACACGCCCATCCTACATGCATATCGAAAAGCAATTGACCCGTCAAAGTCCTCCCTAATGTTTATCAGCAGGTCCAGCACGGTGATGTTTGGAGGCGCCTCTACGTCGTAGGTCTGGACGTACTGCACGCCGTCTTTGTACCGCCTAATAGAAACTCGGTACCTCATCAGTACTGCCTTATCTCGGGGGGCCATCTCTCCACTCTCACGGGCTTGTAGGCAGTGACGTAGGCGCCTCCCACTTTGTACACCAGGGTGTGCCTCAGCCAGTTCTTGTCGTCTCTTTGCTTGTGGTCAAGCCTATAGTGGGCCCCTCTAGACTCTTTCCTAAAGTAGGCCCCCAGTAAGATGGCGTAGGCCGCGGGGAGCATGCCGTCGAGCTCCACCACCTCTCTCAACTCCATGTTATACACCCTGCTCACGTCGTGCATATTCACCTCATTGACCAAAGACATGAGCTTGGTCAAGGCGGCCATGGCCTGAGTTATCGAGTTTTCGTCTCTAAATATCCCCGCCCCCCTCATCATATTAATTTGAAGCTGGTTCCTGATCCACGACGCCGACACTCCGCCCGTCTCTCTCCTGGCGAGCCCGTAGAAAATCCTCCTCTCCTCCTCATCCGCCAGGTTTTTTATACGCTCCTCCAACGCAGAGACCTTGTGCTCAAGCGCATATTCGGCGGCCTGCTCCCCCGTGAGGCGCCCCCACACGGCGCATTCGCTCAACGAATTAGAGCCCAGCCTATTGGCCCCGTGGACGCTTACCGCGGCGGCCTCGCCAGCCGCCCACAAGCCAGCCACCCAGTTCCCCTCTGCGTCTAACACCCTCCCGTAGAGGTCTGTGTTTATGCCTCCCATGAAGTAGTGGACGGCGGGGGCCACTGGTATGAGCTCCGAGAGCGGGTCTATCCCGGCGTACGTCTTGGCTATTTCTAAAAGGAGCGGCAACCTCTCCTTGACTCTCTGGGGGTCTAAGTGCCTTATGTCGAGCCCCACGTAGCAAAGCTCTCCCCTCCAGCTGAACCCCCTCCCCGCCTTGCACTCCATGGCAATGGCCCTGGATACCACGTCGCGCGGCGCAAGCTCCATTTGTTGCGGCGCGTACCTCTTCATAAACCTCTCCCCGAGCTTGTTGACGAGGTAGGCGCCCTCTGCCCTCGCCGCCTCGCTTATCAGTATCCCGCTGGGCACAAGCGCGGTGGGGTGCCACTGCACGAACTCCATGTCTTTAAGCGGTATCCCCTCCCTCAGCGCAAAGCCCAGGACCTCCCCCGTGTTTAAATGACCCATTGTGGTGAGTTTAAACATGCGTCCCCCGCCCCCCGCCGCGATGACCCCGGCAGGAGCTCTGAAGAACTTGACCTCCCCCCTCCTCATGTCCAATGCGACTAGGCCGTAGAACTTGCCGTGTTTGATAACGATTTTTGTGACTAGGTGCTCCTCGTAGAACTTAATATTTGGAACTCCACTGGCGTATTTGTACAGCGCTGTCATTATGTAGAAACCTGTCTTGTCTTTTGCAAACACCGTCCGCGGCTTGCTCATCCCGCCGAAGCGCCTCAGCGCCAGCGAGCCGTCTGGCTCCCTCGTCCAAGGCACGCCGATTTTTTCAAAAAACCACACCTCCTCAGGCGCCCTCTCCGCCAGCAACATCGCGGCGTCTTGGTCTACCAAGAAGTCGCCCCCCTTCACCGTGTCATATGCGTGTAAGTGCGGCGAGTCGCCGGTCCTATCAGGGTACAACACGGCGGCCATCCCCCCCTCCGCCGAGATGCTGTGCGAACGCGGCCCCGAGACCTTTGTGACGACACATACTTCCAGCTTGTCGCTCACCCCGGCCGCCGCCGTGGCGGCTCTCAGTCCAGCCAGCCCAGACCCGAGCACAACTACGTCACAAGTTACAAACTCCACATATACATAGTCTAATAAATTTTTAAGAATTTTGTTAATGTTTAATTAATGAAAAAAATTATAATTATCAATCACCAACGAGGTATAAGACGTCTGGGGCAGGGGCAAACTCCGCAAGACTTCTTAACAACTCCTTGTCTCTCACAAGATCTCTTATTGACAACACCCCGTAGAGCCTGCCGCCTTCTAAAACCACGAGGTGTCTAATGCCGTGTCTTCTGAAAGTGGCGGCTGCCTCGGACACGGGGGCGTCTGCGTCTATGGTGACGACTTGCCTCGTGGCGATTTCAACCGCTGGCTTGTCTAAGTCCACGCCCTCGCCCACAGCCCTAACCACATCTCTCTCCGAAACCACACCTACCACCTGTCCTTCTTTTGCCAAAACGACCAGCCCCACCCTCTTCTCAGCCATGAGGGCCGCCACTTGCCTAATAGTGACCTCTGGCGGCGCCGTCACAGGCGGCTTGCTTGTGAAGTTCCTCACCTTGGTCATGTCTTCTCGGCTTCGCTAGGCCTCCGCGGCTCCACTCTTTTGTCCACCACCTTCTGCCCCATGCCAGCTAGGTACTTGGCCACTTTTTCCGCGGTCTCTACGTCGTACAGCCTCTGTATAGAGATCCTCTGGGCCTGGGGGCTACCAGCCCCGTGGACGGACTCGATTAGGTAGCTCACGCTTATGCTGACATTTTCAAGTAGCCTAAGCATCCTAAGCCTCTGTTCAGCTGTGAACTCGGGAACGCCCTGCAAGTACTTCTCCACCAACGCCTTGATCTCAGGGTTTTTCAAGTCGAACTCGCTGGGGGCAGTGCCCAGTATCCCCCCGGCTATGTCGTGAGCCAGCCGCGAGACTTCGTAGGGGAACCTCGTGACGAGGTGCTTAGTGATGTTGGCGTACATGGGGTTTACCCAGAAGCCCCCCGGCCCGTCTACCACCTTCTTGCCCTCCCAGCTGGCGGCAAGGCCGGCGGAGTACATGGCCTCGTTTAGAAACACCATCTCCGTCAGCTTTTCCTGGACGTGGGACTTCTCGGCGATGCCGATCTGCTTGGCCAGGTTGTGTGCGGCGCCTATAATCACGTCGCCTAGGCCAGACTTGCAACCGGCGTAGCCTTGGCGGTGGTAGGAGGAGAAGACCTCCACCAAGACCCCGGCCTCCCTCCAGTCGCGGTAGAGGAAAACCCTCTCCCAGGGTACAAACACGTCGTCTAGGATTACGAGGCCCTCGTGGTTAAACATGTAGGGCAAGCCGTCTATTTCGCCGCCTTCTAGCCTCCTCACGTCGTTCAACTGCCTCCCCACCACCACCTTCACCCCCGGCGTGTCTAACGGAACGGCGAAGGACACTGCGTACATCTCGTCTTTCTCTGTCATGGCCCTCGTGGGCATCACCACCACCTCGTCCACCACAGCCACGCCAGTTATGTTGGCCTTGGCGCCCCTCACCACCACGCCGTCGTCTCTCTCCTCCACCACCCTCACGTATGCGTCTGGGTTGGGTTGCTCGCTGGGGCGCAGGGTCCTCACGCCCTTTACGTCGGTCATGGCGCCGGCTAGGGCCAGGTCCTTCTTCTGCACGTCGGCGACGTATTTCATAAAGTTGTCGAAATACGTCTTCCTCCCCCTCTCCGCAAGCCTCTTCGTCACTATGTAGATCGTGTTTAAGGCATCCCACCCCACACATCTCTGGAAGCATGTCCCAGTTTTGTGGCTCAGCTTTCTTAACAGCTTGACCTTAGCCACGAGGTCTTGTGGACCTGTGTGCAGAGAGTTGAAACGGTTTATCTCCTCCCCGACGATGGGGCTGTACACACGGGCGAGGTCTTTTGTGTCCTCCTCGAACGCCGCGTCAAAAGTTGCCTTAAAGGCGAGGACAGAGGGCTTTAGAAAGAGGTTTGTAGTGACGTCTGTCACCTTCTTCCCCATTACATATATGCCAGCGTGTTGTCTGTGTCTAATCCCATCAACATATTGCTGACCTGTTCTTAGACCCATAAACTAAGTCTTTTCTATCTGTTATAAACATTTTCTGCCTGTAGGATTTAAACTATTTTTATAATTTTAAATCATTGTAAAGCATCATAACAAACCTAATAGAAATACTTTATTTAATAAACTAAACTGCCGCCGCTTTATCATTAAAAAGACGTTCTTCCGCCTCCGACTAGCATACAGCTGTGCGAATAGGTAGCGGACGCCGTTCCTCGCGGCAGTCCAGGTATACATCTTGACTAATAAGAACTGCAATAAGAAGCCAGCTAGGTACATCCCGAGTAGACACGCCATGATGCTAGCTAGCGGCGAAGAGTTCATCTATAGACGCGGCGGCACGATTATATACAGGAAAAGAGTAGAAGACCTAAGGCGCTTGATGCGCCTAGACCTATCGTAACTCAACATATATATATTTCAGATCCGCAGATGTCGTGCGCGCGCCCAGGGTTGTTGTTGTGGGAGGCGGCGTGGCCGGGGTCTATTTCGCCTATAGGCTTAAACTCGCTACAAGCGATGTCGAGATTATAGTGATTGACAAGAAGGACTTCCATGAATTCACGGTAGGGATTCCTATGGCTATAGCCGGCCTCGTGGATTTTGAGGACCTCGTCTTTCCTTTCTCTAGGTTCAAACGCATATATTTCAACAAGGCCAACGTGTCGGCGATAGAGGACAAGTGTGTTAGGACCAGCGATGGGCCCTCCATCTGCGGAGACTACTTGGTGTTGGCCCCCGGCGGGCGTAGGATAGGAAGTGCTGAATATTGGACTGTCGGCGGCGCCAAGGCGCTTTTGGAGGCCGCTAGTAGGGCTAAGGCTGTACGGTTCGTCGTAAACGATTTGACGCCTGTCATGGGATTTCAGGAAATCGCTTTTTCCATAAAGACTAGATTTCCCGAGAAGGACGTATCGGTCCATCTGGTCTATATAAGCGACGACTACGCGCCTCTGCTGGAGGCTTGGCGCAAATGGGCCGAACAGATAGGAATTGAGGTGTCCGAGGAGCTCCCCCGCATGGGCAAAGGCGACCTGTCCATATCGGTCCCGGTCTTGCGGCCCCATCCTCTTGCCGTGAGTCTTGAGGTGGATCCGGCTACTTTTGAGACTCAGTACGAGCGGGTCTACCTCATCGGCGATTCTTCTCTAGTCAAGCTGGGCCTCCCGCCTATCGGCTGGGGCGCCTTGTGGCAAGCATCGACGCTAGCAAAAGCGCTCGCACAAGAACTAAAGACAGGCGCATTCGAGGTGGAGATGGGCACGTGGACCCTCGAGGGGGACAAAGACAAGTTTCTCAGATGGTTCATCTATAAGATGACCACAGGGACCCCCCTTGCCCACCTCAAAGGCCTATACGACTTGTGGAAGGACTCTGTCTGGCGTGTTCTGTCCTCCTAACTCCGTTGCTCCGGCGGCACGTACTTAAGCCCCACCGGGCCTACGTACCTCTCGGTGGGTCTTATCAACCTATTCCGCCTTCTGTACTCCACGACGTGGGCCACCCAGCCGGCCACTCTAGATATGGCGAAGGTGGGGAAGGTTGATATCCACGGGGAGGCCCAAATAGCGGAATATCACGGCGGCGTATAGGTCCGTGTTGGGGTATATCCCCTTATGCGCCAACTAGGAGCCGACGTACTCCTCGAGCCCCTCGGCTCCAGGTCCACAACGGCGGCGACGTAGGGCGTGTAACCCACGACCTGGACTTCTATCTAATTTCATAATGGATATTTAAGATATTCAAATTGATAGCCGTTTATGATGACTACAATTCATAGTTTTTCTAAATATTTTCCTAATAGATTTTCCATGAATGATAATATTATATAATTATAAATCTTCTCCATTGATTAACATTTTGAAAAGTTTTAAATTTAGTTATACTAAACAGTGTTTATGTCGAAAGAGCTGACTGTATATAATCCAGCTACCGGCGAGGTGCTGGCCGTCCTTCCCTCCGCCACTAGGGAGGACGTCAAGCGCATTATCGACGAGGCTGACAGAGCGTTTACTGGCTGGGCCGCCCTCCCACTGAGGGAGAGGGCGAGGCTCCTCTACAAAGTAGCTGAATATATGGAACTATCCTTCGACGAGCTCTTAAAGACTCTGGTGGCGGAGTCCGGCAAGCCTATTAGAGATGCCAGGGCTGAGTTGTGGAGGGCCGTTGAGATCGTCAGGGCCAGCGCCGAGGAGGCTAGATATGTGCTTGAGGGGGGCGCGCCTAGAGTCGATGCCTACGGCTATCCTCCCGGTAACGAGTCCCGGTTGGTGGTGGAGAGGAGAGAGCCCGTGGGCGTCGTGGCGGGGGCTCTCAGCTACAACAATCCCGCCTCTACCTTCGCCCATAAGGTGGCCCCCGTGATTGTGGCTGGCAACACAGTTATAGTCAAGCCGTCGAGCTACACGCCTCTAACCGCGCTTAAGCTCTACGAGATATTTAGGAAGGCCGGCGTCCCCGAGGGCGTAGTCAACGTGGTCGTGGGGAGCGGCGAGGAGATATTCAACGAGCTGTTGGACAGCCCGAAGGTCTCCGGCGTATCCTTCACCGGTAGCACTGCAGTCGGCCTCCAAGTGGCCGCCAAGGCCGCTGGGAGGGGCAAGAAGTACATGATAGCGCCCAGCGGCTCGGACCCCGCCGTAGTCTTCAAGGATGCCGACCTCGCAAAGGCGGCTTCTGTGGTGGTGAGGGCTAGATTCGAAAACGCCGGCCAGAACTGCAACGCCACCAAGAGGGTGTTCGTGGAGGGGGAGGTGTACGATGAGTTTGTAAAGCTGGTCCTGGAGAGGACCGCCTCGCTCAAGGTGGGCGACCCCATGGACGAGTCCACCGACATGGGCCCCTTGATATCAGACAAGATGGTCAAACTGATGGAGGGCTTTGTCTCAGACGCGTTGTCTAAGGGCGCCAAGCTCGTGTACGGCGGGAGGAGGATGGAGAGGAGGGGGTTCTACTTCGAGCCCACCCTCCTCGAGGTACGAGACGGGAGGGCGGACGTAAGGGCGCTGAGAGAGGAGGTGTTCGGCCCCGTGTTGCCCATCGTGCCGTTTGAGGGAGAGGAGGAAGCCGTGGAGTTGGCGAACTCTACGCCCTACGGACTGCAAGCCGCCGTCTACACCTCTGACTACAAGAAGGCCTTTAGAGTGGCGTCGGCGATTAAGGCGGGGAGCGTGATGATAAACGACTCCACGAGGGTGAGGTTCGACGCGCTTCCCTACGGCGGGGTTAAGAACTCGGGGTTCGGCTGGAGGGAGGGGGTTAGGTCAACCATGTACTACTTCACAGAGTCTAAGTTCTTCGTCCTGGGCCTTTAATATGTCACAAGAATTCCTTCGGGTATACGAAGAGTCGCTGAAGGACCCCGTAGGGTTCTGGGAGAAGCAGGCGGCCAGGCTGTATTGGCGCTCTAGGTGGGAGAAGACATACGACGACTCCAACCCGCCGTTCTATAAGTGGTTCGTAGGTGGCGAGACCAATATAGCCTACAACGCGCTCGACAGACACGTCCAAAACGGCAGGGCGAATAAGGCGGCTTTGATATGGGTCTCCTCCAGCGGCCAGACCAGGGTGTTGAGGTACTGGGACCTCTACCGGGAGGTCAACAGGCTCGCCGTTTTGCTGAGGATGAGGGGCGTCGAGAGGGGCGATAGGGTGGCCATATACATGCCCATGATCCCCGAGGCGATGATAGCGATGCTGGCGGTGAACAGGATAGGCGCAGTGCATACAGTAGTGTTCTCAGGCTTCGGCGCGCAGGCACTTGCCGATAGGATAAAAGACGCCGACGCCAAGCTCGTCATAACTACAGACGGCATGACGAGGCGCGGAAAGGTCATACCGTTGAAGCCCACCGTCGACGAGGCCTTAGCCCTAGCCGGAGTCGACGCGGAGGTGTTAGTCTACAGACATGTGGGCGTCGGGGCGCCTATGAGGGAGGGGAGGGACTTCTGGTGGCAGGAGGAGATAAAGGCGGTGCCTCTCAACGCCTACGCAGAGCCCGAGTGGGTCTCCGGCGACGAGCCCCTCTTTATACTCTACACCTCGGGGACCACCGGCAAGCCTAAGGGCATTCTCCACCTACACGGCGCATATATGGTCTGGATCTGGTACGCCTTCAACCACCTAGCGGGCGCCGAGAGGGAATTCAGAGACGACATCGTCTTCTTCTCCACTGCCGACATAGGCTGGATATCGGGCCACCACTACGGCGTCCACGGGCCGTTGTTGAACGGCCTCACGGTGCTTTGGTACGACGACGCGCCGGACTACCCGCATCCCGGCATATGGTGGGAGATAGTGGACGCATACAAGGCCACCCACATACTCTTCTCGCCCACGGCCATAAGGCTCTTGATGAAATACGGCGATGAATGGCCCAGGCGGTACAAGCTCGACAGCCTCATTGCTGTATACCCCACTGGCGAGGTGCTTAACGAAGAGGCCTACAAGTGGCTGAGGACCTACATATGTAAAGAGCCGTGCCAAGTGGCGGACATATGGGGACAGACCGAGACCGCTTGTTTCGTCACGGCTCCCGGATCGCTCAACCTAGGGGGCTTTAGATATAAATACGGCTCGGTGGGCCTGCCCTACCCCACTCTCAACTTAGTGGTACTAGACGACGAGGGGAGGGAGCTCCCGCGGGGCCAGAAGGGACACGTTGCGGCGAAGCCGCCGTTGCCGCCGGCGTTCCTACACACAATATGGAAGGACCCCAAGCGCTATGTGGAGGGCTACTGGTCTAAGTTCCCCGGTTATTACTTTACAGGCGATTTGGGCTATATAGACGAGGAGGGCAATCTACACATACTGGGCAGATCTGACGACGTGATAAAAGTCGCAGGCCATAGGCTCTCGACGAGGGAGGTAGAAGACATAGTGGCGTCCCATCCCGCCGTGGCCGAGGCGGCAGTTGTCAGCATACCTGACCCCGTGAGGGGAGACGTATTGGCCGTATTCGTCGTGCCTAAAGCCGGCAGGCATGTGACCGAGGAGGAAGTCTTGTCGCACCTCAAGAAGAGCCTAGGCCCCTTGGCGGTCGTGGGCAAAGTCGCCATAGTGGAGAAGTTGCCCAAGACGAGGACGGGGAAGGTCATGAGGCGCGTGTTGAGGGCCATGGCGCTGGGCCAGCCCCTCGGCGATTTGAGCACACTAGAGGAGGAAGAGGCCATAAGGGAAGTCGAGTCTAAGCTCAAGGACTGAGCCGGTATGCTGCGTAGAGGACCTGCCCCAGCGCTATTCCCCCATCGCCCGGAGGCGTTTTTCTGGGCAACAAGGCCTTGACGCGGCTCCTGATCCCCCGTATTATGAAGTCGTTTACGGCCGCTCCGCCGGACACCACTATCTTGTCGACGCCTTTAGATTCGGCGACGGCCCTAGCGGCCTCGCCCAGCGCCTCGCCTAAGGCGATCTGCGCGGTGTAGGCCTTGTCGGCCGCCTCGCCCCTCGCTTCTAAAAGCTCTGCGAAGAACTCCACTGCGTCTATTACGCCGTTTTTTATCTCCATCGACATGGGGAGCCTTTTGCCGCGCCGCGCGGCGTCTTCCAACAATATAGCTGGCTCGCCTTCGTAAGTCCTCTCCAGACATATCCCCAGCGCGGCGGAGACGGCGTCTAGAAACCTCCCAACGCTGGAAGTCTTCGGCGAGGACCTCGCGATTTTAGGCAGGGCCGAGAGCTCCGCCGCCCCGCCCCTCAGCCCTTTGTGGAGGCCCAGCCCACGCGCCTTTTCGACGGCCTCCCCCTCGCCCAGCGCCTCGATTAGGTAAGCGACGGCCATCTTGGCCGGCCTCAAGGTCGCCGCGTCGCCGCCGGGCATGGGGACGTACCTCAGGTGGTACTCCCTGCTGTACTTATCGCCGTCTACGAAGAGCACCTCGCCGCCCCAGACCTCGCCGTCGTCGCCGTACCCAACGCCGTCTATGGCCACGGCCACGAAGGGCCCGTCTATTCCCAAGTCGGCTGCCGCCGACAAGGCGTGCGCGTGGTGGTGTTGCACCTCCAACACCTCGGCGCCGCCCTCCCTAGCCCACTCCATGCATAGCCTCCTGCTGTTGTAGACAGGGTTTTTGTCACATACAAGCGCCACGTCTTGAAGGCGGTACTCCCGCACAAACCACCTAAGCTCTGCGTCTAGCTCCATCAAGGCGTCGAAGTCGTCGAGGTCGCCTATGTACTGAGTAAGGACCGCCTTGTCTTCAAACCCCACGGCGCCAGCCGTGGCCAAGTCGGCCCCGAAGGCCACCACGTCGCGTCTTAGCAGCCTCTTCAGGCGGGTCCACCTCGGCGCATATCCCCTCGACCTCCTTAAAAACACGGGCTCTCCGTCTGTCAGTCTGACCACCGAGTCGTCTACCCTATGGGCTATCTCCAAGCCGTGGTCTAAGATGTAGTCGGCCAGCCCCTGTTTTACAACGCACTCGGCAGATTTACAAGTGGGGCTACCGTGTCTGTTGCCGCTAGTCATGACGAGGAATCCCCTCGTCTCCTCCAATAGGTCGTAGTGATATGCCGCATAGGGCAGGAAGACCCCCTCGACGGAGAGGCCCGGCGAGACGTACTTCGAGACAGGAGAGCCCTCCCTCTTAGGGAGGAGCACTATGGGTCTCTGCGGCGACTTCAACAACGACAAGGCCTTTTCGTCCACATAGACTAACTTTTCAAGCTGGCTCTCGAGAGCCATTACGGCAAAGGGCTGGCGAGGCCTCTTCTTCCTCTCCCTAAGCCTCAACACGACCTCGTCGTCATCGGCCAGCGCGGCCAGGTGGAACCCGCCGACTGACTTAACGGCGACAATGCGGCCTTCTAATATCAACTTGGCCGCGTCTCGGAGGGGGTCTCTCGACGGGAGGGGGGACCCCCCGCCGTCGAGTAGCCTAAAGCCGGGGCCGCAGTGCTGGCAGGAAATGCCCTGGTAGAAGTACCGCCTCAGCCCCCCCACCTTTAGGTTTCTGTACTCTTCTGCGCACTGCTGACACATAGGATACGCGCCCCAAGACGTGCGCTCCCTATCGTAGGGGAGCGCCTTCATCACGGCGAACCTCGGCCCACACCAGCTACATGAAATAAAGGGGTAGCCAGCCCTTCTAGAGCCTCTACTGCCTCACTGCAAGACTGTCATAATTACGGGGATGACGCTTCTGAACTTCACGCTTGACGACGTGGTGAGGCTCTCCGGCGGTAGGAACATCTTAACCGGCCCTTCCGCCGGGGTCCATCCCGAAGCTTTGAGAGGCACCGGCGTCCACGTAGTAGCCTCTATGAAATTCGACGTGGAGAAGACAGTCAGACACCTCAAAAGCGGACGATATATATCGTTAGCGGTACATAAGGACTTGGGCAAACAATACGCCCTGCCAGTTGTCTGAAAACATGCGGATAGACCCTAGGTGGGTTTTGTAGACGGGGCTGAGTTTGAGGCAATCACCTCTGTGGCGTCTGGAGGCAACCTCCCTTCATGCTGTACACGGCGCTCGCCCGGATGCCCGCCGGCTTCGGGGGCCTGAGCCCCTCAGCGATTTGGCGGCCGTATAGGCTGGCTTTTATGCGGCAAGAGGGCACCGCCGTCTCCACCAAGTTGTCGTGGACGCCGTCTATAGCGGCATTTTTAAGAGGGGACCAGAGGGAGGGGTGGGTCTCGAGGCTCCTCCGTTTCTCTGAGTTTTTAAGGGCAACACAGGTACCAGTAGTAAGAAGCCCAGCTAAGTTTTAGTATAGAAACTCTCTTAGGTACGAACTCCACTTCTTCACAGAGTCTTTCTCCACGATTTTTTGTCCATAGGCTCACATCTCCGTCTTGTCTGTAGGCGGCGTACCTTCACTGCGACTGTTTTCCGCCTGGCAGTGAACCCGCCTGCGAAGTAAACTCTGGGAGTGCCTATGGCTATTATGGGGAAGCCGCCGGGGCCGGGCATGCGTTCTGGTAGGAAGGCGGGGTTTACGTTTCCCTCGCGGTCCACTTGTAAAAAGCCTAGCGAAGTGGCGCCTCCCTCGTAGAGGACGAACTGCTCTGGCATGGGTAACACAGCGTAGTGACCCATGGCGGCGCCGAAGTCCGCGTCCATTAAGGCAAAGCCGCCCCAGGGGCCCGACTCCACGGTCATGTGAATAAAGTCTTCGAGACTCTCCTCTCTTATCACGGCGGCTAGGGCTGGGATGCCGATACCGATCTTGTTATATTCTAGTAACCGCGAAGAGCCACAAGTCTCGACCTACTCTTTTACAAAGCTCCCTCAGGCGCGTCTCTCCCTCCGCGGCTTCTGGTAAATTGACAATTCTCTTAGCCACTAGATTTTAACACCTCCTCACCGAGATTTAGCTCGTCCTCACAGAATATGCGGGCCTACACCTCGCCCAATAAGGTAAGCAATACGACCAGTTGTCTGAAGACAATTTGTAGAAAAGAGTTTTGGTGGCGACGCTTAGGACGCGGGCTATGGGGCACATCTACAGTTTCCGTACCCCTCCTCTTCTGCCTTCCTCAAGGCGTCTCCGCCTGAGTATAGGTGGCCTCCGTCTAGGAAGTAGAAGCTCCAGCCAAGTTCTAGGAACTGGTGTGACGTCATCACTACGGTTCTGGCGGTCTCCTGGGCCGCGGCCAAGGCGACTCTCAGCGCCTTGGGCAAGAGGCCTTCTGGGAGCTATATCGCCGCAACGGCCCAAGTGGCCCCCGCGATGTAGGGATCTAGCTATCCATCTGGGATGTGCATATGTAGAAATACAA
>JBEULK010000047.1:0-27059 GCA_041287325.1 Pyrobaculum sp. | reverse complement strand
CGCCTTCTTTTACGTACACAACCTCCTTAGACAACCTTGGACACGGGGTAGAAGACGTGTATCAGCTCTCTCATGGCCGCCTCAAAGGCCCAGGGGTAGAAGTTTTCAAGTTCCCTAAGCGTAGGAAGGGCTCCCTAAGCCTAGACAAAAGCGACAGCTCTCTTTCCCGCCCGTAGAATTTTATTACAGACATAATTATTATGTCTGTAATAAAATTTGAAAGTGTTAACAACGCTTCTTGGCCTTCAGCGTCTGCACAGCTTCTCTTACGTCGACGCCAGAGGCGAGGAGCTCTTCTAAGTGGTATTCCGTGGGTATTCCGTGTTCTAACAAGAGGGAGGCCGCCTTGTCCACAGGAGCGTCTGCGTCGTAGACTATACGCGCCGCCTTGTTAAGCCTCAGCACGGCCTCTGGCCTTAGCCGGAAGCCTACGGTGGCGCATGCGTCCACATGTACTCTCCTCACTCCGCCGCGGAGCGGAAGCTCGCCGTAAGCCCCGGCGGCGGCCTTTACCGCGACGGCAGACGCCTCGGTGACGCATCTCTCTACTAGCCTCGACAACAGGCTCAGCTGGCCCTGGGATAGGCCTAAGGAGCCAAGGAAGCCCCCCAGCCTCGCCGCGTCGGCGACGCGGGACATCACATAGTCACGGCTCAGCTCCCCATCCGCCGAGGGGGACATCACCACGAGCTCTGCCTCCCCGCCGAATTGCGCCACATTGACAAGAACGGCCAAGCCGAAGGCGTCCGCCAGGGGGCTACCCAGCGTCTCCTCGCAACCTGCCCCCAAGACGTCGCCCCCGACGTCTATGCCCACCACCTTCCCGAAGCGGAGCAACGCCCTGGCGACCTCCGAGGGCCGTCTATATGCGTCTACTACGTATACAGAGCGTCCCAAAGCCTCAGCTACGCAGATGCCTTGTGTTTTAAAACGCCGCCCTCCGCGCTCGACGTAGCTCCTAGGCGTGGCGAGGACGAGACCTTCGCCGACGTCGACAACCTCTCTAAAACTGTCAAGAGGTACAGGCCCCGGCGCGGGGTCGACCACAAAGCGCTCCCAGGGTATGTGGCCGACGGCCTCCTCCCCCGCCAACACGGCAGCCATGACCACGTCCCCGCCTCCTCCAATTGCCAAGTACACATAGGAGAAGAAAGGACTGCAATTAAACTATGCCTCCAAACCCCAGTGAGTCCCGTCTGCGTTTGATCGGAAGCTGCGGCTTGTCCACGCAACGCATCTCCTCGCGGCGAGGGCGCTTACATAACCGCGCTACGCTTAAGTCTGGACGGCGTAGGCCTCCGTAGTCAAGTCCTTGGCCACGATGTCTGCAATCCGCCGCCCCGACAGCAACATGCCTCCGAATATAGGCCCCATACGCGGCAGTCCGTATACGGCGCAGACGGCCATGCCCGCCGCGTAGAGACCCGGCGCTACTCTGCCGGTATGTTCCACTACTAGCTTCTCGGAGACCTCCGCCCACGCCGACTTCTCCCCCCGGAGCTGTATCCCCAGCTCGGGCACCTTACGGGCCGCCACCGACACCACCTCCGCGTCGTGGCCCGTGGCGTCTATCACCGCCTTGGCTTGTGTGTACAACGGGTCTGCATGCACGCCAGCCATCTGTATAGGCGTCCAGACCCACAACAACCCGGCGACCCTGGGCGGGCTGCCTCTGAAAATCACGTCTTCTACGTGGACGCCGAGGATTATCTTGGCGCCTGCGTCTACCGCACCTGCCGCCAGTTTTGCAATAAGCTCGGCCGGGTCTACCGTGTACAGCCCGTCGCCCGCAGGCTTATACCTAACCTTAAAGTCTTGGAGGATGGGGACTGCCTCCTCTTGCACTACTATCTTGGGAATCATGTTGCCCCCCGGCCCAATGCCGCCGCCGAAGGAGAGGCGCCTCTCGTAGACCACTACTTTAAACCTCTTCTCTGCCAGGTACTTCGCGGCGGTGAGCCCCGCCGGCCCTGCCCCCACAATTGCCACGTCTACGTCGCTGTACTCGTACAAGTCCTCCAGCCCGTGTTTTATAATCGCCCTTCCGATTTTCAACTCCATGACCGCCTTCGGAATCGGATATTAAAGTTTTATTCGACTCACATAACTGCTTTATCTACACGACTAGTTGCACGGCTTTACACATCTGTACAATCATTTCAAATATCTGCTTGAAATCACCTGCTCTTCTCAACACCTTCGCCTCCCTCTCGTCGTCGTATATGGGGAGGCCTTGGGACTTCTTCAGCCGGCCGAGGTCTCTACATATCTCCAGCCTCTGCCTCAGAAGAAACATTAAGGCCCCGTCTGTCCAGTCCAAGGCGTCGCGCAAAGCCGGTAGCCCCTCGCCGCCGGGCCCAACGCCTAGGCTTAGAAGAGCCGCATATAAGGCGTCTAGAGAGAACTGGCCCGGCGCCGTCGCCTCGCTCAGGGACACGTACACGATGGGGCTTCCCAACGCCGCCGCTACTACTCTAGTATAAGCCCCGGCGGGCCCCATGGCAAACGCGACGGTGGGCTTCTCCACTGCCCCTATAAGAGAGAGGATGCGGAGGCCGTCTCTAGGCTCGTGGGCGTATGTGACAACTTTTACAACGTCGCCCACCTCAGCCGCCTTCCTAGCCCAGCTTAATAACACATCAAGAGGAGGCGTGCCCGAGAATTCGTGTTTGCTTGCGATAAGCTTAACCGGCCCCCTTGCCTGTGCCACGGCCTGTGCGGCGGGCGACTCAGCTTCTACGTCCACAAACGAAGGGCCCAGCTCTAGTAGCTTTAAGTAGAGGCTGATCCTCTCCTCTTCGCTACGCGCCCAGTGGCCGCCCTCCTCCCGCCTCCTAATGGTAAAAATAGCCGTCTTCCGCGCAACAGCATCTTCAAGTGCTTTAATTAGCTCTGGGCCGACGCCGTCGGCGTAGTCAAGCCTAAACTCTACACAAGGCGCAGTGGAGCCGAGGGCTTTCTCCACGTCAGAGGGCTTTCTAGTGGGCACTGCCGCACAGATTAATACCCCATATAACGCCCCCCTAGGGCTATTTATAAGCCTTCAGCCAACAAAGCCCACAACTGACACACTGCGGGCTTCTATTAAACTCCTCGGGGTCGAACACAACTCTGTCCGCCAAGACGCCTAAGGCGCTTCTTAAAGCCATCCGAAGCTCCTCGGCACGGACGCGCGTCCGCGGAGCGTGTTGTACGTGGTTTTTAAACAGGAGTACGTACGCCTCTGTGGCAGATAAGATGTGGCGAAGAATTTCAAAATCCCGCTTTTCGTAACCGGGCGTGTATACATATGTTATAAACCCGCGTCGTATCTTACGCCAAGTCTCCGCCACTTCCCTGTAGTTATACGGATCTGCACTTAAGTGAATTATGAAATTGGAAGGGAGAGATATGTTTGCTACAAACATAGATTTTGTATAGGTGTAAAAGATTTTGTCGCCATGCCTCTCGGCGATTGTAACTCATTTTTTTTACTCCAAGTCGTAGAAGTCGCCCGACACGTGTAGCCTAACTACTTTATGTGGCAGTAGACGTAGATATTTGTCAATCACGTCGACGAAGTCTTCTCTCTTAGATAATAAATAAGAAGTGGCCTCTCTCACATAGGCCCTCCAGTTGGCGATTTCAAACACGGCGTAGCACCACCGCAAGCAGAACTTAGTATGACCAGGACACGTCACAACAGGCGGTAGAGAGAAAAAGGGTATAGGCCCCATTTTGTTATTGCCGATAGTGAAGGGGCCTACCCATCACTTCCCCACGCCGACAAGCGCCGGTCGTAGTGCGTTTTTGCTAGACGTTGTAAGTCGTCGCAACTAGCCCAGACGTCGGCCAGCGACTTGGCCAACTCGCTTTCTATAAGCCGCTTCGCCTCGTCTACGCGCTACAACATTAATGTATAATTAACCAGTGAAGTTTATGGACTTTGCCGCCGCCATGGCCCAGATCAAGGAGGCGTCTCCCCGCCACCGGCTAGACATAGGAGACCCCGACGTGCCGCCGCCACAAGAACTGCTCAACGCCTTGGCAAAGGCGAGGGATCTACACTACGGGCCTCCCGAGGGCCTCCCCGAGTTTAGAGAAGCCGTCGCGGATGTCTTCGGCGTGGACCCTGGCGAAGTTGTAGCCACCGCGGGGGGGAGGCACGGCCTAGCCGCCTTGATGTGGCACTTTCGCAAGAAAAAGCTTCTCACGCCTAGGCCCTTCTACCCCGGCTACTTCGAAATCGCCGAAGTGTTTGGACTGAGGCTAGAGCTAGTGCCCACCGACCACGTCTGGACCCCACATTTCACAGAGAGGGGCGTCTACGTGGTGAACTACCCCAACAACCCCACCGGCGTAGTGCCGCCGAGAGATAAGTTAAGAGAGCTCGTAGACGTCGCCGAGTTTGTAATCAGCGACGAGATATATCGAGATATCGTGTTTGGCGAATTTACGTCACCTATGGAACTCAGCGCGTCGGTGGCCGTGGTGTACAGCTTTTCAAAAGTTTTCTCAGCCCCCGGGCTGAGAGTAGGCGCAGTTATAGGCCCGAGAGAGGTGGTCAGAGAAGTGGCTAAGTTCAACAAAGCTACGGTAAACGTCCCGCCTACTACAGCGCAGAGAGCTGTGGCCGAGGCCGTCCACGCCCTGCCCAAGATGCGGGCGGAGATATCTCAAATATACAGCGAGAGGGTCCGCCTTGCGGAACGGGTGCTAAGACTTAAATTCGTAAAGCCGCAAGGCGCCTTCTACATATTCCCCCACGTCGAAGACGGCGACATGTGTTTTGAAAAGGCGTTGTCCAAAGGAGTGGCTTTGCTTCCCGGATCTCTGTACGGGTCGCGTGGCAATGTTCGAATGGCGTTGGTAGAAGACTCAGATAGATTAGTTGAGGCGTTTCAACTCGTCAACCAGGCGTGTACATGAAGTGCGCAAAGGCCTGCGCCTGGGGCGGAGGCACTGTTATAAACGCCATCGCCACGGGCCACGGGGCGGCGTTTCCCATCTCGCTGAGAATAGAGGCCGAGGTCTGCCTCGCCGAGGCAGACCGCGTCGAGACTTACGCAGAAGTAGACGTGGCCCCCATTTACAAAATCATCGAAGCAGTTAGGAAGGAGTTCGGCCTAGGCCCTCTATCCGTAAGGTTCTACGGCGACTTGCCCACAGCCGGGGGGCTGAAGTCAAGTAGCGCGGCTGTAAACGCGCTTATTAGAGCAGCGGCGCAGCTGGCGGGGAGGGAGGTGGATTTATTCGACGTAGCTAGGATAAACGCCAGGCTGAGCAGAGAGGTGGGGATAAGCATAACGGGGGCCTTCGACGACGCAGTAGCCAGCGCAGTGGGGGCCTCTTATTTGACAGACAACTGGAAGCTTGTAGCAATTAGGCGCCTGGACGTCGGCGGAAAGGCGGTGGTGCTCGTCCCCCCGTGGCCGAAGCAACGACAAAAGCTAGAGGAGATGAGAGCGCTGGCGCCGGCGATTAGATTTGCAGTGGCGCAGGCAGGGCTGGGCATGTGGAAAGAGGCGATGTTAATAAACGCAATTGCCTACGGCTACGCCCTCGGATACCCCCCAGAGCCTCTCCTCGCCGCGTTGAGACTAGGCGCAGTCGGAGGGGTCTCCGGCACAGGCCCCTCTCACGTGTTTATAACAGAAGATCCAAAGCCCCTGGCAGAGGCGCTTTCAAAATTCGGCAAGACCTATGTCGTGGACATCCCACAAGGCCCCTGTCCCGTCTAGAGTTCTACTAAAGTCCCTAGTTTATACGGCGTAGACTCGTAAGTTTTTCCGTTCACTACAACCTCCCTCCACTGCTCGCCTAGTATATACAAGACTTGCCAGTTGCCTTGTGTAAATACCACGTTTCCTCTCTTCGCCACTTCAACAACGCCGTTGTCTACATACGCCGTCCACCTCCCATCTCCATATATTAAAAGCCCCTCCTCCACAGGCACTGCAGATCCTGTCCTTATGTATAACGGCATCTGGGCGTCGGAAACCGTCCAGGTGGGGCCTATCAACGTTCTGCCCGTATGCAGATCCATCCACACGCCGCGGGGGAGGTACACGTCTCTGGCGTTAACGCCCTTGTCTACAATAGGGGCGTACAACAAGTAGGGCCCAACCATGTACTGGTCGTTGATTTTAAAGGCGTCTTCGTCGTCAGGAAACTCTAGGCCCAGAGGCCTTACGATCGGGACTCCTCTGCGGTGGGCCTCCACGGCGAGGTGCCAGAGGTATGGCATAAACCTCAGCCTAGTCTTTACGGCCTCTAAGGCCATCTGCCTATACTTCGTGGGGAGGTGGAAGGGCTCTGCGTCGGGAGTCCCCTTGTCTCTGTGTATTCTAAACAGCGGGAAGAAGGCGGCCGCTTGGTACCAGCGGGCAATTAGCTCGTAGTCCCCCAGCCCCGCGAAGCCTCCCACGTCACATCCCACAAAAGGCACGCCAGACGCCGACAGCCCCAACACAGTCATCAACGTGAGGCGCAACCCCTCCCAGGTGCTCGGCACATCGCCAGTCCAAACCGCGGCGTACTTCTGTATGCCCAGATAGCCGGAGCGGGACAGGATAAAAGGCTTTTTCCCAGCCGCCTCAAGCCCCCTGTAGGTGGCCTCTGCCTCGAAGTAGGGGTAGAGACCTCTTACTTTTTCGTGGGAGACCTTGCCGACCGGCGTGTTATGGTAGGCGCCCCGCGGCGCCTTGCAGTACAGCTCCTCTCTGCTCAGCGTATGCGGCGTGGCTCCCACCAACGCGTACATCCTACTCCTCGTGGCCAACACGTCGCAGTTAAACACAGTAGGCTCGTTCATGTCCAGCCACACCCCGTCTATGTCATACGCAGATACGAAATCTGCCACTAACTGCGCCCAAAGCTCTCTACACTTGGGGTTTAAGACGTCAAGTAGGGCCGAGAGGCCAGGCCAGCCATTGGCTAGGTACAACTCGCCGTTTTCTGTTGTTAATAGACATCGAATCAGTTTTTCGAAAGGCTCGTAGCCCGGCTCCGCCTTTATGTAGGGGTCTAGTATAGCCACAACCTTGACGCCCCTTTCGTGAAGCGTTTCAGTAAAGCCCCGGGGGTCTGGGAACTTTCTTAGATCCCAAGTGAATTGTTTTCTCCCGTCCATGTAGTCTATGTCTAGATATACGGCATCAATAGGTGCATATGCGGCCGCCTCCTCTAATACGGCATAGACGGCGTCTTGAGGCTCGTAGGAGTAGCGAGATAGGTGGACTCCCAACGCCCACTTCGGCGGCAAGAAGGGCCTCCCGGCGGCCTCTGTATATACTTCGTACACCTCAAGAGGCGTGGGGCCGAAGAACAAGTACAGCTCAGGCCTGTCCTCCACCGATACGGAAACCTCGTCAAATTTAGAGCGGCCTACGTCAACCACGCCGTAGGCCGGGCTGTTTACCGCAAGGCCGTATGCGACGCTGCCTGTTATAAACAGTAAGAAGGGGATGGAGGCGAACAGCGGGTCCATGCCCAGTTGATATGCGTAGAGGTCGTTGTTAAACAAAACAAAGCGGCCTCTGCGTCTGTCCACTGGGTACGCCCTGGTGCCCAGGCCGAAGACGTGTTCCCTAAGCCCCAGCTTTTTACGAACAACAACTGCCCCGTCCCCCGCCTCTACTTCTAACAAGACCTCGACGCCGCAACAAGAAGCCTTCAACACTCTGCCGTCGAACTCCGCCTTTGGTAGCGGATCTCCCTTGGGCAAGTCGAAGGTGAGTAGCTGTTCGCCCAGCGCCAGCTTTACGCTTTTCCTACCCAGCTCTAGAGACACGAGACGGGGAGAAAACTAGGCTTAAGACTGTTTCCCCGTGATTTCGTTGGTGAGCCTAGCCGCCAAGGCCTCTAGCTGTTTTCGAATCTCCGTGATTCTTATCTTAACCTCGTCGCTTGTGGCTAAGTACTCCAGCTCCTTAGCCAAGACTATGCCTTCGTGTAGGTAGTGGTCTAGCCTCAGCAGGGCGGCGGCGTTTACGTCCTTGTAAATCTTAGGGGCCAGCTCTTTTTCAAGACACTCCCAGTGGACGGGGCCTTTTGCGTAAAACGTAAAAACCTGCCCCTCTATGATGTCCTCGCCGCATATTACACATTTCCATCTCTTCAACTGACGCATGTAGGAAAAACGAGTTGTCCTTTTAAAAATTAAAGACCTTGGCGATGTTTTACTTCTTCTAATAATCTGGCCAGGTGGGGGGCGGCGTTTCTCAGCTTGTTAATTGCGACGTCTACATCGTCGTACGGCGATACTCCGTAGCGCGCCAGCGTATATGCGTGGGGACCCAATATGTAGGCCATCGGCATCATGCATACGCCGTACATCCAGTTTAAAAAATCCTCCGTAGCGCCTTGGGGTCGGCGCGGCGTTGGAAAAGTTAAAATACTTGGGCAATTGGCGGTTGGCATGGGTCTTAAGATTAATAGGCCGCGCCGCGGCTCGATGGGCGTATATCCGAGGAAGAGAGCGGCGGACATTGTACCAAGAGTGCGGACATGGCCAGAGACTAACCTTGGAAGGCCTACGCTT
Organism: Pyrobaculum sp.; assembly: GCA_041287325.1. Taxonomy (GTDB): domain Archaea; phylum Thermoproteota; class Thermoprotei; order Thermoproteales; family Thermoproteaceae; genus Pyrobaculum. The sequence continues at coordinate 18,538 of JBEULK010000047.1, read as the reverse complement.
CTAGGCTTTGCCGCTTACAAGGCCGGAATGTTACACGCCGTGGTGGTCGACGACAGGCCTACCAGCCCGCTGTACGGCAAGGAGGTTGTCAGGGCAGTCACAGTTCTCGACGCGCCTCCGCTTTTCGTCGCGGGGTTTAGGCTCTATACGCTAGATCCCACAAATGGATACAAGGTCTCCGCCGCCGAGGCCTGGGCACAGGAGGTCCCCAAGGACCTGAGACGTGTGATTACCCTCCCGGAGAGGTTTGACACAGAAAAACAGCTAAAGGCCGTGGAGGAGTATAAAGATGTGGCGGTAGAGGTGAGGGCCATCGTCGCCACTCAGCCGCGTCTCTCTGGCATTGGGAAGAAGACCCCAGAGATCTTAGAAATCCCCATCGGAGGCGTGCCTAGCATTGACGAGAGGATAAAGTTCGCCATATCTCTACTCGGCAAGACCGTCTCTCCAAAAGACGTCTTTACGCCTGGCCAATTAGTAGACGTAATCGCCGTAACCAAGGGAAAGGGCTACCAAGGCGTTGTGAAGAGATTCGGCGTCACGATACTGCCGAGGTGGCATAAGCATAGGAAGGGGCACAGGAGGACAGGAACCATAGGCCCGCAGGCGCCCGCGTTGATGTTCACACAGCCGAGGCCCGGCCAGATGGGCTTCCACCAGCGCACTGAGTACAACAAGCGGGTTTTGAAAATCGGCGAAAACGGCGCTGAGATCACGCCCAAGTCCGGCTTCCCGCACTACGGCGTGGTCAAGGGCCCGTACATACTTGTACAAGGCTCGGTGCCCGGCGCCAGGAAGAGGCTTGTTGTGCTGAGATATCCTGTGAGGCCGCCTAAGAAGGCTCCGCCGGCCGCGGAGCCGCAGGTGGTTTGGCTAAGCAGTCAAGTTTTATAAACTAGTCCATATGAGCGCCGTGATGAGCGAGGTCTTGATAAAGTTTAAGCAGTTAGACCTCAGCCCCTACATAAAGCCGCTTGAGGAGAAGCCGCCGACCAAGCTAAAGGTATTTGACCCCAACGGCGCGTATGTGGCAGACATCGACGCCCCCATACACTTCCTGGAGCCGGTGAGGGTAGACCTGATACGCAGGGCGTACCTCAGTGCCTTGACGGCGCGGTTCCAGCCAAAGGGAGTGTACGAGGGCGCCGGGAAGGAGCACAGTTGTCAGTCCTTCGGCGTGGGCTTGGGCATTGCGAGAATACCGCGCTACAGGGGCTCGCTGTGGCCGAGGGGTTGCTTCGCGCCTAACACCGTAGGCGGCAGGAGGGCACACCCGCCGAGGCCAGAGAAGAGGCTACACGAGGAAATAAACAAACGAGAGAAAAACTTCGCTATTAGGTCCGCCATTGCGGCCACGGCGTATAAGTCATGGGCGTCAAAGAGGGGCCACGTAGTAGACAAAGTCCCTGCGTTGCCCCTAGTTGTCATAGACGACGTGGAGAAGATCGGAAAGACTAAAGACGTGAAGAAGTTGTTTGAAGCCCTGGGACTCTGGCCGGACGTGGAGAGGGCCGCCTACGGCGTAAAAATCCGGGCTGGCAAGGGCAAGATGAGGGGGAGGAGGTACAAGGAGCCTAAAAGCGTCTTGGTGGTGGTCTCCGACGGCGACGCGCCGCTTGTAAGGGCTGTGAGAAACCTCCCCGGCGTAGACGTAGTTCCAGTAAACCGCCTCAACATGTTAGTACTGGCGCCAGGCGGAGAGCCGGGTAGGCTGACGTTGTGGACCGTCAAGGCTGTTGAAAAGCTCAGAGGCTTGTTTTTATGATTAGGCGTATCGTAGTCACAGAAAAGGCGTTGAGGCTTGCTGAGAAGGAGAATAAGATAACAATAATTGTCGACCGATCGGCCACTAAGAAACAAATTGCAGACGAGGTGAAGAGGCTCTACGGCGTGGAGGTGGAGGAGGTAAACACCTTAATAACTCCGCAGGGGGAGAAGAGGGCTTATGTAAAGCTGTCTAGTGAACACAACGCAATGGATCTACTTAGCCGGCTAGGCGTCCTCTAATCTGTTTAAACTCCCTGACTTGGCTACCGAGTTTTCTATTCTTTCGGCGCGGACCCCGACTTAACCATAGAGGGGTTGTACAACTCCCCCTTCTTCTACGCCTCTCTACACGCCGGTCTTTGCCAGTCGGCGCGTCTGATTCTACGCCTCTCTACACGCCGGTCTTTGCCAGTCGGCGCGTCTGATTTCGACTGTCCCGGGGTAGGAAGGCTCAGTTAGTTACGCCGGGTTTGGCATACGGATCTGAATCCGCCGGCGACTGCGTCTTACGTTGTACGGCTTTGTGAAGTTGTGCCGCGCCGCTGAGTCCGCTAGATCCGTTCGTGGGTTCGTCGTCACAAGTCAGAACTAAAGACCGTCTTCACCGACTTTCTCTACGTCTTTGATTTAAAGCTTTCTGATTAGCCTAAGCCATGTGGCGATGGACTCGCCGCCGGCCACGTACTTCTTTCTTATAAGCCAGTACTGCGTGGCTACTCCACGTTCTACGAGGTAGGCTGCGAACATGTTTACTAAAATTTTGGCCTGACCTCTCTTTACAAGGCCTTTTACATACTGCTCGGGGTAGTCTCTGGCCACTGGATTCCCCCGCTCGGCGGCTTCTCTCGCCCGGAGGGCGAGAAGGCGGACACCCACGTTTCTAAGCCATTCTTTGAAGGTCTCCACCTCTTTGCGGTAAGCTTTTGCAATGTCGCTGTCTAGGAAGTGGCGCCAGTAATGTTCTAATTCTCTTAATACAGACTCCACTGAGTAAAATGTGGGGGTCTTTATATGAGTTACCCCTGGTAGTGGCCTACGGCAATTTTCCTCTTCACCTCTATGCCGCAGTTGGGGCATTGGAGAGTTATGCCGCGGCGTTTTAAGACAGAGCCGCATTTAGGACAGCGGGAAAGGACAGAGCCGTAGGTAGCTCCTCTTATAGACACCACCATGGGCGGCCCGTGCGAGGAGACAACCTTAGCTCTTACGTAGTCCCCGATTCCCAAGTGGCCGTCGGCGAAGAAGTACGGCAAGACGCCCGTAGTGTGGTACTTCAGCTCCTCCACGGCCTTGCCGTTCTCCACCGCGAAACACCTCAGCTGGTAGGCCCTCCGCCCCTTGCCGGTGACGATGCAGTACACCACGGCACCCGGCTGAGGCATTGCGGAGTTTTTAAAAGGCTTGACAACCGCCAGATGCGCCTTCGGATCGTAGGCGGCAAAGCCCACCGCCGATGCTATGTACCTGTGGTCTTCTTGGTAGGCGGCTCCTTTTGTTTCATACTCCTCGGCGTATGCCACCTCTTCGCCTGGTATAACTATCCTCCTCACACCCGGCGTCTTGTAGAGACTTAATAAAGTTTTTAACCTAGGGACATAGGCGCTGTGTGTACGCCTTGTCCTTTAAGTTTCACAGTAGAGAGGAGGTGGAGAGGTTCCTCACATTCTTACAGCGGCACTTGAAGACAAACTACCTCGTAGATACTAAACTATTCCACGTCTACGTACAGCTCGAGGGGGGAGACAAGGAACTGAAAGACGCCGTTGCCCTGGTGAAGAGGCTGGCCGGCCTCGCCAGGGGGGGTAAAGCCCGACGCCAGATCCCACTGCTTGTGTTGTTTAAAGACGCCGAGCTTGCGAGGCCAGTTCCGCCAGAGGTGGTGGCAGACGCCCTTACTCTCGTGGGATACCCGTCGCTGGTGAGGGGAGGCGTGTTGGAGACCGACGCCAATTACGAAGAAGTACTAAGCGTAGTGGAGAGGCTTTCCCGCCTGTACGAAGAAGCAGAGAGGCTACCGCTGACGCCGCAGGCTAAGAGAATAGTTGTAGCATACGCCTTTTGCGCCAAAAAACCTCTCGACGCCTCTGTGGAAGACTTGGCCAAGGCGGGGCTGTTGAATAAGGGATCTGTACTCAGTCTCAGACTTCCCCCAGAGGAGGCGAGGAGGAGGCTGTTATCTTTAAATACGGCTGGCAAAAGTGCCACGTGATCAACCTAGAGATCATGAAACTAGATGACAAGTACCTAGAGATTAAGGTAAAGGGAGAGACTTATACGTTGTTCTCCCCTCTTGTGGAGTACTTAACTAACGACCCAGACGTGGAGTATGTACAATTCGACGTAGACCACCCGCTACAGGAAAACGCGTATTTCAAATTAAAGGTCCGAAACGGCGAGCCGCTACAAGTGGTACAAAAAGCCGTTTCTAAAATTCTCAGCGACCTAGAAGAGCTGGAAAAGAGCTTCTTCGGTGATTCTAGTACTAGCTGAGTCGGCGCTTGAGCTAATCCCCCCAGAGCTCTGGCGCCACCCAGCAGTAGTTGCAGACGCCAGGAGAAGGGGGCGCAAGCCTGCAGAGATGTTGCTAGACAGGTCCAGACACCACCCAGCAATGGGCTTGTTAAAAGATGCGGCGAAGAGGGGAAGGCCGGATGTTGTACACCAAGCGTTGTTAGTCTTTCAATACAGCCCCCTGGCTAAGAGGGGGCTGGGCGCCGCGTATGTCCACACGAGGGGGGACTTGGTAATAGAAGTCAAGCCAGGTACTAGGATTCCTAGGAATTATAACAATTTTGTAGCCTTAATAGAACAGTTGTTTAAAGTGGGGAGGGCGCCGCCGGAGGGAGAGCCGTTGTTAATCTTACATAAAACGGACTTAGCCACGTTGTTAACTAAGCTCGGGGGGAGTTGGGCGGTGATGCATGAGAAAGGGGTTAGACTGCCGCTGAATAAACTCGGCGAGGCGGTGAAGGACAAAGTGGTAGTTGTAGGCGGGTTTCCGCACGGAGACTTCGATGCGCGTTGGGTTGTGGAAAAGGCAGAGTCTGTCTATAGCCTAGGAGAAGAGCCTCTAGACGCGGCGCAGGTGGTGTGTAAAATAACCACCGCGGTGGAGTACGCATTGGGGATACTCTAGAGTTTTTAAACTGTTTTCCCAGTTGCCTCGTGGAATTTCAAATCTATTTAAAGAAAAGAGGCAAGTGGCGGCGCTTGTTAAAATTTGTACAAGGAATTGGCAGACCCTATGTCCTCGACGTCGGCCTCCTTGACACCACTAGGTCTCCCATAACAACTGCGTTAGAGCTAGAGGAGGCGTCTCCCGAGGCTTTGGTCTTAGCTAGGCTAAGCCCCGAGGAGTTAGACTGGTATATCATGTTTGCAGACGCTTTAGACGTCAAGAGGCTGGTCCTCCCGCCCCCGCCCACGTTGGAGGAGATGGGAGAGATGTACGACAAGGCGGTTGGCTACGGGATTGAGATGAACTGGATCTACGGCGAGGGGCCTATGAGCCGTGTTAAAGACGTGGAGATAGTGGCGAAAGAAGTCAAGCCGACGGCCGCTAGGATCGTATACGACCCCGTCAAGGCGAGGGGGATGAGAGAGATTTACTACACACTCGTCGCAGTTGGGGGCTACATAAGAGAGATCTACTTATCTAATAGGAGGGGGGAGCGGGGGCCTAGGCTTCCCCCCTTCGACCCCGTGGGGAGGATTAACTACACAGAGCTGTTGCAGGCCTTGTATCTGTTAAAATGGGAGGGCCGCATCACCATTAGACAAGCCCCGCAGTTTTTCAACGAGCTAGACCTGCAAGTCAAGATAGGCACAGAGGTCTTAGAGGCGGCGCAGAGCGCTGGAGTTTCAAAAAAAGTCCAGAGGCGGGTATCAGACATAATAAATGAGTTAATGGCCTAGTAGCATCAGAGAGGTATAGCGAAACATTTATATAAAAATTTTTAAAATGTGTTTATGGATAGGAAAATCTGGGTAGTGGTCCTAGTGGCGTTGGCCGTTTTTATAAACGCCGTACGTGTGGTGGTGGGATACGACGACCCCCAAGCGTTAGACGAGCTTAAAAAACTTAACAAAACCGGAGATATAGCGGTTTTGAAACACATAAAAGAGATAAAGGCAGTTGTGTTAAAGGTGCCAGAGCTAGGTCACATAAAGAAGTTGAACCACACGCGGTATGTGGAGGAAGACGCTGTGGCATATGCCGTGGGGTTTGCTGATTATACCGACGCCCAGTGGAACGTAAAAATGATCAACGCGCCTTTGGTTTGGGACGCCTACTTCTCCACCTTAGGCGACTACGTCTTTGGCTCGGGGGTTGTAGTTGCTGTGCTTGACACAGGGGTAGACTACACACATCCAGAGCTGACGGGGAAGGTGATATACTGCATATACACAGTTGGGACTAGGCTTTACAAAGGCACAAATTTAAAGAACTGCGCCGATAGAAACGGACACGGCACTCACGTCGCCGGGATAATAGCCGCATCGCTTAACAACATCGGCGTGGCTGGCGTGGCTCCCAAGGTGAGGCTAATCGCAGTGAAAGTACTCAGCGACAGCGGCTCTGGTTATTACAGCGACATAGCCGAGGGTATTGTAGAAGCCGTGAAAGCCGGGGCGTTGATACTTTCCATGTCGCTTGGCGGCTCCTCCGATTCGCAAGTGCTGAGAGACGCCTCTTACTGGGCTTATCAACAAGGCGCCGTGCAGGTGGCGGCCGCCGGCAACTCCGGCGACGGAGACCCCTCCACAGACAACGTGGCTTACCCAGCAAGGTATAGCTGGGTCATTGCGGTAGCCGCCGTAGATCAAAACGGCGCAGTTCCCTCTTGGTCTAGCGACGGCGCCGAGGTAGACGTGGCGGCCCCTGGCGTCAACGTGTTGTCCACATACCCAGGCGGCACATACGCCTACATGTCCGGCACCTCCATGGCCACGCCTCACGTCACTGGAGTAGTGGCGTTGATACAGTCTATTAGAATTGCCCTTGGGAAGCGCGTGCTTACTCCCGACGAGGTCTACCAAGTATTGACTACCACTGCAAAAGATATAGGGCCGCCTGGTTTTGACGTCTACAGCGGCTACGGCCTAGTAGACGCATACGCAGCTGTGCAAAAGGCATCGTCTCTGAGTTAGAGTCATAATCTTTTTATATATATCTCGACGCGTCTACATGCCCACGTGGACAGAGTACATATTTTATAAAAAGTTGGGAAAAACGCCGAACCCCGGCGAGGTGGTTGAAGTAGTCCCCGACCTGGTGGGGTTCCACGACCTCACTGGCTACCACGTCTTGGAGGTGCTGGAGAAGATGGGAATGGAGGTGTACGATAAGAACAAGGTCATGGTGGCCTTCGACCACTTGTCCCCGCCGCCTACTCAGAGGGCTGCGGAGATAATGGTATATATTAGAAAAAACGTAAAGGCGCTGGGGTTGCCTAATTTTTACGACGTGGGCGGCGGCATATTGCACCAGATTATACTTGAAAAATATGCAATGCCAGAACAAGTCATATTCGCCGCCGATTCTCACACCAACACGGCCGGCGCCGTGGGCGCATTTGCACAAGGGCTGGGCGCTACCGACGTAGCGGCTACGCTTAAGTTAGGCAAGACTTGGCTAGTGGTGCCCACACCCTTTGCCATCAAAGCCGTTGGGAGCTTTCCTCTTGGCGTCATGGGCAAAGACGTGGCCTTACACCTCTTAGGCGTCTTCGGCGCCGAGGGGTTTAACGGATACTCAATAGAAGTGTTGGTAGAAAGAGCTAAGTCCTTCCCCATGGACGACAGAGCTACAGTGGCTAACATGTCTACTGAAATGGGCGCCGACGCCTTGATGTTCGTACCTGACGAGGTGACGTCGGAGTATTTGAAAAATGCCCGCGGCGTTGATTATAAGCCGCCAGCGCTTGAGCCAGGGCAGTACTACGACAAATACACAATAGAGTTAGACGAACTAGAACCTCTCGTAGCGGCACCTTACAGCGTAGACAACGTAAAGTCTGTAAGAGAGGTGGAGGGGGTGGAGGTGGACCAAGTCTTTATAGGCTCGTGTACCAACGGCCGTCTCAGCGACATAGAAATCGCGGCGAAGATTTTGAAAAACGGCAAAGCTAAGACTAGGTGTATAGCCATCCCCGCCAGCTACGATGTGTTTAGAAGATCCATGGAGCTGGGCTACATAGACGTGTTGACAAAGGCGGGGTGCGTCATCACGTACGGGACATGTGGGCCGTGTCTAGGAGGTCACTTCGGCGTCGCGGGGCCCGGGGAGGTGGTCCTCGCCACAAGCAACAGGAACTTTAAAGGACGCGTGGGACACCCAGACGCCAAGGTGTACTTAGCCAACCCTGCCGTGGCCGCTGCAACTGCGCTCACTGGCAAAATCACAGACCCCAGGCCCTTGTTACATCCCTAGACAAGCGACTCTATATATCAACTTATAAGAATCTGTACATTCCCTAGTCTTATGAAACATCTTCTAACTCTGCTAGAATTTAAGAGGCACGAGGTGGAGTATCTTCTTAGGCTGTCTCGTGACTTTAAGACTAGGTACCTCGCCGGAGAGGTGTACACGCCACTATTTCCTGGACGCGTCGTAGTCTTGTATTTCGAAAAGCCGAGCACTAGGACAAGGCTTTCTTTATCATCCGCGGCGTCGCAATTAGGGATGCAACCCGTGTACACGACGCTTGGCGAGTTGCAAATAGGCAGAGGAGAGACTATTGCCGACACTATGAGAGTAGTGTCTCGCTACGCCGCCGCGGTGGCCGCCCGTGTTTATAAACACGAGACGTTAGAAGAGATGGCTACTCACAGCTCTATTCCGGTGATCAACGCCCTATCTGACAAACACCACCCCCTCCAGGCGTTAGCAGACACATTGACTCTGTGGGAGCGCATTGGGAGACTTCACGGAATTAAGGTGGCGTTTGTTGGAGACGTCTCTAACAACGTGGCGACAAGCCTCGCCATCATAGGGGCGAAGCTCGGGTGGGAAGTGCGACTAGTGGGGCCCAAGCCTCTGTGGAACACAAAATTAATAGACCTTCTCGTAGAAGACATATCAGCCACAGGCGGAAATATATACTTCACAGACTCTATAAACGAAGTCGCCGGCGTCGACGGGATCTATACGGACGTCTGGGTGTCGATGGGTTTTGAAAAAGAGGCCGAGGAGAGGCGGGCCATGTTGAGGCCCTACCAGGTGAACAAGAGAGTAATGGAGATTGCAGGTCGCCGGGCCGTCTTCCTACACTGCCTACCTGCCCGCAGAGGAGAAGAGGTGACAAACGACGTCATAGACGGCCCGCAGTCCGCGGTGTGGGATCAAGCCGAGAATAGAATGCACACGGCGAAGGCAGTATTTGCATACCTACTTCGCCAATAGGCGCCGTCAGGGCCGGCCAAAAATTCGCCTCCGGGATTTGTGTCAATTCTGGCGCGGTTGCTGTGCTGTTAGTAAAGAGCTGTCAGTGGGCAGCTCTTTTAGCACTAGGCTCGTCAGCGTGGACTCTACGCCTTTTATCTCACGTATGTTTTCTATAACTGCGTTCAGCTCCTCAGTGTTCTCAGCCACCACCTTAACTACCACGTCGTATTCGCCGGTGACTTCGGCCACCGATACCACATTCCTTAGCGCGGCCACTCTCCTAGCAACCGAGGTGGTGTAGACGTTGTTAGCCACCTTGAGCCATACATATGCCTCGACGTGTCTATTCACCCTGGCCTTGTAGGCCCTCCCAGTGACTCTCTCCAAGATTTCGAGGAGGTCCTCGTCTCTGAGCCTCCTGGCGCTACTCCTCTTCACCTCCTCCACTACTTTGTCCACGACCTCCGGCGGCACTGCAATGCCCATGCGTTCTAATCTGTGTTGTATGGCCTTCCTCCCGCTGTACTTGTCCAGGGAGAAGTCCCTGACGCGGCCCACCACCTCGGGGGGTATCGGCTCGTAGGTCTCTGGGTTTGCCAACACGCCCGCCTGATGCACCCCAGCCTTATGCGTAAACACGTTCTCGCCAACTATGGGGAACGTGGGCATGATTGTAATTCCGCTGGCCGCCTCCACCATGGCAGTGATCTCTGGCAACCTGTCTAGCCTCACCAAGGCCACTCCCTTGTGGTAGTAATACGCCGCTGCGAAGACTTGCAGAGGAGTGATCCCCGCCCTCTCCCCCAGTCCGTTTACTGTTGTATGCACCACGTCGGCGCCTCCCTCCACGGCGGCAAGGCTGTTGGTCACCGCCATTCCAAAGTCGTTGTGGGCGTGTATGTCAAGGCCGACGCCGGGAACCGCGGCCCTTATCTTAGAAAACACCTCCCGAGCCCTCTCGGGCGTAAAGACGCCCACCGTATCTGCGACACTTACGCGGTCTGCGCCGGCGTTGTACGCAGTCTTGACCACTTGGATTAAGTAGTCGAGGTCGGCTCTAGAGGCGTCTTCGGCTGTGAATCTAACCCTCACGCCGTGGGATTTTACGAGAGACACCATTTCTGCTATTATTTGAAGAGCCTCTTCTCTACTTTTTCTGTGTTTGTACTTTAAGTGAATATCGCTGACTCCGTAGAAGACCGCCACTCTGTCTGGCTCGAGAGAAGCCGCCGTCTCCAAGTCTTGTTTTACCGCCCGGCTGTGGACCACAATTTCGCTTCTTATCTCGCCGTTCTTTTTCAACGCCACTATCTTCTTTATAGCCGACTTGATGTCGGGAGCCACATTGGGGTCTCCCACCTCGACCATCGCAACGCCGATGTCAGACAACGCCTTTGCAATTCTCACACGCCAGTCTTCTGAAAACACCACGCCGGGGGTCTGCTCGCCTTCTCTTAGAGTTGAGTCGAGAATTCTAGGGTGTCTTTCCCCGACGACATGCCACCTAAATAAGACGCATATATAAATCTTTCAGTCTCTATATAACGCCAGACCAAAAGAATTATTAGAAAATATCGGTAGTCGACGTGTACTGGTGCGAAGAGCTTAATCTTCCAGTGCTAGACCCCAAGGCCCACGTGGGCGTGTGTAGCAAATTTGTAGAAGTGCGTATTACTCAACCCGCCGACCCGAGGCCTGCGTTTAGAAAAGACCTAGAAGTGACAAGAGAGGCTGTGATGTACGAATTCGGCGACCTAAAACTTGCTGAATTGCTCATACCTTTAGACGAGGTAGTTATCTTGAACAAGATCCCGGGTTACGCAGATCAAGCCGACGAGGTAGTGGTGAGGGGGAGAGTAGTTGGCCATAGGTTTTACGATGTGTTAGAGAAGAGGTGGAGGTTTAGGCCTCTGTACGAGGGAGTGGCCACGATGCTGGCAGAGAGGCTGGGGTACTGGGCCGTGGTAGACATGGAAGAACTACCGGTGGGATACGACATACATCCAGATAGAGTGATTGAGGGCGTGTTGCCTGAGGAGAAGTATAGACACGTAGCTGTCTCTACTCGCGACGGCAAAATACACGGAGTGGCTAAGCTGTTCCGTAACAAGAGGCTACACGTCGTCAAGTCGTGGAGGGCTAAGCCTCCTCTGCCGCCGGGTAGAAAAACAACGCTAGAAGAGGCGGCGTTGTTAAACAAGGAGTTTATAGAACGAAATGCGACGAAGGCCGTGGAATTTATACGAGAAGTCGCCGAGAAGTATAAAAAGCCCGTGGTGGTTTCTTACTCAGGGGGGAAGGACAGTCTCGTCGCGCTGGACCTCACCGCTAAGTCCGGCGTGAGGTACTACATTTATTTCAACGACACAGGCCTAGAGCCCCCGGAGACGTATGAAAATCTGAAAAAAGCCCAAGAGAGGTACGGGGCCGAGGTCATCGTAGGAAGCGCCGGCGACAGGTTTTGGAAGGCGATAGAGAAGTTCGGCCCGCCTGCGCGGGATTATAGGTGGTGTTGTAAAGTGATAAAGCTGGCGCCCACCACACAAACGCTTAAGTCGAAGTTTCCAGAGGGGTACATAAGCGTAGTGGGACAACGCGGCTTGGAGTCTTTCCAGAGGGCAAAACTGCCGAGGCTTTCGCCCAGCAAATGGGTGGCTGGCTCGTTAGTGACGGCGCCAATTCAAGACTGGACTGCGCTGGAGGTGTGGTTTTACATAGTCTTAAACAAGCTTCCTTACAACCCTGCGTATGAAGAAGGCTTCGACCGACTTGGATGTGTGGTGTGTCCTGCTAATGAGTTAGCAGAGCTAGAGATCGTGAGGCGGCGTTACCCAAGTGTGTATGAAAAAATGGAGGCGGCTCTCAGGAGAGGCTTCTCCGACGAGGAGGTGGAGAGGGGACTGTGGCGGTGGCGCGGCGATGTTCCTGGCGACATGGCGCGTATTGTAAAGAGGAGACAAGGCGCCCCCCTACCTGTGAGAATTAAGAAAGAGGGGACGGGGGTAGAGGTGGAAATAGACGCGGAGCCCAACGAGGCCACCTTGGCCCAGTTGTTAAAAATGTTAGGGAGGGCAGAGGGTTACAAAGCCGTGGGTAAGAGGGGCTGGGTTGAAATTAAGAGGACTCCCCGCGCTTGGGTTGTAGAGGCCTCTGACAAGAGCCTCGCCTTAGACGCAGCGGGGCTTTTAGTGAGGTCTGCCATATGCGGCGACTGCGACTTATGTGTCTACTGGTGTCCCACCGGCGCGTTGAAAAGGACGGGCCCCGGAAGAAGCTTTGTAGTAGATGAGGACAAATGCATCGGATGTCTGCTTTGTAGCAAGGCCTGCCCAGCGGCCCAGTACTTAGTGTATAGAAATGAGACTTAAGATAGTGGTCTACGCGCCGCCGTACATATCCCCGGTGTCGATACCTGAGTTTGAGGCCTACTGGCTCTCCCTTCAGATAGACCCGGCGCCGTTTGTAGACCCTCTCAGAAGGCAGTGTAGAGCCGACACACTTCTGAAAAAGATAGCAAAGAGAGAAAGCATACCCACGGTATACGTGGTTGACTGCGACGGCTACTACCCTGGGCTAAACTTCGTCTTCGGCCTCGCCTTGCCTAGCCTCAACACGGCCGTGGTGTTTACCGAGAGGCTTAGGGGAGAGAGGTTCGAAGAGAGGTTGGCTAAGGAGGTTACACACGAGGCTGGCCATCTCTACGGCCTTGGCCACTGCGAAAATCCGCGTTGCGTAATGTATTTTAGTAATACGTTGTTTGACACAGACAGAAAGGGGCTTTACTTCTGTGAGAGGTGTAAGTCACTTCTTAAGATAAGACAACAGTCCTCCCGCTTTCAAAATCTCAAGTGGTAGTCCTCTCAGCGGCTTTGCTTGTATTGTCTCTCCCGTGGTCAAGTTTGTAAGCGTCCCGTTTAGGAGGTCTACCTCTAACTCATCTCCTTCTCTTACCTTGTTCTTAACGCCGGGGACTTGTAAAACGGGAAGGCCTATGTTTACGGCGTTTCTAAAGAAAATTCTTGCGAAGCTCTCGGCGACTACTGCCAACACGCCTGCACCTTTAAGCGCTATTGCTGCTTGTTCTCTCGACGATCCCATGCCGAAGGCTCTCCCGGCGACGAGTATGGCTCCCTTGGCTTTTTTCGAGAAGTCTGGGTCGAGTGGTTCCATGGCGTGTTGGCCTAGTATCTGCGGGTCTGTGTAGACGAGGTATTTCGCAGGTATTATCACGTCTGTGTCTATCTTGTCGCCGTAGACGACGGCCCTCCCTCTTATGCGCATGCAGTCCTCTTACCCCTCCTATATATACTTTTTCTCGAGAGAAAAATTTATATATAGATAACTTTACCCCCGCATGGCTTCGGGGCTCGCGTCATAAGAATCTTCGACACCACTCTGCGCGACGGCGAACAGATGCCCGGCGTCGCGTTGACGCCGGGCGAGAAGCTGGAAATCGCCATCGCGCTCGGCGAGGCGGGGGTAGACATGATCGAGGCGGGGTTTGCCGCAGTTTCAAAAGATGAGATGTTAGCTGTCCGCCAAATATCAAAAGAGGTTTCCCATGCCGACGTGGTCAGCCTCGCCAGGTTAAACAAGGCGGACGTCGACGCCGCCATCTCGGCGGACGTGGATATGGTACATGTCTTTATCGCCACGTCGGATGTGCACATGAAGTATAAGCTGGGAATGACCAGAGACCAGGTTTTAAAAGCTATTGAAGAAGTAATACCCTATGCCAAGTCGCACGGCGTGAAGGTGCTGTTCAGCGCAGAGGACGCCACTAGGAGCGACTTAGAGTTCTTAGTGCAAGCTTACAAGACCGCCATCGAAGCGGGGGCCGACGAGATAAACGTGCCTGACACCGTGGGCGTCATGACTCCTAGTAGGATGGCTTTTTTAGTGAGGTACCTACGCGAGAGGTTGCCCCCAGTCCCCATGCACGTGCACTGCCACGACGACTTCGGCATGGCTGTGGCTAATACAATAGCGGCTATTGAAAACGGCGCCGACGTGGCGCAAGTGGTGGTTAACAACTTTGGCGAGAGGGCGGGAAACGCCGCCCTGGAGGAGGTGGTGGCCGCCGTCCACTTCTTGCTAGGCTATAAGACAAATGTAAAGTTGGAGAAGCTGTACAGCCTGTCTCAGCTCGTGTCTAAACTCTTCGGCATAGCGGTGCCGCCGAACAAGGCCGTGGTGGGGGAAAACGCCTTTAGCCACGAGGCGGGGATACATGTCCACGGCGTGTTGAACAATCCCTTTACTTACGAGCCCATGACGCCGGAGGCCGTGGGCAACAAAAGGAGGATTGTGCTTGGAAAGCACTCGGGGCGCCACGCCGTTGCCTGGGCCTTGAAGAACATAGGGGTGGAGCCCAGCGAGGAGTTGGTGACATACGTCTTAGAGAGAGTAAAAGAGCTGGCGGTAAAAAAAGTTAAAGTAGACGAGGCAGTTTTACGAGAAGTTGTGAGGTCATACATATATAGACCTCATTAATCCCCCGACATGGTCTATAAGTTATTGGTAATCCCAGGCGACGGCATCGGGCCCGAGGTTGTGGAAGCCGCCATGTACGTGATAAACGCGGCCTCGGCGAAGTTCGGCGTTGAGTTTGAGGTGAAGGTGGCGGAGGCTGGGGATGCCGCTCTTAGGAAGTACGGCGTCGCGATGCCACAAGACACGCTTAGGCTTGCAGATGCCGCCGACGTCATATTCAAAGGGCCTATTGGAGAGTCGGCATACGACGTGACGTCGCTTATACGCATGAGGTACACGCTCTACGCAAACATAAGGCCTGTGAAAAACCTTCCCGGCGTCCCGGCGGTTAAGCCCATCGACTGCGTCTTTGTCCGTGAAAATGTTGAAGATGTGTACGTCGGCGCCGAGTACAAGGTGGGAGATGTGGCGATTGCTTTAAAGGTGATCACAGGCCAGGGCACCAGGCGCGTGGCGAGAGTCGCCAGGAGATACGCAGAGATGAGGAAGAGAAAGGTGACGATTGTACACAAGGCCAACGTCTTGAGGGTAGTAGACGCCTTTTTCAGAGATGTGGCGCTAGAGGAGCTGGTCGGCTTGGAGGTAGATCAAATGTACGTAGACGCGGCGGCGATGGAGTTGGTGAGAAACCCCGCCAGGTTTGACGTAGTCCTCACAACAAACCAGTACGGAGACATTTTGACAGACCTAGCCGCCCAGGTGGCGGGGGGAATAGGCCTAGCCCCTAGTGGAAACATCGGAGACGGCAAGGCCATGTTTGAGCCGGTCCACGGTGCCGCCTTCGACATCGCCGGGAAGAAAGTGGCAAACCCCGTGGCCACGATACTCTCAGTAGCAATGATGTTTGAGTGGCTGGGAAGGCTAGACGCGGCTGAGGCAATTAGAAACGCAGTCCACAAGGCGCTGGAGTCCGGGTATAAGACTCCAGACATAGGGGGAACTTACAACACCGTCGAAGTCGGGAAGGCAGTAGCTTCTCTAGTTTAAATCATCGGCTAAGGTTTTTCTAACCTCTTCCAGACGCCGCCTAAAGACAACGACTCTACAGCATAGTGCTCAACAACGCCTCTTCGAGATCCCCCAATGCGGCGCGTCCCTGGCGGCCCTCGACTAGGCCAAAGTCGCTTTAAAAGATGTGGCACACGATGTGGGAGGTAAAAACCCTGTGCCTCTGGCGTCAGCAGAGATCCCGGGGCGAGATATGGCATGTCGGAAGTCTCGTGAATACACATAGAGTATGAGCCAAAAACCCAGGTGTATGATCTTGGTATATTTAAATTACCGTGGCTGTGCGAAGCCGTCTGAGCAGTATGACAAGTTTAGCCAGAGCCGCTGCCCTAACCCTTCGCGCGGTTTCTTCTTTAACTACTATAGCGATATTAGACAGTTTCGAGATATCTATCGTACTCCCACTTTGTGATCTTGTTCCAAGTCTTTTCCCAGTCGCCCTCGTTGCTTAGATAGTCTTTCCACTCTTGTTCTTTTAGAGAGAGATACGCCTTTACTAACTGTTGAGGCAATTTTTTTATCACAAAGCTCTCAGACGCCAGTTCAGACGCCAGTTTTACAGCCTCGCCGAGGTGTCTAGGCGTCTCCTCTACGCCTTGTAGCTCGTAGGCCACCTCTTTTACATCTTGCGGCGGCTCCTCTCTCCTCTCCAAGCCCTCAAGCGCCGATAGCATTACCACCGCGAAGGCTAGGTATGGGTTAGAGGAGGGGTCTGGGTGGCGGTATTCAAACCTGTTTGTCCTACCGCCGTAGTACGGTATGCGGACCATTACGGAGCGGTTGCCTATCCCCCACACAATTCTAGTAGGAGCCTCGTGGTGTGGCACAAGGCGCTTGTAGCTGTTTACAGTAGGCGCCACGAACACGCTGTTTTGAAGCGCGTTTTTCAAAACCCCAGCCACTGCGTATTTCAACTCGGCGGTGAGTTCTTTAACCGAGGCGAAGAGGTTGACGCCGTCTTTCCAAAAACTGAGGTGGACGTGCATGCCCGACCCGTTCATGCCCCAAAACGGCTTTGGCATAAAGGTGGCCGTTTGCCCGTGTCTCTCGGCTATGGCACGCGCCATTATTTTAAACACCACAACCTGGTCTGCGACTTGAAGCGGGTTGCCTGCTGGTATGTTCACCTCGTACTGCCCTGGCGACACCTCGTGGTGACTCTTCGTCGACCCGAGTCCACAGAGATGGAAGTGTTCCATTATTTCCTCTACTACTTGCCAAGTCTCTTTCTTCACGTCTCCGCTAAAGTAGTGCCCGCGATCAGCAGGCTCCAGCGGGTTGCCTCTGACTAAGAAGAACTCCACCTCGACGCCGAGCATGGGGGAATACCCCCTAGACTTGACGTAGTCTATGACTTGTAGCAAGACGTTGCGTGGGTCTAGAGGATGGGGCCTCCCCCCGTCTTGGACGTTTGTAAATACCAGCGCCGACTTGCCGCCGTTCCACGTCTCTACATACACGGCGTCTGGGTCAACCGCCGCGACTAAGTCGCTACTATCCACAGTGGTATAAGCAGGTATAGAAGAGCCGTCGAAGACCACGCCGTCTATAAAGACGTCTTTTGCGGCGTCGATAGGAACAACTTCAACGCGGGGTCTTCCGTAGACGTCTATAATTACAAACTTGACGTACTTCACGCCAGCTCCTTTTAATACACGCCACGTAGCAACCCCATCTGGCATGAAAAGAGAAACAATGACATATATATAGTCTTCTCGTTTTTCAGCCCAAGACTGGCAGATACATATTGAAAAACTTCTAAGCCTATGTACCATTATCACAACTATCGCAGTCAGATAACAACAATAAACAAAACCGATCGCCGAGTCACTAAACATTTTACAGTGAAGAATAGTTTACTAAACCCAGCCGTCAAAACAAAGACGTAAACACGCCGTATTCACTATATATTCTATATAATTTATGCATATTTATAAATATTTTGTATCAAGCCCTCATGACAACCCCAAACGCTCAGATAAATAAGTCAAATGAATTTCTTACATATGTATTAGAATGGTTAAAAAGAGGAGTCAAACTCGCCGGGTTGCCAGACGAGTTTTTGAAAATAATCTCACGCCCAAAACGCATCCTACACGTATCCATCCCCGTGAAGATGGACAGCGGCACGTTGGAGGTGTTTGAAGGCTACCGTGTTCAGCATAATGATGTGTTGGGTCCTTTTAAGGGTGGTGTTCGTTTTCACCCGGAGGTTACTCTTGGCGACGACGTGGCTTTGGCTACGCTTATGACTCTTAAGAATAGCCTCGCCGGCCTTCCCTACGGCGGGGCTAAGGGCGCTGTTAGAGTTGACCCCAAGAAACTTTCACAGAGAGAACTTGAAGAATTGTCTAGAGGCTACGTGAGGGCAGTGGCCCCGCTGATAGGCGAAGAGCTGGACATACCGGCGCCAGACGTGGGGACAAACGCCCAGATAATGGCGTGGATGGTAGACGAATACTCAAAAATAGCCGGAAGAAACACCCCCGCGGTCTTTACCTCAAAGCCGCCGGAGCTCTGGGGAAACCCAGTAAGAGAATACGCCACAGGACTCGGCGTGGCGGTCGTGACAAGAGAAATAGCCAAGAGACTATGGGGAGGAGTAGAGGGGAGGACTGCGGCTGTGCAAGGCATGGGAAACGTGGGGCGGTGGGCCGCCTATTGGCTTAGTAAAATGGGGGCAAGGGTAGTCGCCGTGTCAGACATCAACGGAGTGGCGTATAAGAAAGAGGGCTTAAAAGTAGAGTTAATTGAGGAGAATCGCGCTCTTAAAGGCCCCGCTTTGTTAGAAATGTTTTGGAACAAGGCGGGGGCTGAAGTTTTAAAAAACCCCGACGAAATATTGTCTATAGACGTAGACATCCTTATCCCCGCTGCTATTGA
>JBEULK010000046.1:0-3548 GCA_041287325.1 Pyrobaculum sp. | reverse complement strand
AGACGCCGAGACTGCGGCCGTGGTTTTTGGGAAGGATATTGTGAAGTTTAGGGTAAGAGTGCTAGCAGTAGCTTCTGCGATGGCCGGCGTGGCCGGGGCGCTTTTTGCATTTTATAATAATTACGTATATATGGAACAATTCGTCCCCCTTCTCACCTTTGTGGCTTGGCTTATGTTGATAATCGGTGGGATGGGTAATAACATAGGCGCCGTAGTGGGCGTCGCCGTATATTACATAGCTGATAGGGCGCTTAGCATATACAAAGAGTCCATTAGAGCAGTGGTGAACGTAGACCCTGTGTTTTTCCAGTATATGATATTCGGCGTCATTGTCATAGTCATACTGCTGTTCCTGCCGCAGGGGCTGGTGGCTGAGCGTCCTGTGCGCACCTTAGAGAGGGGGGTTTTGAAGAAGTTGAGGGAGGAGGCATAAATTTATATAGCTACTTCTTTCTGGAGGGCATGGCGGTTACGATAGACCCAAAGACCTTCTACGCCAACCCGCCGCCTGGGAAGCCATTTTACGTCAGGTTCGAGGTCCCTGCCGACGTGGCGGAGAAGGCGCTTGAAATACTCTCCATCGCCAGGCAGACTGGAAAGATTAAGAAGGGCACAAACGAGACGACTAAGGCAGTGGAGAGAGGGCTTGCCAAACTTGTGTTAATTGCAGAAGACGTAGACCCGCCCGAAGTGGTGGCACACCTGCCTCTGCTTTGCGAAGAGAAGAAGGTGCCGTACGTCTACGTTCCGTCAAAGGAGAAGCTGGGCAAGGCCGCTGGTATAAACGTTTCCGCCGCCGCCGCTGTTGTGATTGAGGCGGGACAAGCGGCAGGAGAGTTGGAGAGCTTGGTGGGCAAGATAAATGAAATAAGAGCAAAACACGGGCTTAACGCAATTCCGTTGTCAGCTGCGGCTAGGAGGTAGTTGGTTTTTTCCGCTTTCGAACCCAGGCTAATTTTCTGGGGTTTCTCCCCAGCCTTGTGGCGCTTATAAAACACTTCTTGCTACAATACCTCTGCACAGTGCCGTCTGCTTTTACGTACATTAATCCGTAGCCTGGGTATATGTCGGCCCCGCAGAAGGAGCACTTGTAGACCTTCATCTTGCCGTTATCCTCCTTGCCTCTCTTTCAGTTTCTCTCAGCATCACAATGTCGCCGAGCCTTATGGGCCCCTTGACATTTCTAGTAAGTACCCTACCCTTGTCTCTCCCTTCTAATACTTTTATTTTTACCTGCGTGACCTCGCCGGCGACGCCTGTCCTCCCTAGTATCTGCACCACGAGCCCCGCCACTGCGTCTTCGTATGGCGAGTACTTGACCTCCTCTGCCATGGCCTTGCGTATTGCGCCACTATTTAAAGTTTTCACTAGTCTTAAAGTTTAAATAGAAGTGAGTAACGAGCCGCCATGTCGACTAAGTACGTCGAGGCGGGGGAGTTAAAAGAGGGCTCGTATGTGGTAATCGACGGGGAGCCCTGCAGGGTAGTTGAGATTGAGAAGTCTAAAACTGGGAAGCACGGCTCTGCAAAGGCTAGGATCGTCGCCGTCGGCGTCTTCGACGGCGGCAAGCGCACGCTGAGCCTACCCGTCGACGCGCAGGTGGAGGTTCCCATCATCGAGAAGTTCACAGCCCAAGTCCTTTCCATATCTGGAGACGTGGCCCAGATAATGGACATGAGAGATTACAAGACTGTGGAAGTCTCCATGAAGTACGTTGAGGAGGAGGCCAAGGGGCGGTTGGCGCCGGGGGCCGAGGTGGAGGTGTGGCAAATCCTAGACCGCTACAAAATAATCAGGGTTAAGTAGGTTGCTGAGACGCAGGGGGAGGCAGAGCGAAGAGGTAGTAGGGCTCCTCGCCGGCCAGTTCTCTCAGAATTCTGTCTGTTATGAGTTCCGCCAAGTCTATGCCCACTCTCTGCTTTACGTCTTCGTAGGAGGCAAAGGGCTTTTTTCTACGCTCTTCTAATATCTCCTGGACTTTCTTCTTGCCAATTCCTCTTAACAGCTCTAGGCTGTGTAGCTTAAGCGTCACGGGGCCCGCGTCGTTAAACCACTTGATAAACCTACTCTCCTGCTCTTGCACTAGTCTTCTAACGATGGCGTGTAAGTTCTCCCTGCCCTGGGGCTGGAGGTCTTTGTAGCCGATGCGGCGGACGATTTTGTCCACCTTCTCCCGGGCCCCGGCGCCGATGTATACCCTCTCCCCGATCTCCACCGCCGCCCCCCTTTTCAAAGTGACTTCTAGAAGTGTGAAGTGGTCTTCGCCGACTAGGTGGGCGTAGGCGACGTCGTGCGGGAAGTCGCGGCGCATCTTGACGGGTAGCCTATACACCGCCACTTCAGGCGGCAGTACGTCTATTACGTATCCGTACTCCTCTCTCCTCCCCTTCATTGCCCTGTGAGTAGTTTTAAGATCTCTTTCAACTCCCCCTCGGAATACTCTCTCCGTTCTAGGTAGGAGAGGATTGTCCGAAGCTCCTCCAGCGATTCTATGGAGAGGTTTACCAGCTGTATTGCTGTTATGCGCGTGAAGCCGAACTTCTCCACCAACTGCCTTACCAAGGCCTCCGACCTCGCGGCGTCTCTCTTAGCCACTTTTTCAAGGTAGTCCAGCGTCTTTCTCTGGTCCTCCGACAGTTGCGTCGTCGACGCCAGCTCTCTTAAAATCTCCAGCGCTTTGGCGTTAGTCACCTCTTCCGACCTCTTAATTCTTTTAACGCTCACTACCAGAAGTCTACTACATATTTATAACTTTGGCGTGCATGTACTATGCCTGTGAAGTTAACAGAGCAAGTCACGCCGGGGTCATGGTTTTAAAATCCGGCAATGAGACATCTCTATAGCCACTTACCACAGAACTAGAAAGAGAGCGCGTCCCTCTCTGCTGGCGCTTGCAGGCCGTGACTACGGCGAGAAGACAAAAGCTCCGCGCGTGCACCGGCTTGATTTGTTAAAAAGGCCCTGGGCTTGTGGGCTATGCTGAAAACCTCCCTCACGGCCACGTAGAGGTGTTGATGGAGGGCAACGAAGACAAAGTACAGAAATAGAGGAGCTCTACGCCGGTTTTAAGAATGTAGAGTTTCACATAGAGAGAGAGCGCCGCGGGCTCAGGACTTTGAGATTCAGTAGCTCTTTTTAACTAGGTGTTAATATGTGGAGTGTCCCCGCCTTCACTTGGCAAGGCTGGGCGAACGCGGGCTATACCTCTTCGGCTATGTTATATACAAGACATACGCAGAGGGCGCGTCGGCCCTTCCTAGCGCAGTGGCAGAGGCGTCTGCGGCGGGCATAAACCCCACAGAAGTGGCTGAGGATATAAAAACTTTAAACTTATTCGGCGATAACTACCGCACACGTTGGATACGGCGTTGTGCAGAGCTGATGTACGCCTACCCAGAGGAGAGGGACTACTACGCCCTAGGCGCCGTTGCGTTGTTACTCGGCGAATATCCCGGGGCCGACGTGCGGCTGAGGCTGTGCTACCCCGAGTTTTACAAAACTGCGGCCTCTTATTTTCTTCGAAAATGGCTAATCTGCGCGGCGCCTTC
>JBEULK010000045.1:0-3698 GCA_041287325.1 Pyrobaculum sp. | reverse complement strand
ATCTTGATGGGCTTGACGTTCGCCGGAGTTGAGATTGACGGGAAGCGATACTATGCCTTGGTGGATGCTGGCTTTAACGGCGAGGTATTGGTGAGCTTTATGGTGCTAAAGAGCTAGGCTTGACGCTGGTGGACGAGACAGATAGGGCGTTGGTAGATAGTCGCAGAGTTTGAGTAGCTCCCGCCTGCCGCCACTTGAAGAATCTGCGTATGCGTAGGGTGTCGGAGTCGCCTCTCTTTGACATATTAGTTGGGATAATTGCGTTGGAGAGGCTTGGTTTCGCCGCGAATGTCTTCTTAAAGTTAGTCTAACTCCGCGCAGGCAACGCGGGGCAGTGGCCGTGTTTGTAAACCTTTAGTTCTACTTGTTTTCTGTCGGTTGCTATTCTAACTCTCTTCGGCTCTCCGATGCACTCCACCTCCAACGCCGCGGTGGAGTTTTTTGGTATTTTTATCCTCCCGCCGTCTATCTGGGCGGCTCCGTGAATGCGGATTAGGGAGGGGACGTAGTGCCGCCCGTCTACCTCCAAGGAGTCCACCACTAGGTCCCTCCTGGCGGTCTTGATGCAGACGGCTAGGCGGTCTCCGTTGATAAAGGCGTCGTAGTACTCCCTCTCGGCCAGCGGTACGTCGAGGAGGATGGCCAAGAGGTGTAGAAGCCACTGAAGCGCCTCCATATATGTAACTGCGGGTGTTAATTTATTTTCTGTTCCTCTGGCCTTTTTTAACTTATCGCACTTGGGGTAAGTAATGTTTAATAGCTTGTCTCTACGCGCTGGCGTGGAGATTGTGGTTAAAGACGTGGTGAAGTACTACGGCGACTACCCGGCGCTTAGGGGGGTGTCGCTGGAGGTTCCCAAGGGGGCTTTTCAGTGCCTAATCGGCCCCTCGGGCTCGGGGAAGTCCACGCTTCTCCACATCATCGGAGGAGTGGACAAGCCTACGAAGGGAGAGGTGGTGGCGGCCGGCGTCAGGCTGAACGACTTAAACGACGACCAGCTGGCCGAGTTTCGGAACAAAAACGTGGGGTTTGTCTTCCAGATGTTTTACCTCATCCCCAGGATGACTGTGTTAGAAAACGTGGAGTTGCCCCTAATCCTCAGAGGAGTCCCCAAGGCAAAGAGGAGGGAGCTGGCGCTCGAGGCTTTAAAAATGGTGGGGCTCGGCCACGTCGACCCGGGGAAGAAGCCCACTCAGCTGTCCGGCGGCGAGCAACAGAGAGTGGCCATTGCCAGGGCCATCGTCACTAGGCCCCGCATCCTACTCGCCGATGAGCCCACTGGAAACCTCGACAGCACGTCGGCCAAGGTGGTGATGGACACCTTCGCCTCGTTGAGAAAGGAGCTAGGCGTCACAGTCGTCATGGTTACGCATAACTTAGAGCTGTTGCCCTACTGCGACCGCTACGCCAAGATGAGAGATGGCAAAATCGTCGAGACCTCTCCCTAGCCTGCTAGAATACGCTTGGGTACTACGTAGTGGGGGACTACGGCTTCGGCGCACTTATAGCCGCCCTCTTCTTTGCAATACCTGTTTTTATGATAGCAGTGACGCTCCCAGCCCCTCTCCAGTACGCGCCTCCCATCCTGTACATCGGCGGTTTTGTGTACCTTGTCTGGAGGTACTGGCGCGAGGAGGAGAAGGTGAAAAGGCTTATCCAGGAAGTGAGGAGCGGCGGGAGGATCAGAGCGATGAGCGGCGTGTTAAAAGTAGTGGCCCCGCGGGGCCCTGTGGAGTTCGTCCCATGGGGAGCAGGAGACGAGGTCGAGCCCGGTCCCTACGTGTACATTGAGTGGGGCGGAGTTCAGTACAGCGTCGCCGTAGGGCCGCTTGAATTTAGAAACGAGTGGGGTGCCTACTTCCAGGCATGGGGGTACAGGGTGTTAGATCCGTGTTGTGAAGGGCTTTACGTAGTTAAGATTGACCCGCTAAAGGCCTACTCGCTGTCGGCGCGCCTCTCCTTCTCCACTGAGTGGGGGGACACGGGGAGGGTGGCGCTGAGGCCCGCAGGACCCGGCGCCGTGGAGGTCGAGGCTTGGCTGACCAGGGCGCGGTCGGTGCGAGTGGAGCTGATAGCCAAGACTGAGTACGGAGCCGCCTCGGTAATTTTGTTAGAGGCGGGGGAGGGGGCCTCCAGGGCCAAGGTCTCCCTAGCCGGCGGGCCCGCTACGCTGATTCTTACAAAGCCGCCATACGACTTCGCCAGAGCTTTTCCCCAGAGGATAGCTGGCCTGGCCCCCACTCCTAACGTAGAATACGTCGTGAGAGCTGTGTTAGACATGCCGGCGGCTCGCGACGTCGTTTTTGAAGAAAAGGCGGAGCCGGCGGAAGCCTAACGGCGCCCTTCAAGTTTTTAACTCAAAATATCGGCCGATGTGTGGTTTCTAGACGTAGGCTTCTCGTAGCCTCTTTCGGCGCCTTGTTAATGGTCGCCGTTGGGGGTGTGGCGCTCCTAGACTTAAAGATTAGTAGGTTGAACGTTGGGCTGGGTAGGCGGGTCTTGTTTATTTCAGATCTGCATATTCACAGCCGCCGGAGTTATGACCTCCCAGACGCCGACTTGGTTTTGATCGGAGGCGACACTTATGACGAGCGTACGCCAAGTTTAGAGGTGGTTGTTGAGGTCGTCCGGGGCGTAAGGGGACCTAAGGTGGCCGTGTTGGGAAACCACGAGTACTGGGCCAGGAGGAGGTTTCCCTTGAGAGAGGGGGTTAGGGCATTGGAGGAGGCTGGGGTGCACGTGTTGAGAGACGACTGGGTTGACGTGGGGGGCCTTAGGGTGTACGGGCTGGACTGGAGGGAGGACCCTAGGAGCTACCCGCCGGTGAGGGGCGCCGACGTTGTGTTGGCACACAGCCCAGACGCCTTTCAAAACTCCGTGGAGGGCCTATACCTCGCCGGCCACACCCACGGGGGGCAGTTCTGCCTCCCGGGCAACGTCCCCCTGTTTACAAACAGCCACTTTGGATACACGTGGGGGTGGTATCGTGGGGGCTCTGCCGCCATGTACGTGTCGAGGGGACTGGGCGAGATGTTCCCGAGAATGTACTGCGACAGAGAGGTCGTGTTGTTGTACTAGCCTTTTGCTTTTTTCAACACCTCCTGGTAGCGGCTCTGGTTGAACCGCGTAATCCTTGTGGTGTTGATGTGGTACTCCGCGACGAAGGTCTGGCCGTTGTGAAAGACAATGGTGGCTCTTATCAACGCCCAGAGGGGGGTCTTCCCCTCTTCGCAGAAGTAGCCCTCTAACGTGGAGTTCGCCACCACCGGCTGCCTCACGATTTCGTTGAAAAGCGACCAGTCCAGGGGCACCTCCACTTTGTAAAGCCTCCCCCACCTGCCCAGGTGGGCGCATGCCCCCAACTCGCCGGTTTTTGCCTCTCCCAGCTTGACGAGCTCAGCCGCAGGCGTAGCCGAGGCGGGTAGCTGAACCTTTTTGCACATCCCCCCTACGCAGACTACTGTGTAGTTTCTGCCGCCTTCTGTGGCCGAGTAGACGTCGATGTAGACGCCTTGTAGGGCGAGGCGGGCCCAGGTATACCGCACCGCCCGCGACTCGCCGATCACGGCCCACCCCAGCGGCAGTGTGCTTTCCACGCCTGGGCCTTTGACTTTGATGTAGAGCGTGACGTTTAGCTCATAAGACGGCTGTAGATACGTAGAGGCGTAGTAGACTGTAAACAAAACCGCCAGGGCTAA
>JBEULK010000044.1:2324-3749 GCA_041287325.1 Pyrobaculum sp. | reverse complement strand
GGGGCGGCTCCGCCGATGCTAGAGGCCAGGAGACGGCTCAGCCCGCTAGTCTCGATGTAGCGGGAGAACACGAGGGAGGAGATTACTACCGCCAGTATACGGGGGGTCAGGGCGTAGCGAAAAGCCGCAACGACGTCCGAGGGCCACGGCTTGTAAACAAGTATGAACAAGATGAGAGCCACGGCGACGGCGAGGTATATCGGCATGAATAGGGAGAGGGCCGCCACCACAGCCAGAGGCCAGAGCTCTGCCAAGTCCCTCGCCCTCCCCCTAACCTCAGTCTTCTTCACCACAGGCAACCCCACGGCCACGCCGGCCGCAATAGCCGCCACGCTCGCAGGCCAAGACCATGAAACCACCGCAGACACGGGCTCCGAGAGGACGGCCGAGGTGATCAAGACGCCTTGGAACAGAGGCCATACGGGTATCCAAATGTGTCGCATCCAGTAGTTGAGGAAGGTCTTCTCGTGGCTTCTCAGCCCCATCTCGCCGTAGAGGGGGTCCGCCACGACGGCCGATATGTAGGCCCCGCCCGGCATGGGCAGGAGCCCAATGACGGCGGGGATTGCAAAAGCCGCGAACCTGGGCCCCACCGACGTGAGTCCGCTTGCCACGGCCACCCGCCTTGACCTCATCAAATAGCCCAAAGCCATGGCCAAGACCAGCGACGCGAGAACTACAAACATAGAGTAGTTAAAAGCCGCGAGAGTCTCCCGCCCCACGGAGGAGCCCAGGGCCAAGACGCCGTAAAGCGCCGTTGCGAGGGGTAGAGACACCCCCACGTCTAGCCTCCTCGACAAGGTGCCCCCCACCACCAAAGCCACCGCTACCAAGAACGCCAACAAGACATACACCAGCCGCCAGCAAAAGCCAGGTATATAAACTATCCCGCCGCCTCTAGGCGGGCGACTCTCAAACCCAGACAAAACCCGTCAAGTGCCTATCGGCGCTGGGCCCGAACCGGCGAACACGGGCCAAGCCTCAGCGGAGAATAGAAACCAACCGCTGCAGCCCCGCCTACGCCACTACTTAGTCTCCCAGCCATCTACACGCCCCTCCCAAGCATCTCCTCTTACGATACTCCTCCGCCAGAGCAGGTGTTGAAACAAGTTTCTAAAACTAGCAAGGAGACTTGTGGCATTCCGCTAAGAGGACGTATAGTATGAGGTAGAGGAGAAATAAGTACTTTAGGTCGTAAGGGTGAAAGCGGCACGCCGCTAAACAGCGAACCGCCCAAAGGGAACCCCCACCCCTCAGGGCGGGGAGGAGGTCAGAAAGAGTATTACAGACATAAGAGCGGCAAGTACACGTAAAACTCTTAGGCAACCCGGCATATGCAACACATTCCTCTTCTACTTCTCATTTTTTACAGAGAAACCAGTCGCTTCAAGAGAGTTGCTGAATAGGCACTGGGGGCGGCGCAGT
>JBEULK010000044.1:0-2224 GCA_041287325.1 Pyrobaculum sp. | reverse complement strand
CAGTCGACCCGGCAGACGACGTGTGGGCTACCACTGGGCGACTAGACACATCGGGGCCCCCGTCGCTTGTCGGAGGAGCCGAGCGCGGCCAACACCTCAGGCTGTATTTGAACTAGCCAAACGGGCGGGCAGTAGGACTCTCCGCGACGTGGGACGTAGCCCTGCCAGCGCGCTGGCTTGGCCGCGGTTGCGAGACCTAAAAAGCCGAGCGCGCCCCGTCGTCGTAGATCCCCGTCGCATTTTCCATTGCGGCGTTTTAGTTTTCGACTCCGGCCCTCTTCAGAGGCGTGAGGAATCGGCGTGGAAAAAGGGGGGGTTAGATTAGTTTTGAGAGTCTCTTCTCGGCGTAGTCCCAGTTGACTAGGTTCCACCAGGCGTTGACGTAGTCGGCCCTCTTGTTCTTGTACTGGAGGTAGTACGCGTGTTCGAACTCGTCTACTATGAGCAGTATCGGGGCCTCGCCTATGTGGTTCAAGAAGTGGTTTTCAAAGGTCATTATCTGCAAGTTGCCGGTCTCAACGTCGTAATATAGGGCGGTCCAGCCTGTGCCGGGCAACGAGTTGGCGGCCTCGGTGAACACGGCCTTGAACTTGTCGAAGTTGCCGTACTGTTTGTTTATAAGGTCGGCCAGCCTGCCGCCGGGCTTGCTGCCGCCCTTGCCCGCCGGCGCCATGCTCTTCCAGTAGAGGTCGTGTAGCTTATGGCCGTTTATGTTGAATGTAAGGCCCCGTAGTATCCCCTGTATGTCGTACTGACCCGACGCCAGCTCGCCCTTGATTATTTTCTCCATCCTCTCCAGGAGGGAATTGGCCCCGTTGACGTAGGCCTTGTGGTGGCCGTTGTAGTGGACTTCGACGATGTCTCTGCTTATATAGGGCTCCAACGCGTCTAGGCTGTAGGGGAGCGGCGGCAACTCGTACCTCTTGAACAGACTCGACATGGTCCACACCTCGTCTTCTATATTTAAGTATTAACCTCGTACAAGAACTCACTTCGCTACTTGGCGCACGGCCGACGCCCACTCCACTGCCCCGGCCGATCAGCGAGAGAGCCGACGACGAGCAACTACGGGCTTGGGCGAAGACGGCTACTGGGACGCGTCGTGCATAGCTTCTAGGCGGGATTTGCCTCAGCCTAAGGGCAGTGGGTAGCTGAGGCGGCTGAGGAGGCGTGGCTCTGTGGGAAGAACCCTGGAGAATTCGCCTCGTCGAAAGCTTCTGCCACGGCCAACGCCGTGGACGCACAGGTCGTAGAGAGCTTGGCGAGGATCCGTCGCCGATGTGTGGGGGCCGCGCCAGTTCGCCGAAGGCGCATTTGGCAAGTTCCGCAGATTGGACGGCGCAAGAAGACGGCTTCGGGGGCTGTGTCCGCGCCGAGGGGCTTATTAAAAGCTTTTAAAAGAGGGGGAACTGCGGCCTATGCGGTTGTTAACATTTAGAAAGGGAGAGGCCTTGAAAGTCGGCCTCTGGAAAGACGGAAGGGTCTTGGATCTGCCTGAGGCGTATAAACAAGTCTTCGGCGCCTACGAGGCGCCGGACTTTCTATACAGCATGAAAAAGCTGATAGCCGTGGGGGAGCCCGCCTTGGAAATGGTGAGGAGGCTGGAGGCCAAGGCCAAGGGGCCTTACCACAAGCCCCCTGAAATCGTGTGGGAGCCGCCGGTGCCAGACCCCGAGAAGATATTCGCCGTCGCCGTCAACTACAAGGCACACGGCCAGGAGGCTGGGGTAAGCCCGCCGGAGAGGCCCTACTTCTTCCCCAAGTTTCCCAACGCCCTCGTGGGCCACGAAGGCCGCGTGGTAAAACACAAGGTGGCGCAGAAGGTGGACTGGGAGGTGGAGCTCGTCGTGGTGATGGGCAGGTCGGGCAAGTACATCTCTTCGGAGGAGGCCCTCGACTACGTCTTCGGCTACGCCGTGGGCAACGACATCTCGGTCAGAGACTGGCAGTTCCCGCCGGGGTGGCCGCAACAGCTTAACCCCTACGGCCTGAACTGGATCTGGGGCAAGTCCATGGACACCGCCGCGCCGGTGGGTCCCTGGATCGTGACGAAAGACGAAGTGCCCGACCCCAACCGCCTGGCGCTTAGGCTTTGGGTAAACGGCGTGTTGGAACAGGAGGGCAACACCTCAGACCTCATCTTCAACGTCCAGCAACTAATACGCTGGGCCTCGCAAGGCATCACCCTCAAGCCCGGCGACCTCATATTCACAGGCACGCCGCC
>JBEULK010000043.1:2785-3873 GCA_041287325.1 Pyrobaculum sp. | reverse complement strand
AGCCGGCCTATAAATCCCACCCCCCGCACCACGTCTTTCTACTCTTTTGTCAACGTGCTTGCTTTCTTGTTTCACATCGTCGTCCTTCATCTCGCCGTATCGGCGTCTTCTCAACTCTGTGATGTACGTCCTTTTGACGCACCGTGCGGTCCAATTAACGAAGGGCTTTATGACGCGACGGGAAGAAGGGAATAGACGAGATTGCGTAGCTACGAAACTCAGAGCGGAGACATGCCGAGGTCGTCGACGCCTCGTGCATGGTTGCCTCTGGCGTTCTGCACCCCTATTGAACATGCCTCGGCGCCGAGGCTATATGCATCTGGCATCTAGTAGCGGCGTTAGAGGCGCCTCTGCTATGCCCTCGTCTACGGCCCACGTGGCTGTGTGAAGCGCGGCTCTGGAGACTGGGCCTAGGGGGAGGGGGACGTCCAACGGCTGTGGGTCGTGGGCGTGGTCTAGTTGACACCTCCCCCCGTACTGTGAGGCAATTAGGGCGAGGTCTGGGGCGTACTCCCGCGCCCTCTTGGCCAAGGCTCTTGCCAATGCCTGGTCGGCGCATGGCACCACTAAGGCGTCGGCGGTGGCGGAGTAGGCCAGGACTCTGTCGGCGAGGTAGTTGTAATACACCTCTTCTAACACCGCCGAGATGTCTTGGCCTCTGGGGTCGTACTTACAGGCGCCGCGGCACGCCAGCTCTATCGCCCTCCCCGCCGCCGGGTCTGTTGTGTAGAACTCATAGACCTTGGCCTCCGCCAGCCTCCTAGCCACGTGGGGGGCCACGTGTTGGACGTAGTGTAGCAGGGGGGTCATGTACAGGAGGATTGTGAGTATCTTCCGCCCCTTGTAGTAAAACGCTACGTCGTTTTCGTAAATCAAGACCTCGATCATTTAAAATGTAGTTTTTCCACTGTTTTATGGATTTCGGACTTTCTAGGGAAGACAAGCTTTTTCTAGAGTCTGTGAAGTCTTTTGCGGAGAGGGTTATCGCGCCTAGGTGGGTGGAGATAGACGAGAAGAAGTGGCCTATTGAAGAGGTGGCGGCGAGGCTGGGGGAGGCAGGTCTTTTGGGTATTCCTCTCAGCGCCAAA
>JBEULK010000043.1:0-2685 GCA_041287325.1 Pyrobaculum sp. | reverse complement strand
AACATGGTCACCGGCGTGGCCACTGCTTTAAACCTGCCCTACGGCGGCGGCGTCGTCGCCGTCACGAGGACTGGGAGGGTGGAGGACAAGCACAGGGGGATAACAGTCTTCTTGGCGTTGTTAAAGAGGAGGGGCCGCGTCTCGCCGGGCTTTACCTACAGAGATTGGGAGGAGATTGGGCGCCACGGCCTCCCCACGGGGTATTTAACTCTCGAGGGCCTCCCCGTGGAGGACTTTTTTATGCTAGGCGAGCTAAACGGCGGGTTTAAGATAGCCATGGAAGGCTTTAACCTAGCCCGCACGATAATAGGCGCGGCCTCTGTGGGAGCCGCCAGGTGGTTGCTTGACAGAGGCTTGGAGTGGATTAAACAACGCGTCGTCTTCGGCAAGCCCGTCGCCAGCTACCAGGGGGTAGGCTTCAAATTCGCCGAGCTCTACGCCCGCCTACAGTCGGCGCAGTTAGCGGTATACAAAGCGGCGTGGGTAGCCGACAGACACTACAGCGGCGACGTGGCTTTTACAGTACACGACGTGGCCACCGCCGGCGCAGTCGCCAAGTACCTCGCAGTCTCGCTCGCAGTGGAGACGGCGCTTGAGGTGATGAAGTGGCTCGGCGGCGCCTCGTATTTCAAAGAGACAAACGT
Organism: Pyrobaculum sp.; assembly: GCA_041287325.1. Lineage (GTDB taxonomy): Archaea > Thermoproteota > Thermoprotei > Thermoproteales > Thermoproteaceae > Pyrobaculum. Next base: position 2,041 of record JBEULK010000043.1, on the reverse strand, counting down.
AGCCCGCTCGCTCCTCGGCATCTTGTCATACTACGTGGGGGCCGAGGGCGCCGAAAACATCATGAAGTTGATAATAGCCAGGAACGTCATTGGGAGAGAATTTGTTTAATACAATTTTTTCTAAATTTGTGAAACGCATAGAGGGCCTCAGGCTTCAGCTGGATGCAGTGGGGTATTTGAAATCGGTAAAGAGGTTGCTGGGGGTCACGTATAAAGACCTTTCGGCGTTGTTAGACGTACCTGAGAGCGTCCTCTCGCGCTACGCCACAGGGGACATGCTCCCCTCGGCGGAGACGGCCAGGGAGATGTTAGAAAAGCTGGAGGGGGCCTACCCAGTCTCTGAGGTGGTGCGCGCCAAGGTCAAGATCTACGAGTCTTACGTAGACATGTCTTTTGTACAGCTCCCAGACTTCTGGCGCCTCTACGAGATCTACCTCGCGCGTAGGTTCGACGGGTTTAAGTTCGACAAAGTCCTCACCGCTGCGGCGGATGGCATCCCTCTGGCGGTGGCGGCCGCCTCCCGCTTCGAGGCGCCTCTGGTGGTGGCCAAGGCGTATAGAGAGCCCGGGGTGGAGAACTACGAATTTACATATCTCAGAGAGGGGCGGCCCGTAACTTTGTACATACCGACGCCCTATCTACAGAAAGGCGACAAGGTGTTAATCATCGACGACATAGCCAGGACGGGAAAGACTCTCAAGGCGTTGGCCAGCTTAGTAGACAAGGCGGGGGCGCAGACGGCGGCGGCGTCCGTCCTCGTGGCGCGTAGAGACCTACGCCTAGACCTCGGCTTCCCAGTCGACGTGCTGTACACATATTAAATTTTTAAATTTGTATAGACTCTTATTCATGATTAGGACTTCTGACCTTTTAAAACGCTCCCCTGTCTCTTTGCCCGAGAGCGCCACAATACGAGAAGTGGCGGCGGAGCTTGTCAAGAACAGAGTCGGCCTCGTCGTGCTGACCGCCAGAGACAACCCCAAGAAGCCGGTGGCCGTGGCGTCTGAGAGAGACGTGTTAAGGGCAGTGGCGCAGAGGCTAGACCTCGACGGGCCCGCCATGTCCATCGCCAACCCCCCGATCACAGTCCTCGACACAGACCCCGTCCGCGTCGCCGCGGAGAAGATGAGAACGCACAACATACGCCACGTCGTGGTGGTGAACAACGCGGGCGAGTTGGTGGGGGTTCTTTCGATAAGAGACCTCTGTTTCGAAAAGGCAATACTCCTCGAGCTTGCATCTGCCGAGGTGCCCACGACGCCGTGACTTGTAAAGTAGTCGCCGTAGTGTCAGGCGGGCTCGACTCCACTTGCTACACGGCGCTCTGGCTGAAAAAAGGCTGCGACGTACACGCCCTGTCGTTTGTATACGGCCAGAAGGGGGCCGTGGAGGTAGAGAAGGCGCAGACGGTTTTAAAAAAGCTAGACGCCTTAGCCGCGGGGCGCGGATGGGGCCGCGTGGTGGAGCACAGGGTGGTCGACCTCTCCGCCTTGGGCGAGTTGTGGAAGGGGACTCAGCTCACAGACGCCTCAGTGGCGGTGGAGGAGGCCTACACGCCCACTGTGGTAGTGCCGATTAGAAACGTGGTGATGGCCGCTATAGCCGCGGCATATGCCTACACCATAAGAGCGGCCACGGGCGCCAAGACCTACGTAATACTCGGCTCTCACTACGACGACGTAAAGCCCAGAGAGGACACGTGGGAGCCTAGGTACCCTGACTGCAGCCCCGAGTGCTTCGAGGCGCTACAGGCGGCGCTGAGGATCTGCCACTTCCGCGGAGAAAGAGACGTAGAGATATGGACCCCCTCTAGAGAGAGGCTGAAAAAGTCCCAGCTCCTAAAGACTTGCTACGCAGAGGTGGGGGAGCTGGTATACGAGACGTGGTCTTGCTACAAGTCGGGCGAGGCCCACTGCGGCGTCTGTGAAAGCTGTAAGAACAGACACGCCGCCTTTGCGGAGGCCGGGCTCCCAGACTGCACCACCTACCTCAAACCCCCCGGCGAAGGATTTGTAAAGAAAGGAAACTTCTACATACACCT